>JACQDK010000020.1 GCA_016201135.1 Actinomycetota bacterium
CACCTCCAGGTCCGCCTCGAGCGCCGGGAACAGCCCCGACGCCCCGGTCGCGTGCCAGCGGATCGGGAGCACGGTCTTCGAGCCGAGTTGAACCGGCTCGCCGAGCTCGATCTCGACCAGCTTCTCGATCCGATACCGGTCGGCCCCGAACCCGACCTCGACCAGGCGGGATCGTGCGTGGTCCTCGGTCCTGACCGCGAGGCGCGGGAGCCAGCTTCCGGGGTCGTCGAGCAGAGCGCTCTCGACGTCGGAGGCGGCGAGCGCGACCTCGTTGTAGTAGCGGACCAGCACCTCTGAGCTCCTCGGCCTCAGGCTTGCGGGGCGTCCGAATCCGGCAGCACGACGAGCTGCCCCCACATGTAGGGGCTGTGCTCGCCCACCTCGCACGCGAAGGAGAAGATACCGACCTTGCTCGCCTCGAAGCTACCCGTCGCGGTGGCCTCGGCGTCAACGTTCAGGTTGTATCCGAGGTCGGGGATCGTGAAGGTGTGCGGGTCCCCCGAGGGATCCACGAGCGTGAGATTCACCGTGTCTCCCTGGTAGACGGTCAGGCTGCTCGGCGAGAACCCCCAGACCTCCTTGCCGTGGAGCACGCCCTTCTTGGAGAAGTCCTTCGTCAGGTACCCGAAGGTCGTGTCCTGCTCGTGGACGAGGAGCGGGACCGTCGTGACGATGAAGCTCTTCACCTGGGGCACGTAGGTGCTCTGAGCCACGGCTGCCGGCGCGGTGGGGCGGGCCGGTCCCTCGCTCGCCTTGGCGGGGCGCGCAGCCGGGACGATCCAGGTGAGCCCGATGATGAGCAGAGCTAGGTTGACGAAGACGCCCCCCAGGACGAGCCGCTTCATGGCGTTCTCCTCTCGTTGCGGACGACCGAGTGTGCGTCGAGGGGGAAGGTGCGTGGTCGGGCCCAACGGCCCTGTACGGGGGGGCCGTTCGGCCCGAAGTCGATCGGCGCCGATATCGCCCGGGGAGGGTGTTGAGGTGTAGGGCGAGTCGCGTCATGCTCTCAGCTCTGCGACGGCCGGCTTCACAGGCACGGCTCGAGGAGCCGATCGGCGCAGACCGAGCTCTTCGTGGAGGAGGCGTGATGCTCTCGTTCGGCGTCACTTTCATGCTGGATCCGCCCGCCTCGCGGGTGGTCGAGCTGTCGAAGCTGGCCGAGGACAACGGGTTCGACTACATCTGGGCGTGGGACTCGAACGTCCTTTGGCAGGAGCCGTACCCGGTCTTCTCGCTGATCGCCGCGAACACGGAGCGGGTCAAGATCGGAACCTGCGTGACCAACCCCGGGACCCGAGACGTCACCGTCACCGCGAGCGCGCTTGCGACGTTGAACGAGATCTCGGGCGGCCGCATGGTGATGGGGATCGGCCGGGGAGACAGCGCAAGGCGAGTCATCGGCAGGCCCCCGATGACCGTCGAGCACCTGGAGGCGGCGTGCCGCACGATCAAGGATCTGGCCGAAGGGCGTGAGGTCGACTATCTGGGGACGCCGACCCGGCTGAAGTGGGCGAACGGGAAGCTGCCGGTGTGGGTCGCGGCCTACGGGCCGAAGGCGCTCCGCTGCGCCGGTCGGGTGGCCGACGGGCTCATCATGCAGCTCGCAGACCCGTACATCATCGAGTGGTCCCTGCGGTACGTGCGGGAGGGCGCGCAGGAGGCCGGCCGGCGCTTCGAGGACATCCAGATAATGAGCGCGGCCCCCGCCTACGTGACCGACGACCTCCAGCACGCACGAGACCAGGTTCGGTGGTTCCCTGCCCTGGTCTCGAACCACGTGGTGGATCTGGTCAAGCGGTACAGCGACACCGACCTGCCCAAGGAGCTGACCGACTACATCGAGGCCCGGGACCACTACGACTACGCGGATCACGGTCGCACGGGGGCCGAGCACGCGTCGTTCGTGACGGACGAGGTGGTGGACCGCTTCTGCGTGATCGGGACGGCCGAGCAGTGCCGGGAAAAGCTCAGCGAGCTTCAGGCGCTCGGCGTTCACCAGTTCAACATCTACTCGATGGTCGACGACCCCGCAGGGGTGATCCAGAGCTTCGGCGCCGAGCTGATCCCGGCGTTCAACTGAGAGGAGGAGGTCGAGCATGACCACGGTCCGCGCGGCGGTGATCCAGTGCTACGCAAACATGCCCAAGGACGAGGCGATCGACAAGCACGTCGAGCTGATCGGCAAGGCCGCCGCCGACGGGGCCAAGGTGACGTGCCTCCAGGAGATCTTCAACGGCCCGTACTTCCCGGCCGAGCAGGACCCCAAGTGGTACCGGACCGCCGAGCCCGAGGACGGGCCCACCATGACCAGGATGCGGGAGGTGGCCAGGCAGCACGGCATGGTCCTTATCGTGCCCTGGTACGAGGAGGCCCAGACCGGCGTGTACTACAACTCCGCGGCGGTGATCGAGGCCGACGGGACGCTGGTGGGCAAGTACCGCAAGACCCACATCCCGCACGTCGGACCGTGCTTCTGGGAGAAGTTCTACTTCAAGCCCGGGAACCTGGGGTATCCGGTGTTCGACACATCCGTGGGGAAGATCGGGCTCATCATCTGCTACGACCGCCACTTCCCCGAGGTGGCACGGGAGCTCGGCCTGAAGGGGGCCGAGCTGGTGTTCAACCCCTCGGCGACGGTGGAGTCGCTCTCGAGGCACCTGTGGGAGCTGGAACAGCCGGCTCACGCCGTGGCCAACGGCTACTGGATCGCAGCGATCAACCGCGTCGGCGTCGAGGAGCCGCTGTCCACGGCCAGGTTCTACGGGTCCTCGTACTTCTGCGACCCCCGCGGCCAGATCATCGCGAGGGCCTCGGACTCAGGTGACGAGGTGCTGGTCGCAGACCTGGACCTCGACAAGATCCGCGAGGTCCGCGATACCTGGCAGTTCATGCGGGACCGCCGTCCCGAGACCTACGGAGAGCTGGCGGAGCTGCTGCCGTGAGGACGCTGATCAGGGGTGGCACAGTCGTCACGGCCACCGAGACCTCGAAGGCCGACGTCGTGATCCAGGACGAGAGGGTTGCCGCGATCGGGGTGGACATGAGCGTGGAGGCCGACAGGGTCATCGACGCCTCCGACCGCTACGTCATGCCCGGAGGAGTCGACGTCCACACGCACATGGAGCTCCCGTTCGGCGGCAGCTTCTGCTCCGACGACTTCGAGACCGGGACCCGGGCCGCAGCCTTCGGGGGCACGACCACGATCGTGGACTTCGCCGTGCAGGACTACGGCGAGGGCCTCCGCCAGGGCCTGGACCGCTGGTTCGAGAAGGCCCAGAACGCCTGCACCGACTACGGCTTCCACGTGATCGTCCGCGAGGTGAACGACCAGGTCCTGAAGGAGATGGACGAGCTGGTCGGCGAGGGGGTGACGTCGTTCAAGCTGTTCATGGCCTACCCGGGCGTGTTCATGCTGGACGACGCGTCGATCTTCCGGGCCATGCGACAGGCGGGAGGGTCCGGGGCGCTCATCATGATGCACGCCGAGAACGGCGGGCCGATCGACGTGCTGGTCCGCCAGTTCCTGGAGGAGGGCAAGACCGAACCCGTGAACCACGGCCTCACCCGCCCCTCTGTGATGGAGGGTGAGGCCGTCCATCGGGTGTTCAAGCTCGCCGAGCTCGCCGACACGCCCGCCTACATCGTGCACCTGTCCTCGCGCGACGCGCTGAACGCGCTGCGCGAGGCGCGCGACCGCGGGATGCCCGCGTTCGCGGAGACCTGCCCCCAGTACCTGTACCTCAGCCAGGACGACATGGCCAGACCCGGGTTCGAGGGAGCGAAGTTCGTCTGCTCGCCGCCGCTGCGAACGCCTGACCACCAGGAGGAGTTGTGGTCCGGCCTTCGCGGCGGAGACCTTCAGGTCGTCTCCACCGACCACGCGCCCTTCAACTACGAGGGGCAGAAGGACCTGGGCAGGGGCGACTTCTCGAAGATCCCGAACGGGCTGCCCTCGGTGGAGGACCGGTTCACGCTGCTCTACGGCGGCGTCGAGAAGGGCCAGATCGGCCTGAACCGGTTCGTGGAGCTCGTGGCCACGGCGCCGGCCAAGATGTTCGGCCTGTACCCGCGCAAGGGGACGATCGCCCCGGGCTCGGACGCCGACGTCGTGGTGTTCGATCCGAAGAAGGAGCGGGTGCTCTCGGCCGCGACGCACCACATGCGCGTCGACTACTCCTGTTATGAAGGGCGGACGGTCCGCGGTCTGCCCGAGTTGGTCATGCAGCGGGGCCGGGTCCTGGTCGAGAACGGCGAGTTCCACGGCAAGCCGGGACAGGGCAGGTTCCTGCCGAGGAGCAGGATCCCGGCGTAGCGCCGTGTGCTCGGCGCCTCGGCGGCGGGAGGCCCCATCGTCGCTCGGGCGCGCCATAGTACGCTCGCGCGGCATGCGCATCGGCATCCACGTGGGCCACTGGGAGGGGCGTCCCGACGACGCCGTGTCGCTGGCCCGCGAGGCCGAACGACTGGGCCTCGACTCCGTCTGGGTCTCCGAGACCTGGGGGTCAGACGCCGTCGCCACGATCTCGTGGATCGCCGCTCGAACCGAGCGCATCGGCCTCGGCACGGGCGTGATGCAGATCACCGCGCGCACGCCGGCTTCGACGGCCATGGCGGCGCTCACGATCGATCACCTCAGCGGGGGGCGGTTCCGGCTCGGTCTGGGGGTGTCCGGTCCCCAGGTCGTCGAGGGCTGGCACGGCGCCTCGTTCGACCGCCCGCTGGCAAGGACGCGCGAGTGCGTCGAGATCGTGCGGGCGATCCTTCGCCGCGAGGAGCCCCTCACGTACCGGGGCGAGATATACGAGCTCCCGATGCGGAACGGCACCGGTCTGGGCAAGCCGCTCAAGACGAACGTGCAGCCGCTCCGCGGCGACATGCCGATCTACCTCGGGGCGATAGGGCCAGCGAACGTGGCGCTTGCGGCTGAGATCGCCGACGGCTGGATCCCGTTCCTGCTCTCCCCCGAGCGCATGGGCCTCTTCGCCGGATCTCTGGCGGAGGGCTTCGCGCGCGCCGGCCGCGGCGGCGGCCGCGACGGCGACGGCTTCGACGTCGCCCCGATCGTCCCCATCGCCGCCGGCGAGGACCTGGCCGCATGTCGCGACGCAGTGCGCCCGACGATCGCGCGGTACGTGGGGGCCATGGGCGCGCGAGGAGCGAACTTCTACCACGCGCTCGTCTCGCGCTACGGCTACGGGGAGACCGCTGACGCGATCCAGGACGCGTACCTGGACGGGCGCCGTGGCGACGCGATCGCGGCCGTGCCAGACGCGCTCGTCGACGAGCTGGCCCTGGCCGGCCCCGTCGCGAGGATCCGCGATCGTCTGGATGCCTGGCGCGACGCGGGAGCGACGACGCTGCTCGCGCAGGCACGAGACGTCGAGACCGTCCGGGCACTGGCCGAGGCGGCGAGCTGAGGGATGAGGGCCGTGAGCTTCAGCGTTGATGAGCGAACCCGGGGAGCCCCAGACTGCACGCGATGAGGACCGATCCCGACCTCGAGCGCGAGCTGGTCGATCTCGCTCACCGCTTCGCGGCGAGCGAGATCCGCCCCGTCGCTCCTCACCACGACGAGACAGAGGAGTTCCCGCTGGAGGTGATCCGCAAGGCCGCCGCGGTCGGCCTCACCTGCTACGACCTGCCCGAGGCCTACGGAGGCGGCGGGATCGAGAGCGTCAGGACCCAGTGCCTGATCGGCGAGGAGCTCGCGTGGGGGGACGCGCCGATCGGCTCGCTGGTGGCGAGCGCCGGCTTCTTCGCGGGCCCGATCGTGCAGATGGGAACGGAGGAGCAGCGCCGGCGGTGGATCCCGCCGCTCTGCACCTCCGAGCCGATGATGTCGGCGCTCGCGATCACCGAGCCGGGCGCCGGCAGCGACGCCGCCGCGATCACCACGACCGCCGTGCGCGACGGCGACCACTACGTGCTGAACGGCCAGAAGACGTGGGTGTCGGGCGCGCCGAACGCCGGCCTCTACCTGATCTACGCGACCGTCGCGCCGGGCACTCGCGCGAAGGGCATCACATCCTTCCTCGTCCAGAAGACGGATCCCGGCTTCGAGGTCGGCAGGAAGCTGCCCAAGATGGGCTCGCGGTGCTACCCCACGGCGGAGCTGTTCCTGCGGGACTGCCGCATCCCCGCGGACCGGCGGATAGGCGGTGAGGGCGAAGGGTTCTCCGGCGTGATGCGCTGGTTCGAGAAGAGCCGCGTGACGCTCGCGGCGAACTCGATGGGGATCGGCCGCGCGGCGCTCGAGGTCGCGGTCGACTACGCGAAGGAGCGCCAGGCCTTCGGCAGGAAGATCCACGAGTTCCAGGCGGTCTCCTTCCGGCTGGTCGACGCGAAGATGAAGCTCGACCAGGCAAGGCTGCTCATGCTGCACGCCGCCGACCTGGCCGATCGCGGCGAGCCGTTCGGCACCGAGGCCTCGATGGCCAAGCTCGCCGCGAGCGAGGCGGCCTCGTTCGCCGCGAACGCCGCCGTCATGACGCTCGGCTCGTACGGCTACTCGCGGGAGTACCCGGTGGAGAAGTGGCTCCGCGACGCGAAGCTCGAGGAGATCTACGAGGGGACGAGCGACATCCAGCGGCTCATCGTGGCGCGGTCGCTGTTCCCGCGACCCGGCCGGTCGTCCGACGGAGACGGGAGAGGGTGAACGGCGTGGCGAAGGTTCTCGTCGAGTCGTGCGAGGTCGTCGTCACGATGGACGATGCGGGCGCCGAGTTCGTCGCAGGTTCCATCCTGATCGAGGACGGAGTCATCACGTGGGTGGGTTCGGGAGCGGCGCCCGACGCCGAGGGGGCCGAACGGGTGGACGGTCGCGGCACCGTGGCGATCCCCGGCATGGTCAACACGCACCATCACCTGTATCAGGCGATGACCCGGACGCGCGCGCAGGATCAGGGCCTGTTCGGCTGGCTCACGGAGCTATTGCCGGTGTGGGCCGGGGTGAACGCCGAGTGGGAGCGAGCGGCATCGCGCGTGGGCCTCGCCGAGCTCGCGCTCTCCGGCTGCTCCACGACCACGGACCACCACTACGTCTTCCCCGATGGGGTCGAGGGTCTCCTGGAGGCCGAGATCGACGCGGCGGCCGAGATCGGGATGCGCTTTCACCCGTGCCGGGGCTCCATGGATCTCGGCCGGTCCGCGGGAGGGCTGCCGCCCGACTTGGTGGTGCAGGAGACCGACACGATCCTTGCCCAGACCGAGGAGGCGATCGAGCGCTTCCACGACCCCGAACCCGGCTCGATGCTGCGGATCGCCGTCGCTCCGTGCACGCCCTACTCGGCCACCGACCGCCTGATGCGCGAGTCGGCCGAGCTCGCGCGCCGGCTCGGCGTTCGGCTCCACACCCACATCGCCGAGACGACGGACGAGGAGGCCTTCTGCCTGGAGAAGTTCGGGAAGCGGCCGCTCGATCTGCTCGAGGATCGGGGCTGGCTGGGACCGGACGTCTGGCTGGCCCACTGCGTGCACCTTGACGGCGAGGACGTCCGCCGCATCGCCGAGACCGGCTCCGCCGTGGCGTGGTGTCCCTCGTCGAACATGCGCCTGGGCTCGGGGATCGCTCCCGCCCGAGCGCTCCTCGACGCCGGGGCGGCCGTGGGCCTGGGCGTCGACGGATCGGCCTCGAACGATGCCGGGGACATGCTCGCCGAGGCGCGCCAGGGGCTGTTCTCGGCGCGAGCGGTGGGAGGCGCGGGAGCCATGACCGTCCGGGAGGCGCTGCGGGTCGCGACGCGGGGCGGCGCCGCGTGCCTGGGCAGGGACGACATCGGCTCGCTGGAGCCCGGCAAGCGAGCCGACATCGCATTGGTGGGTCTCGACGGGCTCAGCTTCGCCGGAGCCGAGGCCGACCCCGTCGCGGCGGTGCTCCTGTGTGCGCCTCGGCGCGTGCGCCACCTCCTAGTGGAAGGAAGGGCGGTCGTCCGCGAGGGCCGACTGGTCAACGCCGACGAGGACGAGGTCGCGACCGAAGGGCGCCGGTTCGGCCGGCGCCTCGCGGGCAAGGACTGAACGGGTCGAGATCGCTCGTGCAGGAGAAGCGCTGAGGGCCGGTCAGGAGCACCGGCCCTCGGTGCGGACGCTTGTCAGCGTGCCGTCTCCTCGAGGACGCGCATGCGCTCGCGGTACTCGTCCTCGGGTATCTCCCCGCGCGCGTAGCGCTCGTCGAGGATCTCGCGAGCGCCGCGCTGCCCGTGCGGGCTCTGCGGCGAGCCTGGCAACAGCGCGCGAAGGACGAGCACGACGATCGCGCCGATGAAGACCCACGACAGGATCATCCAGAGCAACCCCCATCCGCCACCGCTCCAGCCGTAGGGCATCATCTCTTCTCAGCTCCCCATCATGCCCGACCCGGAGTCCATCATCCCGCTCGAGGAGCCGGACCCGGAGCCCATCATCCCGCCGCCGGTTGCTCCAGAGTGGTGAGAGCTCATGTCGCCGTTCATCATCTGCTCCATCTGCTCGTGGATGGCGTCGCATCGGGCCTGAAGTTCCGCGGGCATCTGAGCGTGCATCTGCTGCATCCCGGGGGAGTCGTGCATAGCGTCCATCGCCGTCCACCAGTCCGTCTGCGCCGCAGTCGGAGTTGTGCTGGACGGACTGGTGCCGCTCGAGCTACCCGCCGAGAACGTGAAACCCAGGGTGAGCGCGAGAGCGAGCCCGATCGCCACCCCGAGGGAGATCCAACGTGCCTTCATCTTCACCGCCTCCTTTCGACGCCCACCGTAACCGGGGCGTGTGAAGGGGCCATGAAGGGGGCGCGTTCCCCGGATGAAGCCAGCGGCAGGAGAACCGTGAACGTCGTGCCCTGCTGCAGTTCGCTCGCGACCTCGATGTCGCCTCGGTGGGCCCGGACCAGTTCGCGGGCGACGGTGAGGCCGATCCCCGATCCGCCGGCGCGGGCGCCGCGGCCCCGGAAGAACCGGTCGAACACCTGCTGGAGCTCGTCGGCGGGGATACCCGGGCCGGTGTCGGAGACGCGGATGACGGCGTTGTCTCCCTCCCGGCGAAGGGTGAGGTCGACCTCACCACCCGGCGGGGTGAACTTCAGCGCATTCGAGAGCAGGTTCGCGACGACCTGCCGGATCCGTGTGGGGTCCGCCTGGACGGCGACATCGGAGAGATAGGCGGCGAGCCGCACGTCCTCGGCCTCGTACGGGCCCGCGAACTCCCGTGCGGCGCCTTCGAGCAGGGGCCGAAGGTCGACCGGCTGGCGGACGAGCGAGAACCTGGCGGCATCGGCCGAGGCGAGGGTCTCGAGGTCGGCGACGAGCCGGGACAGCCGGAGCGTCTCCTCGTGCAGGGAGGCCAGGGCGGGTGACGTCGGCTCGACCACGCCATCTTGTATCCCCTCGATCTGGGTGCGGAGGATCGTGAGGGGCGTGCGCAGCTCGTGTGCGACGTCGGCCGCGAACTCCCTCCGCAGCCGGTCCTCCTCCTCGATCGTGTCGGCCAGCGTGTTGAACGCTCTTGCCATCTCGCCGAACTCGTCTGGACCCTCGGACTCGACCCGTTCCGAGCGGTCGCCGAGCGCCAGCGCACGGGCCGTCTTCGTCAGCTCTCGAGCCGGCGCCGTCGCGCGGCGGGCGAGCACGATCCCCAGTGCCAGAGCCACGAAACCGGCGAGGATCCCCCCCAAGAGCAGCAGCCGGTTCACCGAGGAACGGAACGCGACGTCCTGAGGGAGGAGTCCGGGCTGGGGGAGCCGGATGACCGCCGTGCCAACGACCGAGCCATCCACCCGGATCGGGAGCCGCTGCTCGGGCCCGAGCGGCCCGCTTCCCATCATCTGACGGTGCAGCGCCGCCATCTGGCCGCTCACCCCGGCGGAGGCGTCCCAGACCGTCTTGCCCTGTGCGTCGACGACCCGGACCGCCCCACCGTCCATCAGCGCGAGGGACTGGAGCGACTCGAGGTCGGCCGCGCTCCAGCCGTCCGCCCGCCGGTACGAGTCGGCGAGCCCCGCGACGAGCTGCCGCTCCCTCGCGTCCTGCTGCTCGTGCAGGTAGGACGCGAACGTGGTGCCGAACTCGACGTTCACCAGGATCGCGGTGAGCGCTGCCGCCGCGATCCCGACGCCGGCGAAGGCCGCGGCCAACCGAAGCGCATAGGATCTACGCATCCGGCTTCATCCCGAACTTGTACCCGACCCCAGTGACGGTGAGGACGAACCGAGGGTGTCTCGGGTCCTCGCCGAGCTTCCGCCGCAGGTTCTTCACGTGGGCGTCGATGGTCCGGTCGTACCCCTCGTAGTCGTACCCCTGGACCTTGGTGATCAGCTCGAAGCGGGAGAACACGCGACCCGGGTGGGCAGCGAGGCTGTAGAGGAGATCGAAAGGCGGAGGCCGGTGACCCGGTCGTCCTCCGCGGCCTTGGCGGTTAGCATGATGATCGGCACGCTGGAGTGGCTTCGAACCGCCCTGGCGATCTCCTCCCCGCTGAGATCGGGGAGCATGAGGTCGAGCACTATTAGGTCTGGGTTCGCGCGCTCCAGGGTCTCGAGAGCTCGCTGCCCAGTCTCCGCGACGAGCACCGCATAGCCTTCCCGCTCGAGGTAGGAGCGAACCAGGTCCCTGATCTTGCGCTCGTCGTCGACGACGAGGATGGTTGCCGTGCCCATGTTGCGTCCCCCACCACAGTCTGCCGTAACACGAGCTTCACGGCGACCCGAAGAGGCGATCAGGGTCCTTCGCCCTTGGCCATCCGAGTCCAAGGGCCCTCCGGGAACCGGGCCGCTGCTCAAGAGAGGTAGGGGCGGATGGCCGACATGATCTCGGAGGTCGAGGCGTACATCGACGAGTACTCCTTCGCCCAGCGGATCCGCCCGGAGGCGTCGATGAAGACGAGACCGTGTCCGGGCAGGTCCGCGTGCATGCCCTTGCCGAGCATCCCGTACTCCTTCGACACCGCGCCACCTTCGTCGATCAGGAACGGCGTCGTGATGCCGAAGCGCGTCATCTCGCTCCGGACCTGGTCCGCCGGGTTCATGACGATCGGCAGGACGGTGATGCCGGCGTCCCGGAGCTCGCCTCCGTTCTTCTCGAGCTCCACCATCTGGTAGAAGCAGGCGTCACACCCGACTCCCTCGCTGAAGTAGAGGAGGACGTTCTCGCCTCGGTAGTCGGAGAGCGAGACGGTCGATCCGCTCGTGGAGGCGAGCGAGAACGGCGGGGCCATCTTGCCCGCGAGGGCCTCACCGCCGCCCGAGCTGCGGTTCCCGAAGAAGAGCATCGCTCCGACCACGACCACGACCCCGACGACGGCGACCTGACCCCAGGACGGGTCGAAGCTCCTACGGCGCCGGCGCTTCGGTCCTGGCTTCGGCTTCCTGGGAGGGCTCTGATCCGTCGCCGCAACAGGCGTGTGGGACGGCGGGCTCGGACGCGTCTTCCCGCGATGCCGCTGCGACGACCGCCTGGTCTTCGTGCTCATGGTGACTCCCTCCTTGATCGGTGTCGGACCTGCCCCGAACCGCGGCCACGACGAAGAACGCGGCCAGGCCCAGCAGGGCGAGGCCGAGGACCGGCTGGGGAACCGGCTTCAGGAACCGGACGATGTCGATCGAGGTTCGTGAGAGCCAGCGCCCGATCGCGCGCTGGAACCCCGGCGCACTGGTCGTGTTTCCGCTCGCGGCCAGGAACAGGACGAAGGCGCCCATCGCGGCGAAGGCGACGGCCACGCTGACGTTCACCGTGTTCGTGTGGACGGTCCGGCCGGCGACGCGGAGACGAACGGGCTTGGCTTGGAAGAGCCTTCGCTCGCCGAGCCTGAGCCGGTCCCAGAGCAGGCCCATGAGGAAGAGGGGGAACGCCATGCCGAACACGTAGGCGAGCCCGAGGCCACCCGCTCCGATCACCGATCCGGACAGGGCCGACAGCGCCAACACGCCGGCCATGACCGGAGCGCAGCACGAGGACGCCACCCCCGAGAACACCCCGAGAGCGAAGACCCCCGCGGTGTCGCTCCGCTCCACCGAGGGCGCTCGCACGAACGAGGGCATGCTCCAGGTCTTCCCGAGCAGCGCGAGGACCGCGAGGGCCAGCATCAGCAGTCCTCCGAAGGCGTACAGCGGCGTGTGGAACCGGCGAACCGAAGTCATGACGAAGCCGACCCCGAGGGTCACGGGCAGCAGCACGACCGCGAGGCCGAGCGCGAACACGAGCGTCAGGGGAAGGAGCTTCCAGCGGCGATTCTTCACCGCCGACGCCAGGTATGCCGGGAACAGGAACACGATGCAGCAGGGGCTGAAGAGCGCGACGGCGCCGGCGAAGAACGCCGCGAGGATCGACCCGGTGGTGAGCAGCCCGCCCATCTATGCCGCCCGCTCCAGGTACCGGCGGAGCTTCTTGCGCGGCAATCGCCCCGAGCTGAACAGCACGCCGTCGACCAGCACGGCGGGGGGCATCGACGGCCGGTGCCGCTCGACGAGCTGCCGCCCTTCGGGGGAGGCCATGTCGACCTCCCGCACCGACAGCGGGAACTCCTCGGACAGCTCGGCCAGCGCCTCCAGGGCGTCCTCGCACAGGTGGCAGGCCGGAGACGTGACGACGACGATCTCGGTCACGGCGCCGGCCTCCGGAAACGGCCGACCCTGGCCCAGCCGTTCTGTTGCCTCACCTGGATCACCTCCACGCCACCTACAGCTTCGGGGCCGCGTGTGAAGGATCGGTGAAGACGATGGGCAGGCCGGATGCGCCCCGAGCTGCTCGAGGCTCGCCCCCACGCGCAGCCGCGCGGCAGGAAACGCATCCTGCCTTCACGTGCGCTCCACCGGTTCGCCACATCGGTGCAGCAGCCTGAGCCTGTGCTCGCCCACATCTCCTGGAAGGTCGTGACGGGCTTCCACGTGGGACCGCTGATGATCAGACCCCATGGGCTGCTCATCGCGGTGGGTTTCCTCGCCGGCGCGCGCTTGATGCAGCGGTATTCGCGTCCGCGCGGCATCTCCGACGAGACGCTCTCGCGGGTTCTGTGGTGGGCCCTGATCGGCGGGCTCGTCGGCACGCGAGTCGCGTGGGATCTGGGCCACTGGCGAGAGATGGGCTCGGTCCTGGACCTGGTCGCGATCTGGAACGGCGGGATGAGCCTGCTCGGCGGCCTGATCGGGGCGGTCCTTGTGGGCGGGTTCGTCGCCGGCCGGGAGAAGCTCTCGATCCTGCCCCTGCTCGACATGGCCGCTCCCGGGATCGCCCTCGGTATCGCGATCGGAAGGGTCAGCGATCTGGTCATCGGTGACCACCTTGGAAAGCCCACCACGCTCCCCTGGGGGTTTCGGTTCGTGGGAGGGGTTGAGCCCCTGGCGAACGTCCCGCCGATCGGGACTGTGGTCCACCCCGTGGCTCTCTACGACCTGATCCTGACCAGCGTGCTCCTCTTCGTGCTGATCCGGTTCATGCGGAAGCCTCGGGAGGACGGGTCGACCATCGCGGTGTTCACGTTGTGGTACGCGGGGGGGCGGGTCCTCACCGACTTCTTCCGAACCGACCCGCGCCCGCTGCTCGGTCTCACGGGCAGCCAGCTCACGTCGATCGTCGCGATCGTGACCGTGGTCGTCGCCCTCTGGTGGCGCGCCAAGCGACGATCGACCGCTCCGACGGCCGCTGCGATCGCCCGCACCTGACCGGCACCCGACCGTGTCGTTCCGTCTTCATCCTATACCCAGGTAGGGTATCTATCGGCAGCACTTGGTGAAGGCTGCGTGAAAGAGCGCGCGAAGTCTCGCTGAGGGTGGGTTCCTCGCCCATCGGACCCGCGGGAAAAGGGACTCCCGTCCCTGATAAGCGATCAGGCGTGGAGTAGCCTACCCCAGTAGGGGATGGGCAAGGAGGATGTCGAAGGAGGACGTCATGGCCGAGCCTACCGAGGTTCAGACCGAAGCTCGCTTCCGCGCGCGGGAGTGGCCGAAGAGTGCGGTGCGGATCGCCTTCGGAGTGATCTGGCTCGTCGATGCCGTCCTGAAGTGGCTGCCGGGCTTCCGAGCCGACTACATGGATCTGCTGAGAGAAGGAGCCGACGGCCAACCTGGATGGCTGAAGCCCTGGTTCGACTTCTGGATCAGGCTCCAGCGTCCGTACAGCGGGTTCTTCGCCTACCTCGTGGCGGGGGTCGAAACCGTCATCGCGCTCGCGGTGATCCTTGGCTTCGCCCGGAAGCTCACCTACATCTCCGCAACGGCGTTCAGCCTCCTGATCTGGTCCACGGCGGAGGGCTTCGGTGGGCCATACACGACCGGCGCTGCCGACGTCGGGACCGCGATCATCTACGCGGTGGTCTTCCTGGCGCTGCTGGTGCTGAACGCCCAGCTCGGGCCGAGTCGTTACAGCGTGGACTTCCTGATCGAACGCCGCATCCCCTGGTGGTACCGCGTGGCAGAGGTCGGTGGCGTCCCGCGGCCGGAGACAGCTCGCGTCCCTGGTACGTCATCGCGCGCGGCGCCCACGTCCAGCGGCGGGGAGGGCGCACACGCGTGAGCGCCGCGGCGCGCACCGGCTCAGGGCCGGCGACTACGCGGGCTCGGCAGGGGACGGGGCCTGGCCGCCGGGGAGCCGCATGCGCTTCAGCGCCAGCGCGTTCACGGCCACGATTAAGCTCGAGCCGGACATCGAGATCGCCGCGATCTCCGGCCGGAGCGTGAGCCCGAAGGCCGGCTCGAACACGCCGGCCGCGATGGGCAGCGCGATCGCGTTGTAGCCCACGGCCCACCCCAGGTTCTGCCGCATCTTCCGCAACGTCCCCCGCCCGATCCTAAGGGCGGTGGGAACGTCCAGGGGGTCCGAGCGCATGAGCACGACGTCGGCCGTCTCGATGGCCACGTCCGTGCCGGCCCCGATGGCGATGCCGAGGTCCGCCTGGGCCAGCGCGGGCGCGTCGTTGACGCCGTCACCGACCATCGCCACCTTTCGGCCGCTCGCCTGGAGCGCGGCGATCCTCCCGGCCTTGTCGCCGGGAAGGACCTCGGCGATCACGGTGTCGACCCCGAGCTCGCTCCCGATGCGGCGGGCGGTCGCCTCGTTGTCGCCGGTGAGCATGACGACCTCCACCCCGGCGTCCTTCAGCGCCGCGATCGCAGCTCGGGAAGTTGGACGGGGCGCGTCGGCGATCCCGATGAGGCCGGCGGCCCGGCCGTCCACCGCCGCGATCACCGCTGTCTGGCCGCCCGCGGCGAGCTGTTGCCGCCGTGCCTCCAGGACAGCCATGTCGATGCCCTCCCGCTCCATGAGGCGGAGGTTGCCCACTGCCACCTTGCGGCCGTCCACCCTGGCCATCGCGCCGTGGCCCGGGACGTTCTCGAAGGCTTCGGCCCGCACGTTCGGGACGCCGTGGGCGTCGGCGTACGCCACGACGGCCTCGGCCAACGGGTGCTCCGAGTCTCGCTCGACCGCCGCGACCAGTCGCAAGAGATCGACTTCGGCGAGGCCGTCGGCGATCACCTCGGTGACCTCCGGCTCGCCCTTGGTCAGCGTGCCGGTCTTGTCCATCACCACCACCTGGGTCCGGGCCGCTTCCTCCAGGGCCATGGCGTTCTTGAACAGGATCCCGCGCGTAGCCCCGAGGCCCGTGCCGACCATGATGGCCGTCGGGGTGGCCAGACCGAGGGCGTCTGGGCAGGTGATGACGACCACGGTGATGGCGAACAGGATGGCATCGCTCGCCGGCCGGCCCACAGCGACCCATGTGAGCAGCGTCGCGGTGCCGCCGATCAGCGCCACGAGCACCAGCCAGAAGGCCGCCCGGTCGGCCAGCTTCTGACCGGGGGCCTTGGAGTTCTGGGCCTCCTGAACCAGCTTCACGATCTGGGCAAGGGCCGTGTCGGCCCCGACCTTGGTGGCCCGCACGCGGAGCGTGCCGTTCTCGTTGATGGTGGCGCCGATCACCTCCGACCCGGGCTCCTTGTGGACCGGGAGGCTCTCGCCGGTCACCATGGACTCGTCGACCTCGCTCTCGCCTTCCTTGACGGTCCCGTCCACGGCGATCTTGGCTCCCGGGCGTGCGAGGAGCAGGTCCCCCACAACCACTTCCGCGGTGGGGATCTCGACCGGGTCGCCGTCGCGGACCACCAGGGCCATGGGGGGCGCCAGGTCGAGGAGCGTTCTGATGGCGTCGTTCGCGCCGCCGCGCGCCCGCATCTCGAACCAGTGTCCTAGGAGGACGAAAGCGGCGAGCACCGTGGCGGCCTCGTAGAACACGTCGCCTCCGCCGGTGAGGGTCACCCACAGCGAGTAGGACCACCCGGCCCCGATCGCCACGGCCACGAGGACCATCATGTCCAGCGTCCTTGCACGCAGTGCCCGGTAGGCGCCTTCGAAGAAGATCCAGCCCGAGTAGAAGATCACCGGGAGGCTGAGCAGCAGCTGGAACAGGTCATCGCGAAGGCCGAACGGCGCCGAGACCGTGAAGCCAAAGACGTCCCGTCCGATCCGAGACCACAGAAGGATCGGGATCGAGAACAGCGCCGCGACGAGGAACCGGTTCCGCATGTCGCGGACCATCTGCTCCATCGACATGCCGGCGTGCCCACCGTGTCCCATGACCTCGTGAGGCGAGGGGAGCCCCTCGGCGGGCATCTCGTGCCCGGCATGGGCCGGGTCCGGCTCCTCCATGGGGTCGCACACGTGTGTCGGCACCGACTGGCCCGCGCAGTGGTACCCGCACTCCTCCACCCAGCGCCGCAGCTCGGCAAGGGACGTCTCCTCGGAGTCGTAGACGACCGTCGCGGTCTGTGAGACCGGGTTGGCCTCGACCGACTCGACCCCGGGGCGCCGGCGCAGCGCCCGCTCGACGACCTCCTTCTCGCTCGCGTAGCTCAGGCCGCCGACGTGCAGGATCGCGGTCGCCCGCTTGCCTTCGCCATCGTGGCCCCCGTGTGGCGCTTCCGGGTGCCCACCGTGGTGAAGCTCATGCTGGTCCATGTCTGTTCCCCTCACGAGAACTCCCGCGGCCTGAGTATCCGTCGGTTCCTGTGCGCGAGCTATGGCCGGAGGCCGGAACGAGGACCGCGCGCCTGGAGTCGCGCGTGCGAGAAAGTCGTTCATCGCGCGAGGAGCAGCTTCGAAGGGAAGAAGAGCCCGCCGATCACGATCGCGGCTCCCACCACGAGGAGCACCCCGACGAGGAGCAGCGTTCCGATCATCGCTGGCCCCCTTCCTTCCGGGCTTCCGGCTCGTCGGGGTTGGTGGAAGCCGGCCCGTGCCCTGAACCATGGACATCGGCGCGCGTCCCGGGCGAGCCTCCCGCGCCATGCCCGTCTCCGCCGCCGTGCATGCTCATCATGAGCAGGGGGCAGAGAAGCAGGACGCCCACGTAGAGAAGCCCGACGAGAGGAACTCCCAGCGCAACGAGGGCCACCACCGCCGATCCGGCAGCGACCACCCACGTCGGCCTGATCTTCATTCCGCCCCTCGTCTGGTGGTCCATCGCGCCCTCCTCGGACACCCTTCCTTTCGATACACGTCACGCTAGGCGCCTGATGTGAAGCGGTGTTGAAGACACCGCTGATTCGGAATGAAGGAACGGAGGAGTCCGCACCTGCGTACTTCTCCCTGCTGCCCGGGACCACTTGCAGATTGCAGAGGTTGTATCATGCAGCGAATCATGTCTCAGAGATCCAGCCACGTCGACCGCGCAGCCGCCGAGCTCGACGCCCTTTGGGTCGAGATCGGGCGGTTCTTCCTCAGCCGCAAGTTGCGGTCGAAGCTGCATCGCGGCGTCGCCTCGGAGTTGTCGCCCGTGCAGCTCCAGGCCATCGCGGTCCTGGCGGAGGCCTCGGTCCGAGTGGGCGAGCTGGCCGACCAGCTAGGTCTGGCCGAGAGCAGCGTGACCCGCCTGGTCGACCGGCTGGAGGGGCACCGGCTGGTCGTTCGCCGCGTGCTGCCGACCGACCGACGCTCGATCGCAGTGGCGCTGACGCCTGCGGGTCGACGGGTGGCCGAGGCGGTGGCCCGGGGCAGGCGCGCCTACCTCACCGAGATGCTCGAGGCTCTCGAGCCATCCGAGCGAGGCGAGCTCGTTCGGCTGTTCGCGAAGGTGGCTTCGGCTCAGGCCGAGAAGGAGGAGCGCGAGCGGGGGACGAAGGTCAGGAGGACATCGTGAGCGAGGCGACCACGCGGACCGCGAACCTCACCCATCGCCAGATCCTCGTCGTCTACAGCGGTCTCATGGCCGGGATGCTCGTGGCCGCGCTCGACCAGACGATCGTAGCCACCGCGCTGCCCACGATCGTGGGCGACCTCGGCGGGCTGAACCACCTCTCGTGGGTCGTGACGGCATACCTGCTCACGTCCACCGTGTCCGTGCCCCTGTACGGGAAGGTGAGCGACCTGCTCGGCCGCAAGATCGTGTTCCAGGCGGCCATCGCGATCTTCGTGGCCGGCTCGATGCTGGCCGGCCTGTCCCAGAACATGCTCCAGCTCGTCCTGTTCCGAGCGTTCCAGGGGATCGGGGGCGGTGGGCTGATGGCGATGGCCCAGGCCATCATCGGAGACATCGTGGCGCCCCGGGAGCGCGGCAAGTACCAGGGCTACCTCGGCGCGGTCTTCGCGTTCGCGAGCGTGGTGGGACCGCTTCTCGGGGGGTTCTTCGTGGATCACCTGACCTGGCGGTGGGTGTTCTACATCAACGTTCCGGTGGGGGCCGTCGCGCTCGTGATCACCTCGTCGGCGCTGAGCCTGCCCTACCGGCGGGTTCGGCACGCGATCGACTACCTGGGAGCCGCGCCCGTCATGGGCAGCGCGACGTCCCTGCTGCTCGTGACCCTATGGGGCGGCACGCAGTACGCGTGGGCTTCTCCGACGATCGTCGGGCTCGCGATCGCCGGGGTCGTCTTGCTCGCACTGTTCATCGTGCAGGAGGGACGGGTGGCCGAGCCGATCATCCCGCTCCGGCTGTGGCGCGATCCTGTGTTCTCGGTGGCGAGCGGCCTGGAGTTCCTGGTCGGGTTCGCGATGTTCGGAGGCATCATCTTCCTGCCGCTGTGGCTCCAGACGGTCGGCGGAGCCAGCGCCGAGAACTCCGGCGTCCTGATCCTGCCGCTCATGGCGGGGCTGATGACGTCCTCGATCGCGTCCGGGCGGCTCATCACCCGCACCGGCCGCTACAAGGTGTTCCCGATCGTCGGCACCGCCCTGATCGCCATCGGGCTGTACCTGCTTTCGACCATGGGGATCGGCACGTCGCGCCTCACGTCATCGGCGTACATGGTGCTGCTCGGCCTGGGCGTGGGGATGATCATCCAGGTGATGGTCCTCGCCGTGCAGAACTCCGTCCCGCACCGGGATCTCGGAACCGCCACCGCGACGGAGACCTTCACCCGGTCGATGGGCGGCGCGTTCGGCGTCGCTGTGTTCGGGGCGATCTTGAACAACCGGCTGGCGTTCAACCTGGCGCGCCTGCTGCCGGCGGGGGCCGGCGGAGTGAGGTCCGAGGGGATCACCGGGAGCCCGCAGGCGATCCGGCAGCTGCCGCCCGCCGTCCGGGACGGGGTCGTCCTCGCGTTGGCCCGCTCGATCCACGTCGTGTTCCTGGCGGCGGTGCCGCTCGCGCTGGTTGCGTTCGCCGTGACGTGGCTCCTCCGCGAGCTGCCCCTGCGCGAGACCGCGCACATCGGCATGGAGGGCGCCGACGATGGACCTGACGGTCGATGCCCTCAGCCAGGTCTCGAGGACCCTCCGACTCCTCAGACTGATTGGGTTCGGTAGGCGATCGCGGCTGCTCGGAGCGCCTCCACCAGCTCGTCGAGCGGCGCGTCCTTGTCGAGGAAGCTCACGGCCCCCACCAGCTTGGCGGCCCATCGAGAGTCGCCCTCGGGGAAGGCGGTGAGGACCACGATCTGTGTCCTCGGCACCTGAGTCTTTATGAGCGTCGTGGCCTGGATGCCGTCGATGCCCGGCATGCGCAGGTCCATCAGCACGACCTCCGGCCGGAGTGAGCAAGCAAGCTCATAGGCCTGCGGGCCGTCGCTCGCATCACCAACGATCTGGAATCCCTCCCCTGGCAGCAGGTCGCGGAGCATCTCCCGGGTCGCCCGGTTGTCGTCGGCGATCAGCAGGCGGATCGGCTCATCCAGGATCCCGGGGTCGACCGGCACGCTCTCGGGCACGGGCGACCCGGGCTCGTGGTCTGTATGGGACCTCGAGGCTTTCGATGTCAACTCGACCATCTTCTTTCCGTTGACCGGCAAGTTGAGTATCGATAACGCTACCCCTTCGATCGGGACGGAGTGGGATTTCGAGTGGACAGAACTGTAGCCGCGCCGGAGCCGAGCAGATCGCCGACGCCTCTCGTGTGCGAAGCAGACCAAGAACTTCGAGTGCCGTTGGGATGGAACAGCCTTGGTGAGTCGTCCCTGGCGGCTTAACCTTTGAGTTGACCAGGAGATCAGCCGACTGTTACGTTCCGCCCCCCGAAGGGAGGTGGAGACATGAAGACCCGACTTTGGAAGCGGTCGCTTCTGGTCGTGGGCTGGTTCGTCGCGCTGGCCGCCGTGTGGGCGGCAGGATCGGCGAGTTGGCCGCACGTCCCGTAACAACGGGGATCCGGAGGGGTCACGGGACCTCACTAGTGTTCCTGGCCCGTGACGGCCGCGACCCCTCCCGACCCCCGGCCTCGGACGGCAGCGCGCTGACTAGAGGTGCGCCTCGAGGCCCAGGATCCCGGTCCGGTACGCGTCGCTGGCAGCTTCCAGCTCTCCGCGCGCGTTCAGCAGGTCGCCGAGCCCCCGATAGGCGACCGCGGCGTCGGCAGGCAGCTCTCCGAGCTTGCACAGCTCGATCGCGATCTTGAGGTTCTTCTCCGCCGCCTCTGGATCGACCTGGAGGAGGACCAGGCCGAGCTCCCGGTGGACGCGCGCCAGAACGGGTGTGTCCGAAGTCCCGAGGATCCCGATCGCTCGCTCGAGCAGCTCTCGAGCTCGATCGGTCTGTCCCTCCAGGCGCTCCACGCGCCCGAGCTCCTCCATGGTTCGAGTGAGATCCTTCTCGTCTCCGGTCTCTTCGAAGATCGCGAGCGCCTGCTCCAGCTCCGACCGCGCCTCGCCCAGCCTGCCTTCGCGGGTGAGGACGTAGCCGCGCGCGAGGGAGGCATACCCGATCTCCGTTCTCAGGTCGAGTTGGCGGTACGCGTCCTCGGCATGCCCCAGCGATCTCAGGGCGCGGTGGGCGTCGCCCTGCGCGAGGTAGAGGCGAGCGACGTTCACGTGCATCTGCGCTGCACGGGCGGGGTCCGAGAGCCGCGGCGCGAGGGCTTGAAGCTCCGCGGCCGACTCAACGGCCTTCTCGTACAGGCCGGCTTCCACGTACGCGTAGAGGAGGCCCGCGTGCAGGTTCGCGAGGGCCTCGGGATCTTCCAGGCGCTCCCGGCGGATCTGCCCGAGCAGGCTCTCGAGCAGATGGACCTCGTAGCGCAGGTCGCCGAGCGAGTGGAAGCAGCGGGCCTTGCCGGCCACGGCCTCCACCCGAGCGGTCGGCGGCTCGCCCGAAAGGATCTCCTCGGCCCGTTGGTAGTGATCGAGGGCGTCCCCGGGCTTCCCGCGGCGCTCGAAGAAGAGCCCCACGCCGACCTCAGCGCGGGCCTCGATCCGGGGGAGGTGGTAGCGCCTCGCCTCCTTCGCTATCGAGCGGAATGCCCCGGCGGCCTCGTCGAGACGACCCCAGGAGAGCGCGATCCGTGCCTCGGCAAGCCGGATCTCGAGGCGCGGCTCGAGATCCGATGGCCGCCCCGTCGCGAGCTCCTCGGCCGTGACGCCCAGCTTCCGGGCGAAGTGCTCGAGGGCCCTTGGGGAACCAGGCTTCTTCCCGGACTCGATCGAGCTCACGTATGCGTTCGTGTAGAGGGGCTCCGCCAGGTCCTTCTGGGTGAGCCCGCGCGCGATACGCAGGCGCCGCAGCCGTGTTCCAACCATCTCCTGCCTCCGAGGTCGGTTGCTCGTTTCCGGGGCTCAACTGCTCGCCTCAGCCCCATCAGGGTGCGCTGGCTTCACCATGGCACCTACCCGACTTAACCACGGATTCTGCTCCGGGGAAACCCCAAAGGGAAGCTCATCCAGGGCGGCGTCGCGGAACCGGTCTGCCACGGGATGTGCGGGCAGGTGACCGTCACCACCGGCTGACCCGGCCGAAGGGCGCCTCGCGGGGAGGAGCTGGAGGGGTTGAGTCCCGGTTCAGGAAACGTGCTGTTCTTCGTCCGGCGATGAGCCGGGATCCGTGCTCGTCTGGATCGTCTGTCGGGGGAGGGCCCCGGCCCGGAAGGCGAAGGCGATCGCCTCCTCGAGCCAACGGAGGCGTTGGACGGGAGTGGCGCTCGTCGTACGCGCGAGCTGATCCCGCCTGTGCGCGTCCCAGCCGTCATGGGTCGTGCGATCCGCGTTCGCCGTCGTCGCTGCTGCTCCTCCCGGGGCCAGGATGGCCTCCAGCACGAAGATCGGTTCGAACAGGGCCATCTTCCGACTGTAGCCCTGCGTGCCTGCCGAGCTTCGTGCCCCAGGGAGGGATGGAACAGGGCTGGGTCAGGCCAGGCTGTTCGGCGCGGCGGATCTGGAGTAGGGTCCTGGCTTCCGAAGAAGGGAGTCGAGATGGGCGTAACGAACAGGGCCTTGGAAAGCCCGGACGAGACCAGGACCTTCGACCGCGGACAGGTCCAGGTGGTGAAGATCGGGGAGACCACCATCGGCCGGTACACCTTCGAGCCAGGCTGGAGATGGTCGGAGAGCGTCAAGCCGATCGCGAAGACGGACTCGTGCCAGGCCCACCACGTCGGATACCTCCTGTCGGGCAGGCTGCACGTGGTGACCGACGACGGCGGCGAGGCGGAGGTCGGCCCCGGGGAGGCGTACGAGGTTCACCCCGGCCACGACGCCTGGGTCGTCGGCGACGAGGCCGTGACTTCGGTCGAGTTCTCGGGCGCAGAGAGGTACGCCACGAAGGGCTGATCGAACCCCGATACAGTGGCTCGGCGCGACGGCGCCCGACAGTGCCTCGAGCTACCGGGGCAACGCTCGGACCTGGCGTGCGGTCAACCGGGCGGTCGTCGGTGCGAGCCTGAGCCCGACCATCCCGATCGGCCCCGGGACCCAGAGGGCCCGTTTCAGCAGCTGGACCGAGAGGTGACCGTCTTCTTCCTCCGAGATCCGGAAGATCGTTCCGAGCTCGGTCCGATAGACGCCGGTCTGGGTCACGGGCTCGACCCTACGCCTCTTGGCGCGTCGCATACAGGTCTCACGACGCGGGAGGGTGCCGGGGCCTGTGGATCACCCGCTCGAGCCCGAGCCCGAGGCCGAGCGTACCGGGTCGGGCCCATTCGTCGAGCCGAAGACCCGGGCGGCGATCGCCTCGCCGGTTCTGCCCTCCGTGGGGCAGGGACCGCGCCGCGGTATTGAGGGCCCTTGCCCCTAGGGGCCCTCGGGGGATGTAATCAGCGGGCAGGACGGACTACGTCAGAGGGGAGGCAAACCGTGCCGGCGAAGAAGGCCACGGCCAAGAAGGCCACGGCGAAGAAGGCCACGGCGAAGAAGGCCACGGCGAAGAAGGCCACTCCTCGCGGCTCGACTCCAGTCGTGTCTCCGCCCGGGATGACACCTGCGCGCCGGGCCGCAGCGCCGCCCGGCCGCACAGCGATGCCGGTCGGTCCCGCATCCAGGCCGGCCATGCCAGCCCAGCCAGGCGATCTCATCGTCATCGACTCGCCGCAGGTCGGCTCCCTGCCTCGCGAGGGCGAAGTTCTAGAGGTCGTCCAGGGCGAGGTGAGCGTCAGCTATCGGGTCCGGTGGGCAGACGGACGTCAGACCCTAATCGCACCGACGAGTGGCACCGCCCGCTTCATCCGGGCATCGGAGAGAACCTGAACGGCACGCGACCGATCGGCGACAGCGAGTTCCTGGTCGCCTCTCTATCGCTGCGGTAGCGACCTGGCCGCGCCTGGATCTCACATGGCCGGACTCTGTCGGCCGTCTGGCAGAGCTTCTGTGCGGGTCCGCCAACCAGGCCCGCATGGCGAGCGACTCGAGATCGAGTCCTACACTTCGCCTTGTGGACGATGAACAGGGCGGCTGCTGCTTCGATGACTGGGTCGACCACTGGTCGAAGCGGGCCAACACGAAGCGCACGATCGCCGGGGTCACCGCCCCTCTGCTGGCGGCGTTGGAAGAGGTCGGCGTCCGTGGTCGGAGCGTCCTGGACGTTGGATGTGGGATAGGCGACCTTGGGATCGAGGCCGTCACGCACGGCGCGGGGCAGGCGTTCGGCGTCGAACTCTCGATCAAGGCAGTCCGTGAGGCGCGGCGTCTGGCGGCGGCTCGCGGTGTGGCCGACCGCACCTCCTTCGAGGTCGGGGACGGGGCGAAGGCCCCTTTGCCGAAGGCCGACATCGTCGTGTTGAATCGGGTGTTCTGCTGCTACCCCGACGTGGACGGGCTACTCGACAACTCGCTCTCGGCCGCCGGTGCCGTCTACGCGTTCACCGCGCCGCCGTCGGCGGGCCTGGCCGGCGCGCTCGTCAGGTGGCAGACGCGGTTCGCCAACCTCTGGTACCGGCTGCGTGACAAGAAGTTCCAGGGGTTTCGTGTGTTCGTCCACGACGTGGAGCGGATCGATGCCCGGGTCCGGGCCGCGGGCTTCCTCCCGGTCCGGAGCGAGCGCCGCCGCGTGGTCTGGCATCTGGCCGTGTATGTCCGGCCCGAGGAGCGGAACTAGCCAAGTCGCCGGGGAGGGCCCGCGCGCCGCCACGTCACTTCGGGTCGGGCTAGAAGCTGAACAGCGGCTTGGTTATGGCGAATCGCAGCCCCTCTCCCGAGGACACGAAGAGCCCGAACATCGCGAGCGAGGCGCCGAGGAGTGCGACGTTCCGGAACAGGTGCCCCGCCTGCATCTGCCGCTGCGAGGCATCCTCGAGCGTCCAGAACCGGTGGAAGTACAGGCCGGCGGGGACGACGAAGACGGCGACCATGAGAGACCCCAGGTCCGGCCAGATGCCGAGCCCGATAGACAGGGAAGCCGCCAGGAGCCACAGGCCCGCCGGCCAGCCGGCGAGATAGGGAGCTGGGAAGGAGGCGGCGCGCGCGTAGTCGCCCATCGTCGGGTGCCTCCTCACGTGTCCGATCCCGGACCTCGCGAAGAAGACCGAGAACAAGACGCGTCCTGCCAGCACAACGATCCCTGTCCCCGCGCTCATGAGACCCTCCCTAAGCTGGCGGTCCCATTCCACAACCTTCGAGGAGCCGAGGAGCTTCCCGAGGCCGAGGCGCGGGCCGGCCACATCCGCGACGCCCGGACCTGCGCCTTCCCTGGGAGCCGGAGGCCGGACTCGAACCGACCAAGAGTCACGTCCGGACGTTGCCGAGCCAGCTCCGGAACAGCCCCGCGTAGACGCCACCGGCCTGGACCAGCTCCGCGTGGGTCCCGCGTTCCACGACTCGGCCGCCGTCGAAGACGAAGACGGTGTCCGCGGTCGCGGCCGTCGAGAGACGGTGGGCGATCGTGATCGACGTTCGTCCGGTAGATAGCCGCCTGAGCGCCTCGGAGATGCGTCGCTCGGTGGCGGGATCTACCGCGCTCGTCGCCTCGTCGAGGATCAGCACGCCCGGATCGCCGATCTGCGCCCGAGCCAACGAGACGAGCTGACGCTCGCCGACCGACAGGGACTCGCCGCGCTCGCCGACGCGCGTGTCGAGACCCTGGGGGAGTGATCTGACCCAAGCGCCGAGGCCGAGCTCCTCGAACGCGGTCTCGATCTCGCGGTCGCTCGCGCCCTCGCGGCCTGCGCGGACGTTCTCGCGAACCGTCATGTCGAACAGGAACCCATCTTGTGGCACCATCCGCACTGTCGACTGGCGCGACTCGCGCGCGATCTCACGCAGAGGGACGCCCTCGATCGTGATCCCACCTTCGATGGGGTCGGCAAGTCGCGTGAGTAGCTTGGAGAACGTGGTCTTGCCCGACCCCGTCTCGCCTACGATCGCCACGTGCCCGCCGGCCGGCACCTCGATCGAGACCTCGCGCAGGACCGGCGGCCCGTCACCGTAACGATAGCCGACGTTCTCGGCGCGGACGGAGAGTGGGCCCGCCGGCAGCGCGACGCCGGGCGAGGGCTCGACGATCTCGACCGGTAGCTCGAGCAGCGCGAGGATCTTGCGCCAGCCGGCGATCGCCGTCTGCGTGTCGGCGTAGATCTCGGGCAGGTCGGTGAACGTGTGCACGAACATGTCGGCCAGGAACAGGAACGCCGCCACGCGCCCGAACGTGAGCCCCCATCTCGGCCCGAACGTCGCGCCCACGAAGATCACGACCGAAAGCGACAGCCCCCAGAACACCGTCGCCATCGGGAACAGCGTCGCCGTGCGGAAGTGCGCGAGGACCTGCGCGTTGTAGCGGTCGCGGATCGAGCGCTTCACGCGGTTGTCGACCCGCTCCTCGAGCCCGTACGCGCGCACGACCGCGGCGCCCATGACGCTCTCTGAGACCTCTGACAGCATCTGCCCGACCCGCACGCGTACGAGGTCGAACGCGGCCGAAAGCGCCGCTTGCAGCTTCGACACCACGAACAGGAGCGGGCCGACCAGCAGGACGACCGGGATGGCGAGCTGCCACGAGTAGATGAGCATCAGCAGGAGCGCGCCGAGGATCTGCGCGAACGACACGATCCACGCGATGCCGCCCCACTCGGTGAACTGTGACAGCGTGTCGACGTCGGCGGTCACGCGAGCCACGAACACCCCTCGCCGCTCCTGCGACTGCGACGCGATCGAGAGCCGGTGGATGTGCTCGAACCCCCGCACGCGGAGCGTCATCAGGGCCTCCTCGGACGCGCGTACGAGCCTTCGAGCGGCCGCCCGGCCGGCGACGTAGGTCCCGGCGACCAGCGCGAACGACAGGCCGCAGATCCCGAACACGAAGCCCGGGTGGAACCCGCCGGTGAAACCGTGGTCGAAGATCTGCTGGATAAGCACGGGCGCGACGAGGTTGGCCACCGCTGCGGCGAGGGAGACGACCACCGTGAAGCCGAGGCCCGTGCGCAGCGCGGGACTCTCTCGGAGGCCGCGGACCAGCACGCTCCAGGATCTCTGAAGGTGCATCGGGATCGGGAGGTCGTGCTCGGGCTCCGCGACGGCGGGCGTCTCGTCCACCACCGCGGCGTTCATCGTTCACCTCGCTCGTAGGCGCGGACCATCGCGGCGTAGCCGGGCTCGCCGGCCAGGAGCTCCTCGTGCGAGCCGGCCGCGCGCAGCCGGCCGCGCTCCAGGTAGAGGACGCGGTCGGCCATGCGGATCGTGGACAGTCGGTAAGCGATGACGATGAGCGTCGTCTTCAGCTCCGCGCGCAGGCCGACCAGGATCTCGGCCTCGATGGTCGGGTCGACGGAGCTCGTCGCATCGTCCAGGATCAGGACGCGAGGCTTGCGGACCAGCGCCCGGGCGAGTGCCACCCGTTGCCGCTCCCCGCCACTCAGCGTGTGCCCGCGCTCGCCGAGCACCGTTTCGAAGCCTTTCGGAAGCGCGCGGATGAAACGGTCGGCCTGCGCGATCGTGGCGGCCCGCTCGATCTCATCTCGCGAGGCGTTCGAGTCGAGCGCGATGTTCTCCGCGACCGTGTTCGCGAACAGGAAGCTGTCCTGGAACACCATCGAAGCGGCGCGCCGCAGCGATCTCGCCTCGACGTGGCGCAGGTTCACTCCCCCTATCAGGATCTCGCCCGATGTCGGATCGTCCAGGCGGACGAGCAATTGCGCGAGCGTCGACTTGCCGACGCCCGTCGGCCCGACCAGCGCCACCGACTCGTTCGCGCGGACGTTGAAGGTGACCTCGTCGAGCACGCGCACGCCGGCGAACTCGTAGGAGAGCGCCTCGGCTCGTACGTCGAGGGACTCGTCCGGCAGGACCACCGGCTCGGCGTCGCGTTCGATCGTGATCGGTTGCTCGAGGACCCCGGCTATCCGGCCGTGACCGACCACGGCGCGAGGGAGCTCGGACAGGATCCAGCCGATGAATCGCATCGGCCACGCGAGCATGCCGAACAGCGTGACCATCTGCACCAGCGTTCCTAAGGTGACCGCGCCGGTCGACACGCGCCACGCCCCAACGGCGATCATCACCGTGATCGCGAGCGAGGGGAGTGCCTCGAGCGCGGGCTCGAACCCGGCGCGTACGAGCCCCGCGTCGGTGCGCTCCTTGCGAAGCTGTTGCGCCTTGTCGCGCAGGCGTTCGACCTCGGCCCGCTCGCGCCCGAGGGCCTTCACGACGAGCGCTCCGTCGACGGACTCGTGCGCGACGGAAGACACGTCCCCGATCCGCTCCTGCGCGCGCTGTGCCGGTCCTTGCATCCGGATCGCGAACGAGCGGTTCAAGATCGCGAGCGCCGGCACCATCAGCAACCCGACGAGCGTGAGGTATGGATCGGTGAGGACGAGCGAGACCATCGCGAACGAGACCAGGAACATCACGCCGATCGCAAACGGGACCGGATACAAGACGTCGATGGCCGCCTCGACGTCAGCCTCCACGTGCGCGAGGAGCTCGCCCGTCGGCGTGGCGCGGTGGTACGCGAGCGACAGATCCCTGTACCGGTCCGAGACGCGTTCGCGAAGCGTGGCCCCCACGGCGGAGCCCAATACGCCGCTGTAGTACCGGCGAACGCCGATCCCCGTCGCGCGAAGGATCGCGAGTCCGATGACGGCAGCGATCGCGAGCCACACCGTGCCGGCGCTCACTCCCTTGCCGAAAGCCGGCCGCAGCACGCGGTCGGTCACGCGACCGAGCGCCACCGTCACCCCGACCGAGGCGACCGCGAACGTGAACGCGCCGCAGACCGAGATGACGAACGGCTTGGGATGGGCCTTGATGTAGGAGCCGACCAGGCGCATGCCGCGACCGAACAGCCCGCGTGCGTCGATCAGATCCTGTGCCTCGGTGCTCATCCCCCCATGATGCCCGACGCCGGGCTCAGGCGACCTTCAGGCTGGCCTCCTCGCAGACCTGATCGCCGGGGTGCATCAGAAGCCGATGCTAGGGTCGTGGTGTGCCCGCCCTCGAGGATGCGTTCGCCAGGTTGAATGGCGCACAGCAGGTGGCAGCCCTCGCGGTCCGCGGGCCCGTGGCGATCGTGGCGGGCGCCGGCACGGGCAAGACGACGACGATCACGGCGCGCATCGCGCAGCAGGTCGCAACCGGCGCGTTCGAGGCGTCGCAGATCCTCGCGGTCACGTTCACCGACAAGGCCGCACGCGGATTGAAGCGCCGGCTCGCGTCGCTCGAGGTGGAAGGGGTCCAGGCTCGCACGTTCCACGCCGCCGCGCTGTGGCAGCTGTCGGGGCTGTGGACGTCGCACACAGGTGAGTCGCTGCCCGAGGTGCTCGATCACAAGGCGCCGCTGATCGCGTCGCTCGCGAACACGCTGCCGCCACCGCACAAGTTCCTGCCGCGGCGTGAGCTGGCCGGCGAGATCGAGTGGGCCAAGAACCGCATGATCAGCCCGTCGGAGTACCTCACTGAGATGGGTGACCACGAGCCACCGATCCCGGCCGAGCTGATGCTCCGCGTCTACGAGGGCTACGAGCGGCGCAAGCACGCGATGGGCCGGCTGGATTTCGAAGACATGCTCGGGCTTGCCGTCCGGCTGCTCGATGAGCATCCGGCAGCCGCCGAGCAGGTTCGCACGCGGTTGCACGCCTTCACCGTGGACGAGTTCCAGGACGTGAACCCGTTGCAGGCGGCGTTGCTCGACCGCTGGCTCGGCGATCGCGACGACCTGTGTGTGGTCGGCGACGACTACCAGACGATCTACGCGTTCACGGGCGCATCGCCCGAACACCTGCTGGGCTTCACCGAGCGGTTCCCAGACGCGACGGTGGTGCGCCTGGAGCAGAACTATCGCTCCACCCCGGAGGTGCTGGAGGTGGCCAACCGATTGGCGACGCGCATGGGTGGGTTCCGCAAGACCTTGCGAGCGACGAGGCCGTCGGGCCCGCCGCCGGTCACGCTCGCGGTGCCGAGCGAGGAGGCCGAGGTCGACGCGATCATCCAGGCGGTGCGCCGGCTGCACCAGGAGGAAGCAGTGCCGCTGGAAGAGATCGCGGTGCTCTACCGGATCAACGCCCGATCCGAGCCCTTCGAAGAGGCCTTCGCCGGTGCTGGCATCTCGTACCAGGTGCGAGATGGTGCGTTCCTGCGTCGACCGGGCCCGCGGGCGGTGCTCCAGCGGTTGAAGGACCCGAGCGGTGGCGGCGTGGACGATATCGTCGCGACCATCACGGATCAGCTCGGCTACGACCCCTCGGCACATCCCGATAGCGACGAGGAGATCACGCGTCAAGCGGACCTGGGGCGGATGCGATCGCTCGCCGCAGAGTTCGCGCAGGCCGATCCCGATGGCGACGCGGCCGCGTTCATCGCCGAGCTCTCCGGTCGGTTCTCCGCCGAGAGCAGCGGACGCGGCGTGAACCTGCTCACGTACCACCGGGCCAAGGGCTTGGAGTTCGACGCGGTGTTCCTGCCGCGGCTCCTCGACGGCGAGCTTCCGTTCCGCTCGGGGCGAGCCAAGGCCGACCCCGACGAAGAGCGGCGACTGTTCTACGTGGGCATCACGCGTGCACGCCGCCACCTGTTCGTGACGTGGCCGACCGGCGCGAAGGCCAAGCCGAGCCCGTTCCTCGACGAGCTCGGGGTCGCGCGGCCCGCGGGGGCGCGCACGAGGCCACCACGGTCGGCCGTCACGGTCGGTCGAGGCGGCGACGTCTACGACCGGTTGAAGGGCTGGCGCCTCAAGCGTGCCCAAGCAGACGGCGTGCCCGCTTACGTGGTGTTCAACAATCGGACGCTCGAGGAGATCGCCGAGCGCAAACCGAAGGACTGGGCGGATCTGGCTGCGGTCTCGGGCATCGGGCCGACGAAGCTCGAACGCTACGGGGACGAGGTTCTCGCGATCGTCGCCTCCGGCTGACCTCGCTGCGCCGCTCAGCCGATCGTGAGCGCGATCGGGACCGCCGCGAGCGCCATCGACACCGGGCAGCCGACCAGGAATCGGACCCGCGACACGCGGCTCAGGAAACCGCCTCCGCATCCGGATCGGTTTCCACGAGCTCCCCGTGCACCTCGGACTCTCCCCGCTCCGCTGACACCATCTTGCGTAGGAGCTTCACGAACGCATCGCGCTCTTCGGGGTCCAGCCGCCGTATCCCGGGGAGATCGTCGGCGAACGCGGCCTCGAGCATGGTTCTCGTCGCGCGTCCCTTCTCCGTGAGCTTCAGCTTCTTCACGCGCCGATCGCTGGGATCGGTCTCACGCACGACCAGCCCCTGACCTTCGAGGATGTCGGCCAGCGAGGTGACGAACGAGGGGTCGCAGCCGAGCTCATGTCCGAGCTTGTTCATCGCGATGGGCTCGTCGAGCCGCGTGAGCGCCATCGCAGCCGGCAGGGGCAATCCGAGGGTCTGGACGACGTCGTTCGCCCTGCCGCGCATCAGATCCAACAGCTGTGTGATGGCGACGAACGCTTCCCGCGAGGTGGCGGAGTCGGTTGCGGCATCCTTGCGCCGCCCGGAGCGCTTCGACGGACACATGCAGGTCAGCATACCTGAGCGACTGAATGTTTGACTAACTCAAGGACTTGGTAGGATGCGGAGACGTTCCGAACAAGGAGCCCCGGCAGATGCGTTCTTTGGCAGCGTGGTCCTACTCTCACCGCAGGATCGTCCTGGGCCTCTGGCTCCTTGCCCTGATCGGCGCCAACCTGCTCACCCGTGCCGCGGGCACCGCCTACTCGAGCGACTTCAACCTTCCGGACACCGAGTCGACCAGGGCGTTGCAGCTGCTGCGGTCGGTGGCGCCGAAGGAGTCCGGGGACAGCGAGCAGATCGTCTTCGGCACCGAAGGCGGCAAGAAGATCACCGATACCGCGGTCTCCCAGCAGATCCAGGTGATGCTCGCGAAGGTCTCTCAACTGCCCCATGTCTCGAGCGTTGGCTCACCCTACGAGCCCGAGGGCATGGCGCAACGGAGCAAGGACGGCACCGTCGCCTTTGCCACCGTGAACCTGGATCGGCAGGCTCAGGATCTGTCTGTGGCCTACGCCACGGACTTCGTCAACACAGCCCGATCCGGTGGTGGCGACGGCGTCGTCGTCGCGGTCTCCGGACAGCTTGCCCAGCAGGCGAACCACCCCGACATCGGAGGGGTGGGTCTCGGCGTCCTTGCTGCGGGCATCGTGCTCTTCCTCGTCTTCGGTTCGCTCTTCGCGATGGCGATGCCGCTCGCATCGGCGCTCATCTCTCTTGGCACCGCGACCTCGGTGATCGGACTCCTCAGCCACGTGATCAAGATGCCGGACTTCTCCTCGGAGCTCGTGCTGTTGATCGGCTTGGGAGTCGGCGTGGACTACGCGTTGTTCATCCTCTCGCGCCATCGCCAGGGCCTGCTCGCGGGACGCGACATCGGATCCTCGGTCATCACCGCGCTCGACACATCCGGGCGTGCGGTCCTGTTCGCCGGGGCGGTGGTGTGCATCGCGATGCTCGGCATGTTCGCACTCGGGCTTGTCTTCCTGAACGGCCTCGCCATCGCAGCGAGCATCGGAGTGCTCTTCACGATGCTCGCTGCCTTGACGCTCCTGCCCGCGATGCTCGGGTTCGTCGGAGACAAGATCCTGTCGCGCAGTCAGCGGAAGAAGCTCGAGGCGACCGCCGCGCCGGCCGGCGGCCGCGACGGCTTCTGGATCCGGTGGGCGACGATGGTCGAGCGCCGCCCGGCTGCATACGGCCTGGCCGCGTTCTTGATCATCGTCACCCTCGCGGTCCCCTTCTTCAAGCTCCGCCTCGGCTCATCGGATGAAGGGAACGACCCGAAGGGATCCACCACGCGCACCGCCTATGATCTGCTGGCCAAGGGCTTCGGCCCCGGCTTCAACGGGCCGCTGGTGATCACTGCTGAGCTTGGTAGCTCCAGCCAGATGGCGACCATCACGAAGCTCTCGGCGGCGATCAGCTCCGAGCCCGGCGTGGCCGTGGTCGCACCGGCAACCACGATCCCTGTCCCAGGTGGCAAGGAGATCGCGCTCATCCAGATCTATCCCGCCTCCGCACCGCAGGACGCCGCGACCACAGACCTCATCCATCACCTGCGCGATCAGGTGATCCCCAAGGCCACCGCAGGCTCGGGCATAAAGGTCTACGTCGGAGGTATCACCGCCATCTTCGCCGACTTCGCCTCGGTCCTCACGTCGAAGCTTCCGATCTTCATCGGAACGGTCGTGCTGCTCTCGTTCCTGCTGCTTTCGATCGTGCTCCGCAGTCTCGTCGTGCCCCTCAAGGCCGCGGTCATGAACCTGCTCTCGATCGCGGCGGCATTCGGGGTCCTCACCGCGGTCTTTCAGTGGGGGTGGCTCGGAGGTCTCTTCGGCGTGAACCGAACCGGTCCCGTCGAGGCCTTCTTGCCGGTGATGCTGTTCGCGATCTTGTTCGGCCTCTCCATGGACTACGAGGTGTTCCTCGTGATGCGCATCCACGAGGAGTGGCTGCGAGGTGGCGACAACAAGGAGGCGGTGAAGCGCGGCCTTGCTGCAACCGGGCGGACCATCACGGCGGCAGCGGTGATCATGGTCGTGGTCTTCGGATCCTTCATCCTCGGTGGCCAACGCATCATCAAGGAGTTCGGGCTCGGTCTGGCCGCGGCGATCCTGGTGGATGCGGTGATCATCCGCACCGCCCTCGTTCCGTCGTTGATGCTCTTGATGGGCAGGGCGAACTGGTGGTTCCCCAAGTGGTTGGACCGTATCCTGCCGCACGTCCATGTCGACCCGGAAGACCTTTCGGAGATAGACGAAGACCAGACGCCGGTGGCCGCAGCCACCGGCTGAGCCGGTAACCATCTCGGAGGGAAGGGGAACGGATCATGAAGGCAGTCGTCACGGAGGAGTTCGGAGCCGCCCCCGTCGTAACAGAGCTACCCGATCGTGAAGCCGGGCAAGGCGAGATCCTGGTTCGGGTCCGAGCCTCCTCGCTGAACGGGTTCGACGTGGCTGTCGCGAGCGGCATGGCGAAGGGTTGGATGGAGCATCATTTCCCGGTCGTGCTCGGGCGTGACTTCGCCGGCACGGTCGTGGGTGATGGGGGCGGGCGCTTCGCCGCTGGTGACGAGGTGTTCGGCGTCGTCGCGAAGACGGAGCTCGGCCTCGACGGCGGCTTCGCAGAGCTGGTGGCGGTGCCAGAAGCGATGGGGGTCGCGCGGGTGCCGGCGGGGATCGATCTCGCGACGGCTGGCACCCTCGGCGTCGCGGGCCTCGCGGCGATCGCCTCGGTCGAGGCGATCGAGCCCTCCGAAGGACAGTCGGTGCTCGTATCGGGCGCCACGGGAGGGGTCGGCTCCTTCGCAGTGCAGCTGCTGGCGGCTCGCGGGGTTCGCGTGATCGCGACGGCCAAGCCGGGAGCGCCCGCTGATTTCGTTCGCGGCCTGGGAGCCAGCGACGTCGTCGACTACACGACCGACCTCGCGTCTCAGGTTCGCGCGATCGCGCCAGGCGGCGTGGATGCCGTGCTTCATCTCGCGGGCGACCCACAGGCTCTCGCGGACCTCGTCGCCGCCGGCGGACGGCTCGCGTCCACCGGTGGAGCCGGCCCCGACCAGTTCGAGGGCCGAGACATCACCGCGACGGCGGTGATGGGCATGCCGAGCGAAGATGCTCTCCACGCGCTGGCTTCGCTCGTTGCGGACGGATCGTTGCGCCCCGCCGTCAGCCGCACCTACCAGCTTGACGATGTTCCTCTTGCCTTCAGCCAGTTCACCGGCCTGCTCGGCAAGGCGGCCGTATCGGTCGCCTAGGTGCCCGCCCAGGCCAGGACCCGGTTCGGGCAGGGGCGTGCGAAGATGGCGCATGCAGCGGCGGTTGCCCTGGATCCTCGCGCTTCCGCTCGCGTTCGGCGGGTCGTGGATCGCGCATGCGGTGGGACGTGCGCTGGTCGGGCGTCCCGCCGGTGGGACGGAGGCGTCCGCACACCTCGAGCGAGCCACGACCGGGCACGCGGGAGCGGTCTCGCTCGGCGTGGCAGCGGTCCTTGCGCCCTTCCTCGCGATCGCGCTCGTCCTGTTCGGAGCCTGGTGGTGGACGAGGGCAAGAGGCAGGGCCTGGCGGGGAGCCGGCCCGGGCTGGTTCCTGGTCCTGCCCGCGCTCGCCTACGTCAGCGGTGAGCTCCTCGAACGTCTGACGAGCGGCGGCACCGAGGTGTTGACCCTCCACGCCATGCAGGAGCCCGGCCTCCTGCTCGCCCTCGCGCTCCAGGTGCCCTTCGGCGCCGCGGCGTACGCGCTCGCTCGGCTCCTGCTCGCTGCGGCTCGAACCATCGTTTCGAAGGTTCGCGGGCCGGCCCCGGATACGCGGCGCCGGCAGCGAGCGGATGTCCCTCTGGTCGTCAGGATCGCGCCCGCGCGCTGGTCCTGCCTGGTCGGTGCCCACGGGTTGCGGGGCCCGCCGGTCCTGCTTCCTCTCTGACGCGCGCGGAGCTCGTCTCCGCAACCACCTCAGGATGGAGGTTCGACCATGCCGTTCGCACGGCTGAAACTGTTGCTCGCCTGTTCCCTGCTCGCGTCCACCGCGCTGTTCACGGTGGGCGTGGCGCTCGAGCGCGCCCAGGGTGAGAACACGACCATCGAAACACCCAGCGGAGGGGTCTCCCACACCGGCGAGTCCGGCTCGGGTGGCGAGACCGGCGGTTCCGCCGAAGGGGGCTCCGGCGAGGCATCCTCGACCCCGGCAGAGATCGCCACGACCGCCGAACCCACCGGCCACGACGCCGTGTTCCTCGGCGTCAACCTCGAGTCGTGGCGGCTCGTGGGGGTCGTCGTGGTGCTCTCGCTCGGACTCGCGACGGCGGTCTGGATGCGGCCCGTCAAGCCGGTCCTCGCCCTGACCGGGGTGTTCGCGCTCGCGTTCGCCGCGTTCGACCTGGCCGAGGTCTCGCACCAGGTGCGCGCGTCGCATGCCGGTCTCGTCGCGATCGCGGCCATCGTGGCGCTGCTCCATCTGGCGACGGGAGGCTTGGCCGTCGCGGGCGTTCAGGTCGCCTGAGGGGCCGTGAGCAAGCGCGGAGGGGGCGGGCTTTCGAGCCTGTCCCCTCCTCTTCCATCTAGGAGAAGGAGGAAGCCGGCCTCATAGGACGGCCTGTCGGCTTCGGCAGAGTAGCGTCTGAGTTCTGACAGTTCCGTCGTCGTGGCGGAGGTCGTCCCCGTCGTTCCCCGCCTCCCGACCGGGGACGGCGAACACGTCCCCTCCGAGGTCGAATCCGATCCTCGATCAGTCCGCGGCCTCACCCCACCA
>JACQDK010000021.1 GCA_016201135.1 Actinomycetota bacterium
CATCAGCCGCTTCATCGATGGCTGGAACGAACGCTGTCACCCGTTCACCTGGACCAAGACGGCCGACGAGATCCTCCCCCACGCCCGCCGTCAAAGAACTTCAGAGGCGGGACACTAGAAGCGCGCGAGGTCGCGCATGGCGCGGTAGATGTGGTCCGGCTCGGGCTCGATGAAGTAGTGCTCGAGCGGAGCGGCGAACGGCATCGCCGGGATGTCGGGCCCCCCGATCCGCACGAGCGGCCCGTCGAGGTCGAACATCGCCTCCTCGGCGATCGTCGAGGCTATCTCGGCGCCCGCGCCGTAGGTGCGGTTGTCCTCATAGACGACGATCGCCTTCCCGGTCTTGCGCACGGACGAGAGGATCGTCTGCTTGTCGAGCGGCGCTATCGTTCGCACGTCGACGACCTCCACGGAGATCCCCTCGTCCTGATGCAGGCGGTCGGCGGCGTCCAGGCAAAGGTGCAGCGAGTAGCCGTACGACACGGCGGTGAGGTCCGTGCCCTGTCTCTTCACGTCGGCGAGGCCGATCGGAGTCGTGTAGCGGCCGTCGGGAACCTCGCCCTTCACGGCCCTGTAGCACTTCTTGTGCTCCAGGAAGAGGACGGGGTCGGGGTCGGCCAGGGCGCTGCGGAGCAACCCGGCCGCGTCGGCGGGGGTCGACGGCAGCACGACCTTGAGCCCCGGGACGTGGCCGTAGTAGGCCTCGATCGACTGCGAGTGGTACAGGGCGCCGTGGATCCCGCCGCCGCAAGGCGCGCGGATCACCAGCGGGCACCCGAAGTCGCCGTTGGACCGGTAGCGCATGCGCGCGGCCTCGGAGACGATCTGGTCGAACGCGGGGTGGATGAAGTCCGCGAACTCGATCTCGGCGACCGGCAGGAGCCCGTGCAGCGCCATCCCGATCGCCACTCCGACGATGCCGGACTCCGCGAGCGGCGTGTCGATCACGCGCTGCTCGCCGAACTCCATGACCCACCCTTCGGAGATGCGGAAGACGCCGCCACGAGCTCCCACGTCCTCCCCGAGCAGCACGATCCGGTCGTCCTCCGACATCTCGTCGTGGAGGGCGTCCCGGATCGCGGTGAGGACGTTCTTCTCGGTCATGGGCTCTCCGCGAACACGTGTCCAAGGGCGGACTCCGGCTCGGGGTCCGGCGCCTCCCATGCCGCGGTGATCGCGCCGTCGATCTGCTCCTTCACCTCGGCGCGCACCGAAGCGGCCCCCGGGAGGTCGAGGATCCCGCGATCCGCGAGGTATCGCTCGAAGCCCGCGATCGGGTCGTGCGTACGAGCCTCCTCCACCTCCTCGCGGCTGCGGTAGCTCTTGTCGTCGTCGTCGGAGGTATGAGGGAAGTACCGGTACGTCTTGCACTCGATCAGCGTCGGGCCCTCGCCGCGACGGGCTCTTTCGTGGGCCTCCTTCATCGCCCCGTAGCACGCGAGCACGTCGTTGCCGTCCACCACGACGCCGGGGAAGCCGTAGCCCGGCGCCCGGTCGGCCACGTTCTCGACCGCCATCTGCTTGGACTGCGGCACGCTTATCGCGTAGTGGTTGTTCTCGCAGACGAAGACCACCGGCAGCTTGTGGATGCCCGCGAAGTTGAGTCCCTCGTGCCAGTCGCCCTCCGAGGTGGCGCCCTCGCCGAACCAGCAGGCCACGACGGCGTCCTCGCCCCGGTACTTGGCGGCGTAGGCGATCCCGGACGCGTGGGGGACCTGCGTGGCGATGGGGGAGGAGCCGCTGATGATCCCGAGGCGCCGGGAACCCCAGTGCGCCGGCATCTGCCGCCCGCCCGAGCTCGGGTCGTCCGCCTTCGCGAAGATCCCCAGGAACACCTCGTAGGGGGTCATCCCCGCGACCAGCACGACGCCCAGGTCGCGGTAGTAGGGGAGCCAGATGTCGATCCCTTTGCGCATCGGCCAAGCCGTGCCGATCTGACAGCCCTCGTGGCCCGACACGGGCACCACGAACGGCGCGCGACCCATCCGGTTCTGGCGGAATGCGGCTTCGTCCAGCAGCCGTGCGGTGACCATCGCCCGATGCATCGCCAGCAGGTCGTCGACGGAGAGTCCGAGCGCGTCGTGTGGGCTCTCGGTCACACGCGCCGCCAAGTCGGGCCTCCTCGCACGTCGTCGGGAGTCTACCTCGGTGCACCTGGGGTTTCCGCGGTCTGGCCGGTCTAACGGCCGGATCCGGTTGACACAGATACCCCCAGGGGGTACCATGCGCCACGTGGAGAGTCGGCCGGCCCGGGGATCCCGGCGGAAGAGGGAGAACGGCGATGATCGATCCGGTTTGCGGCATGGAGGTCGAGCCTGCGACGGCTGCAGCGGCCTGGGAGCATGAGGGGACCGTCTACTACTTCTGCTCCGTGGGATGCATGGAGCGGTTCCGCGAGGACCCCGATCCATTCCTCTCGGGGGATCCCTCGGGGCGCGGTATGTAACGGCATACCCCGGTAGGGTAGGAGAGGGGGTCGGGTGTACGGGTACGCCATGAACAAGAAGGACCTTCAGGACAGGCTCCGCAGGATCGAGGGCCAGGTACGCGGACTCCAGCGGATGGTCGAAGAGGACAAGTACTGCATCGACATCCTCACGCAGCTCAGCTCGGTTTCGGCTGCTCTCAAGGCCGTCGGCATGGGTCTGCTCGACGACCACGTGCGCCACTGCGTCCGGGAGAGCATCGAGCAGGGCAAGGGCGACGAGAAGATGGCGGAGCTCATGGCCGCCGTCGCCCGGTTCGCCGGCAAGTGAGGGTGATTCGGTATGGAGACGAAGACCGGAGCGCGTGAGGTCGTCCTCGACATCGAGGGCATGACGTGCGCGTCCTGCGTGAACCGGATCGAGAAGGCTCTGAAGGAAGAGCGCGGCGTGGTCGCGGCGAACGTGAACCTCGCATCCCGCACGGCCACCGTGGACACGCTCGAGTCCGGGCCGGACGTCGGGCGCTTGATCGACGCCGTGGAGCACACCGGGTACGGGGCTCGCCTGCACTCGAAGGAGGCGACCGCCGCGGACGAGGTCGGCGCGTATCTGCGCAGGCTGGTCGTGGCCGCGAGCCTGACCTTGCCGATCCTGGTCGTCACGTTCGGCTTCCCCGACGCCGGCTGGGCCTCGATCGCCGCGTGGGTCCTTGCGACTCCCGTCCAGTTCTACGCGGGGTTGCCGTTCCTTCGTGCAGCGTGGCGGGCGGGGCGGCACGGCACCACGACGATGGACACGCTGATCGCGATGGGCTCGCTGGCCGCGTACAGCTACAGCGTGTGGTCGGTCCTCGTCGGCGCCGGCGTCGAGTACTTCGACACCGCGGCGGTGATCATCACGCTGATACTCCTGGGCAAGACGCTCGAGGCCCGCGCCCGCGCGAGCGCCGGGGACGCGGCCCGTGCGCTGCTGGAGCGTGGCGCGAAGGAAGCGACCGTGCTGATCGACGGGCAGGAACGCCGGATCCCGATCGAGGAGGTCATCCCGGGCATGCGCGTGGTCGTGCGTCCCGGCGAGAAGATCCCCGCCGACGGCGTGGTCAAGGAGGGGAGCTCCTGGGTGGACCTCTCGCTGCTCACCGGGGAGTCGGTGCCGGTCGACGTCGCTGCGGGCGACGAGGTCGTCGGCGCGTCGGTGAACGGCAACGGCATGCTCGTCGTGTTCGTGACGAAGGTGGGGGCGAACACGAAGCTCTCGGAGATCGTGCGCCTGCTACAGCGCGCGCAGGGGACGAAGGCGCCGGTGCAGCGGCTGGCCGACAGGGTCTCGGCCGTGTTCGTGCCGGCCGTGATCGGGATCGCCGTCGCGGCCTTCCTCGGATGGTGGCTGGGGGCGGGCGCAGCGCCGGGAACGGCACTGCTCCACTCGGTCGCCGTGCTGCTGATCGCGTGTCCCTGCGCCCTGGGCCTCGCCACGCCGGCCGCGATCATGGCCGGCACCGGCCGCGCGGCCGAGCTCGGGGTGCTGTTCGGTGGAGGCGAGGTCTTCGAGGCCGCCCGGGGAGCCGACATGGCGCTGCTCGACAAGACCGGCACGGTGACCGAGGGCACGATGCGCCTGGCCGAGGTGGTTCCGGCAGGCGGGCTGGAAGAGAACGCCGTGCTGTCGGTCGCGGCCGCAGCCGAGTCCGGTTCGGAGCATCCGATCGCCCGCGCCGTGGTCGAGGGGGCCAGGGCTCGCGGCCTGGCCGTTCCGGCCTCGTCGGGCCACGCCGTGCAGCCGGGCGCGGGCGCCGAGGCCCTGGTGGAGGGCTCCGTGGTTCGGGTGGGACGCCCCGAGGAGCTTCCGGGCGAGCTCGACGCCGAGGCCGAGCGGCTCGCCCGCCAGGGGCTCACGCCGTTCGCGGTCTGGCGCGCCGGCGAGCCGCTCGGCCTCGTGAGCGTCTCCGACGCGGTGAAGCCCGAGGCCGCCTCGGCGATCGCCAGGATGAAGGCCCTGGGTCTGGAGGTCGCGATGGTGACGGGGGACCGGCGGGCGACCGCCGAGTCGATCGCCTCACACGCGGGGATCGACCGCGTGCTGGCGGAGGTCTTCCCCGAGGGAAAGGTCGACGAGGTCAAGCGACTACAGGCCGAGGGTCGGCGCGTGATCTTCGTGGGGGACGGGATCAACGACGCTCCCGCGCTCGCCCAGGCCAACGTCGGCGTCGCGATGGGGACCGGCACCGACGTCGCCCTGGAAGCGGCCGACGTCCGGCTGCTCGGCGGGGACCTCGGCTCGGCGGCCGCGGCCCTCGAGCTCGCGAGATGGACCTACCGAGTGATCATGCAGAACCTCTTCTGGGCGTTCGCCTACAACGTGGTGATGATCCCTCTGGCGGTCTTCGGCGCGCTGACGCCGATGTGGGCCGCTGGAGCGATGGCGGGCTCCAGCGTGAGCGTCGTGCTCAACGCCCTGCGGCTGGGTCGTTTCGGCAGGGACAGGAACACCTCGCGCGGAGCCAGCGTTGTCACGGGCGATACCGTGGTCCAGCCCGTACCCTGAGACTCGCCGAAGAGGAGACATGAGCACGACCGCAGCCAACGTCATCGAGATCACGGACGAGAACTTCGAGCAGGTGGTGATCGAAGGCTCCAAGGACCGGCCCGTCGTGGTGGACCTTTGGGCCTCGTGGTGCGGGCCGTGCAGGACCCTGGGCCCGATCCTCGAGAAGGTCGCAAGCGAGCGCGATGGCGCTTTCCTGCTCGGCAAGCTCGACGTCGACGCCAACCCGGGGGTCGCCTCGATGTTCGGCGTGCAGAGCATCCCCACGGTGATCGCGTTCCGCGACGGCCAGCCCGTGACCGGGTTCGTGGGCGCCTACCCGGAGCCGGCGGTGAACCAGTTCATCGACTCGCTCCTTCCGACCGAGTCAGAGCTCGTGGCGGAGGAGGCCCAGGCGGAGGCCGAGGCCGGCGACGTCGAGGGGGCGGAGCAGCGGTTCCGCGAGGCCCTCGAGAGGGATCCGGAGAACGTGGAGGCGAAGATCGGGCTCGCGCGGCTGCTGGCGGCCGCTGGCGAGCTGGACGAGGCCGAGGATCTCGCGCGACCGCTCCTGCCGAACCCGGACGCGGAGCGCGCGATGGCGACGGTGCGAGTGAGACGGTGGGCCGCGACCGATGAGCCTGGAACCCTGGCTGCGGCCAAGCGCCTTGCCGCGCAGGGGAAGTGGCGCGAGGCCCTCGACGGCATGCTCGGCGCCCTGGCTGAAGACCGCGACGCCGGGCGCGAGGCGATGGTCGACGTGTTCGCGGTGCTGGGTGACGAGGATCCGCTGGTCCCCGAGTACCGGCGGAGGCTCGCGAGCGCCCTGTTCTGATGGGGCGCGCCGCGCGGGCGCGACGCGGGGTCAGGAGACCCGAGTGAGCGCCACGAAGGACCCGTCGGGAGCCGCACGGAGCGACAGGTCGAATACCTCGGCGAGGCGGCGCCGCACGAGGGGACGCACCTCCTCGACGCCGACGTTCCGGCCTGCGAGCTCGCTCAGCGACGTGACCCCGTGATCGGGCAGGCCGCACGCCACGATCCCGCGGAACCAGGAGAGGTCGTTGTCGCAGTTGACCGCGAAGCCGTGGAGCGTGATCCGCGCGCGCATCAGGCGCACTCCGATCGCGCAGACCTTCTCGTCGCCGTGCCACACGCCGGTCTGGACGTCTCCCCGCCGATGTAGCTCGACGCCGAGGTCGGCGCCCACGTCCATCACGACCTGCTCCAATCGGCGGACGTAGCGCATCGCGTCCGGCTTGGCGCCGAGGTCGATGACCGGGTAGCCGACCAGCTGACCCGGCCCGTGGTGGGTGAACGAGCCCCCGCGGTCGATCCGGTGCACCTCCGCGCCTCGCGCGTTTACCTCCTGGGGCGACCACAGCAGCTCCTCGGGCTTCGCCCGCCGCCCCGCCGTGAACACGGGAGGATGCTCGAGCAGGATCACGGCGTCGGGGACCTCGCCGGCGAGGCGCCGCTCGGCGAACACGTGCATCGCCTCGTTCGCGGGACCGTAGGGAACGAGGCCCTCGGGCTCGATGAGCCAGGCCTCGCGAAGCATCAGATCCCCAGGTCCTCGGAGAAGTCCCAGCCTTCGAGGTTCTGCTTCACGCGGGACAGGAAGCGGGTCGCGACCTCGCCGTCGATCACGCGGTGGTCCCAGGTCATCGAGACGTAGACCATGCTCCTCACGGCGATCGCGTCGCCCTCGACGACGACCGGGCGCTTCTGGATCGCGTCGAGCGACAGGATCGCGGTGTTGGGCTGGTTGATGATCGGAACGGAGATCAGCGAGCCGTAGGGGCCGGGGTTGGTGATCGTGAACGTGGCGCCGGTCACCTCGTCGGGCTTCAGCTCGTGCGAGCGCGCCCGCGCCGCGAGGTCGGCGATGGCCCGCGAGATCCCGACGGAGTTCATGCCGTCCGCGCCCTTGATCACCGGAACGATGAGGCCCTGGTCGTAGCTGACCGCGATGCCCATGTTGACGTACCGGTGCAGGACGATGTCCTCCCCGTCCAAGCGCGCGTTCACGTATGGGAAAGCCTGCAGGGCGTCGATGGTCGCCCTGACGACGAACGGCAGGTACGTGAGCTTCACGCCGTGCTTCTGCTCGAACGCTTCCTTGGCACGTGAGCGGAGCCGGACGAGGTTCTCGACGTTCACCTCGACGGTGGTCCAGGCCCGCGCCGACGTCTGAACCGAGGCCAGCATGTGCTGCGCGATCGTCTTGCGGATGTGCGACATCGGCAGGACTTCCTCGGAGGCGGGGGGCGGCGCCGGCGCCGGCACGGGTCGCAGCGCTGGTGTCGCGGCCGCGGTCGAGGTCCCGACGGAGGCGCCGGCGCCGCCCCCCGCTATCGCCGCCTGGACGTCGCTCTTCGTGATCCGTCCTCCGGTTCCGGACCCGCGAACCTGCGAGAGGTCGATCCCGTGCTCGGCCGCGAGCCGCCGGACGAGCGGGGACAGGATCTGGCTGCGCGGGCCCCGATCGGCGGCCGCGGTCGCGGGCGCGGCGACCGCCTCCGGCGGCGCCGAGGCCCCGACCGACGGGACCTCCGGAGCGGCGACCGCCTCCGGCGGCGCCGCGACCGCCGCTGCGCCCGACTCCTGGACCAGCGCCAGCTCGGTCCCGACCGCGACGGTGGCGCCCTCGGCGACGAGGATCTTGGTCACCGTGCCGGAGACCGGCGAGGGGACCTCCGTGTCGACCTTGTCGGTCGAGAGCTCGAAGAGGGGTTCGTCGCGTTCGATCGCCTCGCCCTCGGCCTTCAGCCACTTGAGGATCGTGCCCTCGACGATCGTCTCGCCGAGCTGCGGCATCCGGATCGACGTCATCTCGCAACGACCCCTTTCGTCACCAGGCGGACAATCGCTCGACGGCCGCTTCGATGTCCGACACACCGGGCAGGAACGCGTCCTCCAACGTGGGGGAGAAGGGCACCGGGATGTTGGGGGGCGACAGCCGCTCGACCGGCGCGTCGAGGTGCTCGAAAGCCTTCTCGGCGATCGTGGCCGCCACCTCCGCGCCGATCCCCAGGAACCTGTAGGACTCCGAGAGCACGAGCGCACGGGAGGTCTTCTCGATCGAGCGCAGGACCGTGTCCTCGTCGAGCGGGTACACCGTGCGCAGGTCGACGACCTCGGCCGACATGCCCCGCTGGGCGAGGTTCTCGGCCGCCTCGAGCGCCTTGTGCACCATGGCGCCGTACGTGATGATCGAGACGTCGCTGCCCTCCCGCTTCACGTCGGCCTTGCCTATCGGCACCAGGAAGTCGGGCTCCTCGGGCACGATCTCCTTGATGCGGCGGTAGATCCACTTGTGCTCGAGGAACATGCAGGGGTTGTCGTCGCGGATCGCGCTCTTCAGCAGGCCCTTCGCGTCGGAGGGGAAGGCGGGACAGATCACCTTGATCCCTCCGGCGTGGGCGAACCACGGCTCCGGGTTGATCGAGTGGAAGCTCGATGCGCGCACGCCGCCGCCCGAGGGCCCGCGGAGCACGACGGGAAGCGGCACGCCCGAGCGGTAGTGGTAGCGGGCCAGCACCGTGGTGATCTCGTCGAACCCGGATGACATGAAGTCGGCGTACTGGAACTCCGCCACCGGGCGCATGCCCTCCATCGCGGAGCCGACGGCCATGCCGACGATCGTCTCCTCGGCGATCGGCGTGTCCATCACGCGCCCGTCGCCGAACCGCTCGATGAACCCCTCGGTGACCTTGAACGCTCCGCCGTACGCGCCGATGTCCTCGCCCAGCATGTACACGCGCTCGTCGCGTTCCATCTCCTCCCAAAGGGCCTCGGCGATCGCGATCAGATAGGTGGCCTCGCCGGCTTCGGTGCGCTTTCCGCGAGGCTCCGCGCCGTGACCGGCCGCGCCCGCTTCCACCTGCGCCTTCGCCATGCTAGGAAGCCTCCGTCCCGCCGCCCCTGCCGGGCTCGCTCGTCCAGTAGCCGTCCTCGACCCACAGGCCCTTCGTCACGTCGCCGGGCTCCGGGTAGGGCGAGCTCTGCGCGAACTCGAAGCCGGCCTCGAACTCCCCCTCGACGCGCTTCTGGATCTCCTCCACGTCCCCGGCGGTGACGATCCCCTCCGCGAGCATCCAGGTTTCGAAGTTCTTCACCGGATCCTTGTTCGCCATGTGGTCTTCGAGGAGCTCCCGCGGCATGTACTTCGCGGGGTCGTGGCCGGCGTGGCCGCGCCACCGGAGCGACACCGACTCGATCAGGGTCGGGCCGCCGTCCGAGCGAGCCCTGTCGACTGCCTCCTTCGCGGCGGCGTAGACCTCCAGCACGTTCGCGCCGTCCACGCGCACCCCCGGGATCCCGTACGCGGCGGCGCGCTCGGCGATCGTCGGCACCCCGAACTCGAGCGTGTTCGGCGTCGAGTACGCGTACTGGTTGTTGTTCACGACCCACACGACCGGCAGCCGGTGGATCGAGGAGGTGTTGATCGCCTCGTGCCAGCGGCCGTTCGACGTGGAGCCATCGCCGCAGATCGCCATCGCCACGCGCTTGTCGCCGCGACGCTTGTACGCGAGCGCGGCGCCGCACGCCACCGGATACGCGATCGGCAGGTGGGAGATGACCGCGAACGTGCGGTGCCCGAACCAGTCGCCGACGTGGCTGTTGCCGTCGCGCCCGCGGAGGTACCCGTCGATCCGCCCCCAGTACTGCGCCATCACGCGGTTCAGGTCGAGGCCCTTCGTGAGCTGCGCCGACAGGTCGCGGTGCGTGGGGAAGAGCGAGTCGTCCGGCTCGAGCGCGCTCGCCACGCCGACGTGGGTGCCCTCCTGGCCGCGACCGGAGTAGATGGCCCCGGGCAGTCGGCCCTGGCGGTAGAGGGCCTCCATCCGCTCGTCGAAGTACCGGCAGAGCCTCAGCAGGTACAGGACGTGCTTCAGGCGGTCGTCGGGAAGGGGCCTGCCCTGGTCCGTCTGCCGGAGCTCGGTCGTCAAGGATCTCCTCTACACGGAGTGAAGGGGCTTGCCGGCAAGGGCGAGGAACGCCTCGCCGAGTCCCTCGGAAAGGGTCGGGTGCGGGTGTATCAGCGCGGCGACCTCGTCGATGGTCGCCTCCCAGCTGGTGATCAGCATGCCTTCGGCGATCAGGTCGGTCACGTGCGGCCCGATCATGTGCACTCCACGCACCGTGCCGTCGGCCTCGGCCACGACCTTCACGAACCCGCCCTCGCCCTCGATGTTCGCCTTGCCCACGCCGCGGAAGTCGAGCTTCTCGGTACGGACGTCCCTGCCGCCCTCCTTCGCCCGGGCCTCGGTGAGGCCCACGCTCGCGATCTCGGGCGTGCAGTAGGTCACCCGCGGGATGTTCGCGTACTCGATCTCGGGCACCTGGATGCCGGCGATCCGCTCCGCGACAGCGTAGCCCTCGGTGAACGACACATGGGCGAGCTGCAGGGGCGTGTCGGCGACGTCGCCGATCGCCCACACGTGCGGGGCCGTTGTTCGGAGCAGGCCGTCGACCCGCACGAATCCGCGCTCGGTGAGCTCGACTCCGGCCTCGGCCAGGCCGAGCCCGTCGGTGACCGGGCCGCGGCCGACCGCGATCAGGCAGATGTCGACCCAGCTGATCTTCTCCTGATCGCCCGCGTCGAACACGACCTCTACCCGCTCTCCCTCCTGCCTCAGGCTCTTCACGGCTGCTCCGGCGTACGCCTCGATACCGCGCTTGCGGAAAGCGCGGGCGATCTCCTTCGAGATCTCCTGGTCCTCAAGCGGAGCCAGGTGCGGCAGCATCTCCACCAGGGTGACCTCGGCGCCGAGCGAGCGGTACAGCGAGGCGAACTCCAGGCCGACGGCGCCGGCGCCGATCACCACCACCGTCTCCGGGATGAAGTCGAGCGCCAGCGCCTCGTCGCTGGTGATGATCCTGTCGGTGCGCTCGATCCCTGGGATGAGCTTCGGTGCCGAGCCACTCGCGACGACGACGTCCGCCGCCTCGATCCTGGAACCCTCCACCTGCACCGCCGAGCCCGGCAGGAGCTTCGCGGCGCCCTTCACGACGTCGATCCCGCGCTGCCCGACGAGGCCGGTCAGGCCCTTCACGTTCTTCTCGACCATCCGCTGCTGGAAGGCGAGCACCGCGCTCCAGTCGGCTTCGCCCGAGGCCTTGATACCCCACTCGTCGGACCGGTTCACGGTGTCAAGGACGGCGGCTGAGCGCAGGAGAGCCTTGGTGGGGATGCACCCGCGGAGCAGGCAAGTTCCTCCCAGGCGATCGTCGCGTTCGACGAGGGCTACGCGCTTGCCGAGCCCGCGGGCTCGCAGGGCCGCGGAGTACCCGCCGGTCCCGGCCCCGATCACGGCTACGTCGTAGGCATCACCCATCCGGGAGGGAAGTCTACCGTCCCCCGACCTTGCGACATCGTCGCGCGTCGCGCCGGGGCCGTACGATTCCCGCGATGGACGAGGAGGAGCTGAGGCACTCTCCGCTGGAAGCCGAGCACGCCTCGCGCGGCGCGAGGATGGGCCCCTTCGCGGGATGGCTGATGCCGATCGAGTACGCCGGCGCCCTCAAGGAGCACGAGGCCGTCCGGGCGCGCGTAGGCGTGTTCGACCTCACGCACCTCGGCAAGGTGGACGTCATCGGTCCGGGCGCGCTGGGAATGCTCCAGCGAGTCGTGACCAACGATCTCTCTAAGGCGGCCGAGGGCGAGGCTCTCTACAGCCTGGTGCTGAACGAGGGCGGGGGCGTGATCGAGGACCTGATCGTGTACCGCCTCGAGGACCAGCGATACTTCGTCGTTCCCAACGCGGCGAACTCCCAGCGCGTGCTGCAGATCCTGGAGGAGACCCCGTCGGAGGAGCGCCTCCACCTGATGTACCACCAGGACTGGTGCTTCCTGGCGGTTCAGGGACCGCAGTCGGTGCGCGTCGCAGCCGAGATCTTCCCCGATGCTGAGAACCTGGCGTTCATGCGGTGCGTGGAGACCGAGTACCACCGCAGGCCGGTGATCCTCACGCGGTCGGGGTACACGGGCGAGGTCGGGTTCGAGCTCTTCACGTATCAGGACATCGCGGCCGACCTCTGGGGCGCCCTGCTAGAGACGGCGGCGCCGATCGGCGGCATGGCCTGCGGCCTCGCGGCCCGCGACGTGCTGCGCCTGGAGATGGGCTACCCGCTCTACGGTCAGGACCTGTTCGAATCCGTGACCGCGCTCGAGGCCGGACTCTCGTGGGCGGTCTCCTTCGACAAGGGAGACTTCCGCGGGCGCGAGGCGCTCCTGAAGCAGAAGGAACTGGGCCTACCGAGCCGGCTCCGGGGTCTTCTGATGGACGATCGCCGTCGCATCCCCCGGGCGCACTATCCGGTGATGCGAGGTGACGGCATCATAGGGGAGGTCACGAGCGGAACTTTCTCGCCGCTCCTGCAGAAGGGGATCGCGCTCGCGTACCTGAGACCCGGCGGCGTCGCGGAGATCGGAGAGAAGGTCGAGGTCGACGTGCGCGGCCGGCGGGGCGGGGCGACCGTGGTCAGGCCGCCGTTCGTGGACCGGAGCCCGCGGTGAGCTACGGCGTTCCCCGCGCGGCGGCCACGAGGTCGCGGATCCCGGCCGTCCCGAACGTGGTTCCGTGAAGCAGGATGTGGAGGAGCTTCGGCGCGTTCCGAGAATCCGGCAGGACGGCGACGACGATGTAGAGACCTGCGGCGGGGATCCCCACCGTGCGCGCCGCGCCGAACCCCGGGGCGGCGACGAAGTAGGCCCAGCGGGTGGGTACGCCGTGCCGCGTGCACGTCCCCCGTCCGCGCGCGAGGAAGTCGCCCGGTGAGTCGGCGGCGCCGGCCATCCATCCGGGCTGGTTGTCGATCAGCACGACCTGGTGCCCGACGCATCCGGGCGCGCTGGTGAGCCGCCCAAGTACCGGCCCTGAGGCGGCCAGGTAGTAGTAGTCGGACGGCACGCCGACCTGCGTCTCGTCAACCCACGTCGCTACCATGCCGGCGACGGAGCCGTCCATCCTGCGCCACGCGTTGGGCTCAGGTGAGGCGAAGAAACCCCCGCCCGATCCGGGGGCGGTAGCCACGGGCTGCCAGTCGTCGGGGATCATCGCGCGCACCGGGCCGGCTGTGACCTCGGTGTAGGGGCTCGGGGACTCGACTATGTGGAGCGGATCCGGGTCCTGCGCCTCCGGACCGGCCCCGAGCGACCGCTGGCAGCCTGAGGCGACCAACAGCACCGCAAGACCCAAGACGACCCGTCGCACCCTCGTTCGATCCCCTTCGGCCGGAGGATATCCCGCGAGGCTCGGGCTTGGCCAGCCCCAGGTTCCCCGGTTGGCCGGGGCGGCCGCGGAGACTACACTCCGCCCAACTGAATAGCTCGCGCCCTAGGTGTCCCCCCCGGGGGACGCGTGGCGGGTCGGGCGGATCCCGCCCCGCCGAAGAGGGAAGCCGGTGAGAATCCGGCGCGGTCGCGCCACTGTGACCGGGGAGCGAACCCGACGGATCCACTGGGCAGAGAGCCCGGGAAGGGGTCGGGGGAGCGACGATCCGGGAGTCAGGAGACCTGCCTCGGGCGGACGAGTCGTCCTTCGCACGAAAGGAGACGCTCGTGAGACACCGCGGCACTTCGCTCCGGTGGATCGTCGCGGCGACCGCCGTCGCCGTCTTGGTGTGGTCCGTCTCTGCCCCCGCGCTCGCGTTGACCGACGGCGAGCGGGCGGGGCGCGGCGTCGGGTTCATCGCCTCGAAGCAGCGGACCAACGGATCCATCCCGGCTTTCTCCGCTATCGGCTCGACGGCCGACGCGGTTCTCGCGATGGTCGCGGCCGGCTACGGCCGGAGCAACGTTCGCGACGCGATGAAGTACCTGGACCGGCAGGTCCGCCGCGTCAACGTCACCACCGTAGGGCTCGAGGGCAAGGTCGCGATGGCGGCCGTGGCGGCGGGCAAGGATCCCACCGACTTCGGTGGCGTCGATCTGATCCAGTCGATCTCATCGACGGAGCAGCCCGACGGCCGTCTGGGCTCGGACACGCCGGTGCTGGAGGATGCGCTCGGCGTGCTGGCCCTCGAGGCGGCGGGCCGCACCGTGTCCGCACGCGCGCTGAGCTGGCTCGCGTCCGCGCAGTGTCCGGATGGCGGATGGCAGTACGACGAGCCCTACGACCCCGCAACCGACAGCAAGCACTGCCTCGACAAGTCGTCCCCCGGCACCGACTACTACGAGAGCGACACGAACACCTCGGGCCTCGTCGTGCAGGCGCTCGACGGGCCCGCGGGGAACCCTCCACCGGCCACCGGCTCGGATCCCTTCGGGTTCTTCGACGCGATCCGTGACCCGGGCTTCGGCGGCTGGGGATACACGTGGGGATACCGGACCACCGACGCCAACTCCACGGCGCTCGTGATCCAGGCATACGCGGCCGCCGGCAAGCGCCTGCCGTCGGGGGCGATGGCCGCGTTGAGGGCCCTGCAGTACCGCCGGTGCGGCGCTTGGGCGTTCACGTGGGATGGATCTGCGGGGAGCGCGACCCGGACGTCGCCCGACCTGGGCGCAACGATCGGAGCGGTGCCGGGAGTGCTGCGCGCCCAGATGCCGATCTTCCCGCACGGAGCGCTGGCTCCGGCACCCGACACGCCGCCGTGTCCCAGCTGACCCGGGCGAGGCGGCTCCTCGCCGGTGCGCTGGTCGCGGGGGCGCTCGCGATCCCGATCGCGAGCGCCCCCGCTCCGGCGTGCGCCGCGGCCCTCGAGCACGCAGCCCTCGTCGTCGACACGGGCAGCGCCGTCACGACGTACTGCGTCGCGCTTCCCGACGGCTCGGTCTCGGGCATCGGCCTGATCCGGCTCGCGGCGGATCAGTACGGGCTGGAGTACCGGCTGGGGTACGGCGGCGCGGCGGTCTGCCAGCTGGCGGGTGTGGGGCCCGCCGACGGCGACTGCTTCGGCGGGTTCCCCGACTACTGGGGCTACTGGCGCGGCGACGGGAAGGGCGGGTGGACCTGGTCGAACGTGGGTGCGGCCGACACGACCGTGGGAGCCGGCGACGTCGACGGGTGGGCCTGGGGGAGCGGGGACGACGGCGGGACGCACCCCCGCCCACCGCGGACCAGCTTCGGCGACGTGTGCGCGGACTCGTCGCCCTCCCCGAGTGCGGTGCCGACGTCCTCCGGGAGCGGGGGAACCGGCGGCGGACCACCCCTGGGCGGCGCTGCGGCGCCCGTGAGCGACAGCCGGTCGCCGCGCGGCGAGCCGTCTTCGAAGGGGTCCGGGAAGGGCTCTGGAGCCGGAGCGCCCACCGGGTCCACCGCGGGGGTGGTCCTGCGCACCGAGGGGGGCGGCACGGCCGCCCCGAGCACGGTTCTGGCGGCCGCGCGCGGGACCACGAGCGGGCCGCCGCTCGGAGCGCTCTGGTCGCTGGCGGCCGTCGGCCTGCTCCTTGGGGCGGCGGGCGTGCAAAGGCACCGCAGACGGGGGGACCCGCCCTGATGCACCCGGTGGCATGGATCGTGTGGAGCGCCGCCGCCGGGATCGTCGCGATGACGACCTCCAACCCCTTCTACCTGGTGGTCTTGATCGCAGCGGCGGCGGTCGTGCACTCTTCGCACCGGCGCCCGGGTCCCTCCTCCCGCTCGTTCCGGATCTTCCTCCTCGGAGGGCTGGGGGCGATCGTCCTGCGGACCGCGCTCGTCGTCTTCGGCACGGTCGATGCCGAGAACGCGGCGGCCGCGGCGCTCGAGGGGTCGCGGCTCGCGGCGCTGCTCGTCGTCTTCGGCACGTTCAACTCGGTCGCGGACCCGTTCGGGGTCCTGCGGCTGGCACCGCGGCGCCTGCACGAGCCCGCGCTCGCCGCCGCGCTCGCCCTCTCGATCGCGCCGAGGACGATCGCGGCTGTAGCGCGCGTCCGCCAGGCGCAGGAGCTGCGGGGGATCCGGATCGGGCGGCTGCGGTCGCTCACGGCGCTGGCGGTCCCAGTGCTCGAGACGGGGATGGAGGAAGCGATGACCCTGGCCGAGAGCATGGACTCTCGCGGGCACGGACGCGGACGGCGCTCGCGGTACCGCCCCGAACGGTGGGAGGTCGCTTCGGGCGCGACCGCGATCGTCTCCGGGGTATGTACGGTTGCCTTCGCGGCTGCGCTCTTGGCCGGTAGGGGTGGGCTCGCGCCGTCGACGTTCCCCCTGCGGTGGCCCGACGTGTCGCCGCTCCTCGTCGTCGCCGCCGCCGGCTTCGCGCTCCCGGGCTTCCTCCCGGCTGGGAGGGCGGCGTGAGCGAGGCGGTCCTATACCGATCGGTGTCGTTCTCCTATCCGGGCGTCCGCCGGCGGGCGCTGGACGAGGTGTCGCTCTCGGTGCCCGAGGGAGCCTTCGCGCTCGCGGTCGGGCCGACCGGGTCCGGGAAGACGACCCTCCTGCGCGCGGCGAACGGCCTGGTGCCCCATTTCACCGGGGGAACGTTCTCCGGTCGCGTCGTCACCGGCGGACGCGACACGCTCGATCACGCCCCTCGCCACCTCGCCGACGTGATCGCCTACGTGCCGCAGGACCCGGCCGCCTCGTTCGTGCTCGACCGGGTCGAAGATGAGCTCGCGTACGGGATGGAGAACCTCGGCGTGGCGCCCGCGCACATGCGCCGGCGGGTGGAGGAGGTGCTCGACCTCCTCGCGATCGAGCCCCTCCGGGACCGGAGCGTGCGCTCGCTCTCCGGTGGGGAACGCCAGCGCGTCACCATCGCGGCGGCCCTGGCGGCGGGCCCGAGGATCCTCGTGCTCGACGAGCCCACCAGCCAGCTCGATCCCCAAGGTGCGGAGGACGTCCTGGCGGCGCTGCAGCGCCTGGTCCACGACCACGGCATGACGGTCCTGATCGCGGAGCACCGGCTGGAGCGCGTCGCCGGTTTCGTGGATCTCGCGATCGGTTGCGCCGCTGGGCGTACCACGGTGGGGAGTCCCGCCGAGGTGCTCGAGCGGATCGACTCGGGCCCGCCCGTCGCCCGGCTCGCCCGGATGCTCGGCTGGAGCCCGGCGCCCCTCACGGTGCGGGAAGCACGCGCGATCGCCGGCCGATCGGTGATCGTGCCCGAGGCGCCGGTCCCTGCACCCGATCCGTTCTCGCCGGGAGCCGCGCTGCTCGAGGCGGACGGGCTCGTCGCCGGCTACGCCGAGCGAGAGATCCTGCACGGCATCCAGCTCCGGCTCTTCGAAGGAGAGGTGATCGTGCTCATGGGGCGGAACGGCGCGGGGAAGACGACGCTCCTCCGGTGCCTCGCAGGGGTGCACCGCCCGGCCGCGGGCACGGTTCGGGTCCGCGGTCGAACGCCTCGCCCCGGCGTCGACATCGCGCTGTGCCCGCAGGAGCCGGAGTCGGTCCTTTACTGCGAGACGGTCGCCGAGGAGATCGCCGTGACGCTTCGCGCCAGGGGCGTCGACGGCCGTTCAGAGGATGAGCTCCGCAGGTTCGGGATCGAGGACCTGGCCGCGCGGCATCCGCGCGACTGCTCGGCCGGGCAGCGGCTGCTGGTCGCGACCGCCGCGATGGTGGCCGGCGGTCCCGCGGTGGTCCTGCTGGACGAACCCACCCGCGGACTCGACCCCGAAGCCAAGGCGGGGCTGGCCCGCTTCCTGCGGTCGGTCGCCGAGGGCGGCGGCGCCGCGATCGTGGCCACGCACGACGTGGAGCTCGCGGCGGCGATCGCCTCCCGCGTCGTGATGCTCGCGGCCGGCGAAGTGATCGCCGACGGTTCACCGATGCAGGTGCTCGGGGACTCCCGCGTGTTCGCTCCGCAGATGACGCGGGTGTTCGGAGCCGGCTGGCTGACCCCGGAGCAGGTGGCGGCCGCCGCGGTGCCGGTATGATCGGCCCCGCTAACGCGCGGCCGGTGCGCACGGCCGGGTTGGTCGCCTTGAACCTGCTCGGGGTGGTCGCGTTCGCCTGGCCCTTCGTCCTGCCGCGGCTCCTGCCGGGGGGTTCTCTTCACGAACGCGACGCGCCCGTGTTCCTGCTCGCGATGGTGGTGTGCCTGGCGGGAGTGGTGTTCCTGGATCTCGATCGCGGGATCGGCCCGAAGACCGTCGCCCTGCTCGGCGTGCTGGGTGCCGCGATGGTGGCCCTCAGGCTGCCGGGGTTCGTAGCGGGCTTCTCGGCGATGTTCATCGTGGTGCTCGTGGGCGGGAACGCTTTCGGGCCGTCATTCGGGTTCCTGCTGGGCGCGGTCGGCACGTTCGCGTCGGGGCTCTTCATCGGAGGCCTGGGCCCATGGCTCCCCTTCCAGATGATCAGCGTGGGGTGGGTGGGCTTGGGCGCGGGCTTGTTGCCGCGGGGAGGCATGAGGGTGCGGATCGCGTCGCTCGCCGCCTACGGCTTCGTCACCGGATACCTGTTCGGTGCGGTCATGAACCTATGGTCGTGGCCTTTCGTGGCACGCGGCTCGACGATCGGTTGGATGCCGGGCGGGGGGCTGGTCGCGAACCTCCGGCACTACGCCGCCTACTACGCGGCGACATCGGCGGTGTGGGACACGTTCAGGGCGGTCGGCAACGCGATGATGGTGCTCGCGATCGGGGCTCCGCTGCTGCGGACCCTGGACCGGGCCGCCGTGCGGATGAGGCTCGATGTGCAGGCTACGGGTCGGGAGGCTCCGCCGGCCGAAGATCGCTAGCCGGCGGCCGGCAGCTCGATCGGCGGCGCGGTCACGCGCTCTCCCTCGTGCGCCGGCACGCAGAAAGAGATCCGCGTGCCTCCGGAGGGGATCGGATCGGCCCACATGATCCCTCCGTGGCCGAGGATCAGCTGCCGGGCGAGGTGGAGCCCGACCCCGACACCGGCCTTCTCCTTGCGCAGCGTCGCCTCCCCGGTGGAGAAAGGTTGGTCGAACGCCTGCGCCACGACGTCGCGCTGCATGCCCTGCCCGCGGTCCGTCACAGTGACGACGACGCCCTGGTCGAGCGCGCGGCCCCCGATCTCGACCGGCCTGCCTTCGGGGGAGTAGCGGCAGGCGTTGTCCAGCAGCTCGCGGACGACCTCGCCGATCCTCGCGGGATCGGCGAACGCGAGGAGCACGTCGGAGATGTCGCGCTCGATCGACACCGCGGGGTAGTGGCGCCCGATCTCGTCGGCGGCGTGACGCAGGAGCGGCGCGAGGTCGATCCGTGCGAGATCGAGCTCGAGGGTCCCGCGCTCGAGCTCCGCGATGGTGATCAGCTCGTCCACCATCATCATCAGCTTGTCGAGCGAGGTCGTCAGCTGGTCTATGAACTCCTCCCGCTCGTGCTCCGTGACCGCAGGGTTCTTCAGGACGTAGGAGATGCCCTTGGCGACCGTGATCGGGGTGCGCAGCTCGTGGGAGATGTTCGACAGGAAGTCGGCCTTTGCGACGGTGCCCTCCTCGGTCCGGCGCGCGACGTCCTGGATCTGCTCCTCCAACTCGCGGGCGCGGGCCCGGAGCCCGGCGAGCTCCGCGCCGACGAGATGGGCGACGCGGGGCGAGAGCGTGACCTCGGCGCCGCCCAGCTCGGCCCGGACGACGCGGATCAGCTCTTCGGCGCCCTCCTCCTTCAAGACGTAGCCGGAGGCGCCTGCGGCCAGGGCGTCCGCGACCGCGCCGGCGTCGTCCGCGTCCGTCCAGGCCACCACGCGGGTCTCGGGAGCGGACGCTCGCAACCGCTTCACGAGCTCCGGCCCGCCGAGACCCTCCATCGAAAGCTCGGTGACCACCACCGTGGGCCGAACGCGCGCCGCCAGCTCGACGCCTCGGAAGGCGTCGGTGGTGACCTCGACCGTCAGCTCGGGCGCGTGGCGCAGCAGGAAGTACTGCAGGCCCGCGACCCCCTCGGTCGTGTCGCAGAGCACGATGTCGGTTGCCATCTCCTGCGACGGATATCGGCCTGTCGGCCGGCAGGTTGAGGCCGGGGCGCGCGCGCCGGCCGGAAGGCCGGCGGGCTACTGGACTAGACCGGTGCGGATCGCGATCGCGACCGCCTGGGCACGGTCGTTCGCCCCGAGCTTCTCGAAGATCCGCTCGAGGTGGGTCTTCACGGTGTGGGGGGAGATGCCGAGGTCGCTGGCGACCTCCTTCGTCGTGGCCCCGTTCGCGATCTTCTGGAGGATCTCGCGCTCCCGCTTGGAGAGGGCGGCATGCTCGCTCGGGGCGTCTCCGAGACGGGCCTCCTCTATGAAGGCCTTCGTGAGCTGGGGGTGGATCACGGCGCGCCCTTCGACGGCGTTGCGAGCGGCGTCGATCAGCGTGTCGGCCGAGGCGTCCTTCAGGAGGTAGCCGGAGACTCCGGCCTGGATCGCCTCGGAGATCGCGCCCCTGGACTCGTCGACCGTGATCAGGATGATCTTGGTGCCGGGCGAGGCTTCGTGGATCCGGCGCGTCGCCTCGATCCCGTCGATCCCGGGCATCCGAACGTCCATGAAGACGACGTCGGGAGTGAGCTCGGCGGCGCGCTCGACCGCCTCCTCGCCGCTCGCCGCCTCACCCACGACGACGACGACGTCGTCGGACAGCTCGAGTGCGGTCCGCAGGCCCTCTCGGGTCACTGGGTGGTCATCGACGATCAGGGCGCGGATCGGGGGCACTGGCGCCTGCTCCTCGTTCGGGGTCCGAAGTAGTACGTTGCAGGGACAAGGATAGAGGCTGCGCGGGGAGATGGGTCGCATGAGCGAACAGGAAATCGGGAGCCCGGAGCACGGAAGCGCAACTTCCGCAACGGACACGAACGGTGAGGGATCTCCGTCCTCCGAGGTCGTGTACGAAGCGTTGAAGAACGTGTACGACCCCGAGCTGGGGCTCAACATCGTCGATCTCGGGCTCGTCTACGACGTGAAGGTTTCGTCCGACGGCGATGTCGACATCGAGTACACGCTCACGACGATGGGGTGCCCGATCGGGCCGATGATCGAGGACCAGATGCGGATGCTGCTCGCCAGCGTCCCGGGCGTTCGGGAGGTGCGGCCCGAGATGGTGCTCCGCCCGCCCTGGAGCCCCGAGATGATGTCCGACGAGGCGAAGGCCGCCCTCGGGATCTTCTGAGTCGCCCCCTTGACACGCCCCGCGCCCCGCGGAGTAGGATTTGCACCTGCAAATCCGACCTGGGGGGTAGGAGTTTGATCCGGACGCGCGTCGCGGGGCTCGTGGGGGCCATGATCCCGTCCCGGCTCTGCTGTCGGTCGGATGGCGCCCGCCGGGGGGCGCAGACGCTCGTGCGGCCGTAGCACGCCTTTTCCCGGACCACCCTTACATCGGAGGCCGCGTCCGCGGCCTCTTCGTGTTTCCGGGCCTCGCGGGGACCGGCGGAAGGAGGTATCGCATGGCTGAGTACGCGAAGCCGGAGGTGCTCGTCGAGATCGGCTGGCTGGAGGAGCACCTGGGCGACGAGAACGTGCGGGTGATCGATGTCGACGAAGACACTTCGGCGTACGAGAAGGGCCACATCGAGGGGGCCATCGGGTGGAACTGGTCGACCGACCTGCACACGAAGGTTGGGCGGGACTACCTCTCGCGCGAAGAGCTCCAGGAGCTGCTGCGCAGGTCGGGCGTGAGCGACGGCACGACCGTCGTGCTGTACGGCGGGAACAACAACTGGTTCGCCGCGTATGCGTACTGGATCCTGAAGCTCCGCGGGTTCGACGACGTCAAGCTCCTGAACGGCGGGCGGAAGAAGTGGGAGCTGGACAGCCGCCCGCTGGCGCATGAGGTCCCGACGCCGGCGGCTGGGAACGTGACGGTGGCCGGCTCGGACCGGATCGAGATCCGCGCCTTCCGCGACGAGGTCATCGCGAATGCGGGCTCGAGCGGCGTGGGCCTGGTGGACGTGCGTTCGCCCGAGGAGTACCGGGGTGAGAAGCTGGCTCCCGACCACTTGCCGCAGGAGCAGTCACAGGTGCCGGGTCACGTGCCCGGGGCGGCGAACATCCCGTGGGCGAAGGCGGCGAACGAGGACGGTACGTTCCGTTCCGCCGACGAGCTGAGGGCGCTGTACGAGTCCGAGGGGATCACCCCCGACAGGGAGGTCATCGCCTACTGCCGGATAGGCGAGCGCTCGTCGCACACGTGGTTCGCCCTTCAGGAGCTGCTCGGGTACCCGAACGTCAAGAACTACGACGGCTCGTGGACCGAGTACGGCTCGCTCGTGGGCGTGCCCGTCGAGCTCGGCTAGGGGACCCATCGATCTCGGGGTGGGAGGAAGGGCGGTCGACTTCGTCGACCGGCCCTTTCCCACCCCCCTCGGACGCGCTGCCTTTCACGCGTGCTCGAACTGGATCGGCTCACGCTCGCGACCGATGTCTCCCTGAGCGGCGTCTCCGAGGGGGGAACGGGGCGCCTGAGCACGCCCGGTTTGGGCGGGTCAAATCCGACTTGGGGGGTGCAATTCCTCCGTTCCGTGGCTAGACTGAGGGAGTAAGGCAGGCACGACGGGGGGAGACCGACGTGGTCGTCAGCCAGGAAGAGCACCTGAAGGAACTCGGCAAGGGCTACCGGTTCGACTGGAAAGACGCGGACCACTCCGTCTTCACGCCCAAGCGTGGGCTGTCCGCCGCCGTCGTGGAGGAGATCTCGGGCCTGAAGGGCGAGCCCGACTGGATGCGCAAGTTCCGGCTGAAGGCCCTGAGGCACTTCGACGCCCGTCCGATGCCCTGGTGGGGAGCGGACCTCTCCGGCATCGACTTCGACAACATCTACTACTTCATCCGCTCCACCGAGAAGCAGGCCCAGAGCTGGGAGGACCTGCCCGAGGACATCAAGGGCACCTGGGACAAGCTAGGCATCCCGGAGGCGGAGAAGAAGTACCTGGGCGGCGTGTCCGCGCAGTACGAGAGCGAAGTCGTGTACCACAAGATCAAGAAGGAGCTCGATGACCTCGGCGTCCTGTTCACCGACATGGACTCCGCGCTCCGCGACTACCCAGATATCGTCAAGGAGTACTTCGGCACCCTGATCCCTGCGAACGACAACAAGTTCGCGGCGCTCAACTCCGCGGTGTGGTCGGGCGGGTCGTTCATCTACGTACCGCCGGGCGTGCAGGTCGACATCCCGCTCCAGGCGTACTTCCGGATCAACGCCGAGAACATGGGTCAGTTCGAGCGGACGCTGATCATCGCCGACGAGGGCTCCTACGTGCACTACGTGGAGGGCTGCTCCGCGCCGATCTACACGAGCGACTCGCTGCACTCGGCGGTGGTCGAGATCGTCGCGAAGAAGGGCGCCCGCGTTCGCTACACGACGATCCAGAACTGGTCCACGAACGTCTACAACCTGGTCACGAAGCGCGCCGCCGCCTACGAGGACGCCGTGATGGAGTGGATCGACGGCAACATCGGATCCAAGGTCACGATGAAGTACCCGTCGATCTACCTGCTCGGCAAGGGCGCGCGCGGCGAGGTGCTGTCGGTGGCGTTCGCGGGCAAGGGCATGCACACCGACGCCGGCGGCAAGGCGGTCCACGCCGCGCCGTACACCACGAGCGTGATCACGAGCAAGTCGGTGAGCAAGGACGGCGGCCGCACCGGCTACCGCGGCCTGGTCCGGGTGGAGCCGGAGGCGCACCACGCGAAGTCCACGGTGCGCTGCGACGCGCTGATCCTGGACGAGGACTCGCGCTCCGACACCTACCCTTACATCGAGGTCGAAGACGAGACGGCCTCGCTCGGCCACGAGGCCACGGTGAGCAAGGTCGGCGACGACCAGCTCTTCTACTTGATGAGCCGCGGGCTCTCGGAGCCCGAGGCCACCGCGATGATCGTGAACGGCTTCATCGAGCCGATCACCCGCGAGCTGCCGATGGAGTACGCCGTGGAGCTGAACCGCCTGATCGAGCTCCAGATGGAGGGCTCGGTCGGGTAGCCGCCGACGCGCGGCATCCGTCGGGATCGACTCGACCTTCCGGTCAGGACCGCTCCGGAGCGCCGTCGGGATGATCGGCGTCACGGCGGTGCACGGTCCTCCAGCACCGATCCGTCAGGTCGCCTGAACACCGGCCGGCCGTCCATCAGCTCCAGCCGGAATCCGCCCGGTTGATGGACCATCCGGTGGTGGCGCCGGCACAGCAGCACGAGGTTCGGCAGGGCCGTCGGCCCGCCGTCGGCCCAGTGGACGACGTGGTGCGCGTCGCACCACGTGTGAGGCCGGTCGCAGCCGGGGAACCGGCAGCGCCGGTCACGAACGATCACGGCCCGCCGCATGGCGGGCGGCACGACCGGCGTTCGCCGACCGACGTCCAACGGCTGCGACCGCCCGGCCATCACGACGCGCATCACCGACGCGTCGCACGCCAACCGCCGTGCGGTCTCCGGATGCACCGGGCCCACATGGTCCAGCTCGCTGGTCCCGCCTGAGTCGCCCCGGATGGTGTCGGCGCCGACGGTCACGGTGACGTGCGGTCGTTCCCCGGCGACGCTCGGGCGCTCGGCCAGGTCCAGCCATTGCCGACAGATCTCGCCCAGCGCGTCGGCGCGCCGCTGCGCCGGCGTTCGGTCGTCGTCCTCGCGGCGTGACCGCGACTCGGCGTCGAGCACGGCACGGAGCGCCGTCAACAGGGTCTCTCCCGTCTCCGGGTCGAGGTCGCCGTCGACCCGCACCAGGCCGAGGAGCGTGACGGAGGCGTGGAGCCGCCGCCGCTCCCGGAGCTTCTCGTCCCCCTCGAGCGAGCGCTCCCGCTCGACCGCTTCGCGCCAGTAGGCCGCGACACGCTGGAGGTCCTGCATCGAATGGATCCGAGCGGCTTCGACGAGCTCAGTCTCGGATCGCCGGAACGCCGAAGGGTCGGAGTCGCGGGCCGCCACGAGCACCCGCACCGCCGACATCGACAGGTCGCCGGACTCGAGCGCACGGCGGGTCTCGGGCATCTCCTCGAGCGCCCGCGCGATCCGCACGTGCTCGCGGGCTGTTCCCCATCCCACCTTGAAGGTCGTGGCGAGCCACGAGGCCACCGACAGGTGGCCGTCGCGCTCTAAGAGCCGCCGCCGCTCGATCTCGGCGAGACGCCGCAGCCGCTCGACCTCGAGCAGATCCACCACTCGCTGGAGCTCGGCGAAGTCCTCCTCGATGCGCGCATCCGGCAGCTCCGGCAGCGTCTCGGACCGCAGCGCCTCGACGGCCGATCGGAGCTCGCTCATCTCGCCCAAGTCTCGAACATATGTTCGAACCCTAGCACGGGGGTCTGACACAGCGATCCGACGACATCCGCGAGCATCGCCGGACGCTCTGCGACACCGCGCGCGTACACCGCGCCGTCAAGCCCGAGACGGCCTGTCGCCAGGACCCATCGAAGTCCCGCGCCGATCACCCCGACCCGGGCGAGCACGGCGAGCACGAGCGCCAGATCCAGCTCGCTCGTCGTTCGGCCCCGAACGGGTGGCTCCAGACGGATCGTCACCGCCGGCGCCTCGCGCACCAGGCCGCAGTTGAGCAGAGCAGATCGCACGCGGTCACCGGTCGTGCGCGTTCGGTCGTCCGGCAATCCCTCGATCCGGATCCCGAGGTCGGTCACGCCCGGCTCGACCCGAAGCTCGATCAGCCGGTCCTCGACCACGCCCCACACGCGAACGTCCATGAACGACCTCGACGACGCCCGACGGGGGAGGACGCGACGACCCTACCGGCGCCCACCGACATCGGTCGGTCTGGACGCGTCGGTGGCCGTCCGTATAGTGAGGCAAGTCACACAGACGGCAGACGAGAGGGCGCGCGCGTGGACAACTTCCAGGAGAAGGTCGCGTTCATCTGGTCGGTGGCCGACCTCCTCCGTGGGGACTACAAGCAGTCGGAGTACGGCAAGGTCATCCTGCCGCTCACCGTGCTGCGCCGTTTCGATTGCCTGCTCGCCCCGACCAAAGTGCAGGCGCTGGCGACTTTCAACGAATTCAAGAGCAAGCCTGAAAGCATCATCCGCAGCAAGATGAATGCGGCGACCGGCTATCCGTTCTACAACCTGTCCAAGCTGGAATTTGCTCCGTCGCAGCAAGATCGCAATTCACTTCTGGATGATCCGAGCAACCTGGCCCCCAATCTGAATAGCTACATCAATGGCTTTTCACCCAATGTGCGAGCTATCATGGAGCGCTTTGGCTTCGATCAGCAGATTGCCAAAATGGGGGATAAGAATCTGTTGTTCAAAGTCGTGCAGGAATTCACCAAGATTGACCTTTCGCCCGATCACATCGACAGCATGCAGATGGGCTATGTGTTCGAGGAACTGATCCGCATCGGTGCAGAGCAATCGAACGAAGAAGCCGGAGAGCATTTCACGCCGCGCGAAGTCATCAAGCTGATGGTCAACCTGCTGCTGTCGCCGGAACAGGATTTGCGCCGCAGCCATGTCGTCAAAACCATTTACGACCCAGCCTGCGGAACGGGCGGCATGCTATCGGTTGCCGAGCAATACATACTCAAGCTCAACAGCAAAGCCAATCCCTTGCTCTACGGACAGGACTGGAACGACGAAGCTTGGGCAGTTTGTCGCGCCGACATGCTCATCAAAGGCGAGGAGGCCGACAATATTGCGCAAGGCGACACCTTCACCAAGGACGCCTTTGCTCGCGATGAGCAGGGCCAGCGGCGCACCTTTGACTACATGCTGGCCAATCCGCCGTTTGGTGTGGAATGGAAGCAACAGCAGCGCTATATCGAACACGAGCGCGACACCCTCGGTTATCAGGGCCGTTTTGGCGCGGGCACGCCGCGCATCAACGATGGCGCCCTGCTTTTCCTCCAGCACATGATCGCCAAGATGCGAAGCCCGCAGGAAGGCGGCAGCCGCATCGGCATCGTGTTCAACGGCTCGCCCTTATTCACCGGCGATGCGGGCAGCGGCGAATCGGAAATCCGCCGCTGGATCGTCGAGAACGATTGGCTGGAGGCCGTCGTCGCATTACCCGAGCAGCTCTTTTACAATACCGGCATTTCGACTTACATCTGGGTGCTCACCAACC
>JACQDK010000022.1 GCA_016201135.1 Actinomycetota bacterium
GTGCCGGTGCCGATCTGCCCATCCGGCCTATGCGTGGCGGTGTCGACCGTCCAGCTCCGCGACACAGGGATGCTGACGTTGCCGAGCGCGTCGACAGCCTCCACCGAGAAAGTGTGCTGCCCGGACGGCAGGGCCGTGTACGACGTCGGAGACGTGCACGAGCTGAACCCGCCCGAATCCAGCTGGCACTGGAACGTGGCGCTCGGGTCGGTGGACGAGGAGAACGAGAAGGACGCCGAGTCGACCAGCACGGTCCCGGACGGACCCGAGTCGATCGTCACGGTCGGGGCCGTGGTGTCGACCGTCCAAGTGTAGGAAGCGATCGCGCTCTGGTTGCCCGCCAGGTCGTAGGCCCACACCTGGAACGTGTGGCTCCCGTCGGGGACCGACGAGAGCTTGTCCGGAGACGTGCACGAGGCGGACGCCCCCGAGTCGAGCTGGCAGGTGAACCCGGTGACGGCCTCGTCGGCCGAGAACGAGAACGAAGGGCTCGTGGAGTTGTCGATCAGCGGCGGGTTCATGGTGATGGTGACGACGGGCGCGGTCGTATCGATCGTCCAGGAGTAGGTGGTCGCGTTGCCAGGGTTGTTGAGGCTGTCGGTCGCGAAGACCCGGAAGGTGTGCCCGCCGTCGGGCAGGCCCGAGTACGAGACGCCGCTCGTGCACGCGGCGTAGGAACCCCCGTCCATCTTGCACTGGAAGCTCACCCCGACGTCGTTGGCCTGGAACTGGAAGGTCGCGGAGCCGCTCGCTGAGATCGCAGCCGGACCGCTCGTGATCGTCGTGGTCGGCCCGCTCAGGTCGGAGAACACCTGGACCCGGTTGTTGTTGGTGTCGGCCACCAGCAGCCGGCCGGTGCCGTCGATCGCGATGCCGGCTGGCGTGTCGAACTGGTAGAGGTCGAGGCCCAGGCTGCCCAGCTGGTCGAGGTAGCCGCCGCTCGTCGTGAACCGCTGGACACGTGCGTTGTTCATGTCGTCCACGAGCACGGCACCGCCCGCCTCGAAGTCGAGGTCGGACGGCCCCGCCAGCAGCCCGTTCCCACTGCCGCCGGTTCCCCACGCTTGGATGAACACGCCGGTGGGGCCGAACTCCTGGATGCGGTTGTTGCCGCTGTCGGCGACCCACACGTTCCCCGAACCGTCGATCGCCAGCCCCTTCGGTGACCTGAACGCGCCGGTGGCGCTACCCGCCGACGGTGCGGACGACCCCCACGTGCGGACCCAGACGCCGGGAGCGGAGAACTCCTGGATCCGGTTGTTGCTGGTGTCGGCCACGTAGATGTCGCCGGACCCGTCCACCGCTATCCCCTGCGGCTTGTTGAACTGACCGTCGGAGGATCCGAAACTCCCCCACTGCGTGAGGTAGGTGAGCGAGGGCGTGAACTCCTGGATCCGGTAGTTGTTCGTGTCGGCGACGTAGAGGTTCCCCGTGGAGGGGTCGATCGCGAGCGCGGCCGCCACGTCGCTCGCACTGAGCTGGCCGTTGCCGCTTCCGGCCCCGTAGGTGGACTCGGCCAGGAGCGCGCCGTTCTTGTCGAACTTCTGGATGATCCCCTGCGCCTGGTTCGTGACGTACACGTTGTCGGAGGCGTCGACCGCGATCCCTTTCGGTGAGTCCATCACTCCGGGGGCCGGGTAGTGGCCCCAGTCCGTCTGGTAGGCGCCGGCGCTGGAGAAGCGCTCGATCCGCCCGTTGCCCGTGTCCGCGACGTAGACCTTGCCCGCGTTCGGGGCGCCCGCTGGCGCGATCGCGACGCCCTGCGGACCCGAGAGCTGTCCGGAACCGCTCCCCGAGCCCGCGTACGGCCCCGCGACGACGGCGCCCGTCGCGTCGTAGACCGTGATGGTGCCCCCCGAGCTCGACGTCACCCACGCGTCACCCGAGCCGTCGATCTCGACTCCGGTCGCGCCGGAGGACGACCACGAGTTCAGGAGGGCGCCCGAGGCGTCGAACCGGTAGACCTTGTTGCTGCCCACGACGTAGAGCACGCCAGAAGCATCGAAGGCGACCTCCAGCGGGGTCACGATCGGAGACACACTGAGGTCGATCGTGCTCTGCCAGATCCCGCCCGGCGTGAACTCCTGGATCCTCTTGTTCCCCGTGTCGGCCACCCACACGTTCCCGGACGGGTCCACAGCGATGCCCTCGGGGGCCTTGAACATGCCGTTCCCCGTGCCGTAGGCCCCCCACTTCGTCACGTAGTTGCCGAGAGAGTCGAACCGCTGGACGCGAGCGGTGGAGCTCCCGCCCTTCTCGACGGTGAAGATGTCGCCGGTCGTGGGCGAGATCGCGATCGAGGTGGGGTCGAACACCTGCCCGTTGCCGTTGCCGGGGCCGGCGAGGACGTCCAGGAAGACGCCGTTGGCCGTGTACTCCGCGATCTCGTCCCCGGAGCTGTCGGCCGGCGTCACGGTGTCGGTCACGAAGACGTGGCCGGAGGCGTCCACGGCGACGCCCTCGGGAGTGGTGTGCCGGGGCAGGCCGATCATCTGGACGTACGACATCATCTGGCTGGCGGCGGACGCCGGCGGGGTCTGGGCGACCAGCACGCACAGGACCGCGGCCGCCGCAAGCGACACGCGAAGGGCGCCAGGGCGCGACCGGATCCATCGCGACGTGGCCCCGGTGCGCCGGCTGCGCGCGGGCAGGCTGATCGAAACGTGTTCGTCCACAACTTTCGTTGTCGGCCACTGAGGGTATCGACTTGACCCCGGCCCGGCCTCGGCGCTCCGGAGGGTGACGCGTCGCGCGGGTGCGAGCGGTACTCAAGGCAGGTGGCCACGCCGAGATCCCACTGCCCCCAACCGCCACCTCCAAGGGCCTGTGCCGGCCCCTACATGCGCATCAACACGGACGAGAAGGTCGAGGAAGGAGTCGGTCTTGCTGCCGGTCCGGGCAGGCCGCCTCACTCAGGATCAGAAGGTGAACCGCGCCAGGAAGTACTGGGCGCTCGAAGCCACCTGCTTGAACTGCCCGCCGAACCAAAGGTGGCTGTCCTCGACCGCCATGTCCCACGGACCGCCCCACTGCCCCTGCACCCCTGGGTTCCACGTGGAGTCGGGGATACCTGTCGCCGGGTCGAGCGATGCGATCCGCAGGTAGCTCGCCTTCGCCACGGTCAGGAAGTGCCCGCCGATCACGACCCTGTCTCCGGTGAACTCGATCGCCTGCACGTTCCCGTCGGTCTTCGTCCGCCAGACCTCGAGGCCGGTCGAGCCGTCATCAAGCGCGAATGCCGACGCCCAGTTCTGGCCGCCGTAGCCCACGAAGAGGCGGGTGCAGGTCGGAGCCATGTCGTATGCCTTCTGCCCGGTCGGGATGACGCCGGCGGGGATCGCCCAGTCCAGGAGCGCTCCCGAGGAGAGATCGAACTGGGCGACCGTCTCACGATCCACGTACAGGCCTCCGGGGCTCGAGGCCGACCGGAACTGACCCCCGACGAAGAGCGATGAGCCCGAGCAGTCCAGCGCCATGCTGAAGACCCGCTCGTCCACTCGGGGCTTCCAGGTGGGATCGAGGGTCCCGTCGGAGTGGAACGCGGCCAGGCGCTTGCGCTGGAGCCCGTTCACCTTGGTGAAGAAGCCGCCCGCGTAAACGAGGGACTGCCCCGACGCCAGGGCGTCGACGCGATCGCTTGTATCGACCCCGACCTGCGGCGTGACGGCGGGGTCCACCGTCCCGGTCGTTGCGCTCACGGCCGCCAGGTTCAGTCTCGGCTCGCCGTCGACGGCCGTGAAGGCTCCGCCCACCCAGATCTGGTCGCCCAGTCCCGCCAGCGCGAACACGGCCGGACCGGTCACGTCGGTCGACACCTTCGGCGTCCAGGTCGGATCGCCGGCACCCGTCGCTAGGTCGATCCGCGCGAGGTTCTTGGCCGAGAAGGACCCGCCGCCCGAGACCCCGGGCGGATACTCGCGCACCGAGGTGAACCTGCCGCCGATGTAGAGGTAGTCCCCGTAGACGAGGAGCGCCCTGACCTGACCGTTCGTCATCCAGGTGACGTCGGGGTTGGGGTTCAGTGCAGCGCTAGCGGGCGCCGCCTGGAGCACCAACGCCATGCAGGCGAATAGCGCAAGTAGCAGACGGCTCGTTCGACGGGTGAGTGTGACCATGGTTGACGCAAGGGAGGCTACTCCCCCGCATGCGGTACCGGCATCGGTCATAGGGGGATGCCCGCGAGGCGAAAGACCTAGGACTCCGGGCCCGAGGTCGCGGGGCCCTCGCTCGTCGAGCCGAGGCGCTCGCGCATCGCACCCTCGATCCGGGCCACGTCCTCCGGGCCGGTGACCTTGCGCCCGACCCCGTCGCGAACGTAGAACGCGTCGACCACGCGATCCGCGTAGGTCGCGATCCTGGCCAGGTGCACGTCGAGCTCGAGATCGGAGAGCGTGCGCGTGATGTCGTACAGCAGCCCGATCCTGTCGGCAGCGCCGACTTCGACGACCGTGAAGAAGTCGCTGGCGTCGTTGTCGACCGCGACCGTGACGGGCACCAGCCTCTTGGGGCTGGGGTAGTGGCGGCGCTTCTCGGCCACCTGGTGACCCAGAGACAGCCGACCCTCGATGGCCTTGCGGAGAAGGGTCCTGAGCTGGCGCCACGTCTCCTCTCGGACCTCGGGCTCGAAGACGCCCTCCACCTCGAACAGGTCGACGGCCGCGCCGTCCTCGGTGGTGAAGACCTGCGCGGTGAGGATCGAGAGCCCTTCCAGCGCCAGGCATCCCGCGATCCATGACAGCAGCCCGGGCCGGTCGGCGGCCACGACGAGCAGCTCGTAGGTCCCCGCTCGCGAGCCCTCCCAAGCGGCGGTGCGGACCTCGTTGCGCCCGAGCGCAGGCGACACGACGGGGAAGTGCCGCGCGGCCTGCGCCGGCTCGACGGTCACGAAGTAGCCGCGCGGCATGCGGAGCACGAAGCGGTCGAGGTCGCGTTCGCCAGGAAGCAGGTCCCGGAGCCGGTTCACGCGCTCGGCGAGGCGCTCGGCGACCTCCTCGCCCATCTCGCCGCGCTCGAGCACTCGCTGCACCTTCCACACGAGCTCGCGGATGAGGGTCCGTCGCCACTCGGTCGCCGCGGCGGGCCCGGTGGCCGCGGCGTCGGCGACCGACAGCAGGTAGAGCGCGGCCAGGCGCTCGGGGGTGCCCACCTTCGCCGCGACGTCGAGGATCAGGTCGTCGTCCGTGAGGTCGCGCCGGGTCGCGGTGTCGGGGAGCAGGAGGTGGTGATCGACCATGAAGAGCGCCAGGTCCCGGGTGGCCGGGGCCAGCCTCATACGGCCGAGGATGCTCGCGGCCGCGCGCCCCCCCACCGGGACGTGCGCCCCCTCGCCGTTCTTCCCGATGTCGTGCAGGAGGGAGCCCAGGAGCAGACCGTCGACGTTCGCCACCTGCCGGACCGCCTCGATCCCGACCGGATCCGCGTCGGAGAGCTCGCCCCGGAGCGCGCGCGAGGCGCCGTCGAGCGTCACCAGCAGGTGCACGTCGACCGTGAACCGGTGATAGGGATCGCGCTGCGGACGGCAGCGCACGTCCCGCCACTCGGGAACGAGCCCTGCGAGGACCCCGAGGCGGTCGAGCGTGCCGAGGGCGCGCATGCCTCCTGGCGCCCGCAGTATCGCGAGGAATCCGTCGCGGACGGCGTCGCTCCACTCGATCTCGCCCGCCAGGTTCAGGGACTCCACGGCGTCGAGCTCGGCCGGAGACGGGGTCCGCGCCGACCCGTCGGCTCCCACGAACAGGCCGAGGACCCCGGCGGCATCGGCCGGGAGCGCCGGCACCCCGGCTGCGCCGGGGCGCCGGCGCTCGATCAGCAGCTCCTCCACCAGGAAGTCCACCTGCCGGGCGTGCTCGAACAGGGCTCGCATCAGCCCGTCCTCGGCGATCAGCCTCGGCTCGTCCTGGAAGCCCATCGCGCGGGCCACCGCCTGCTGGTGGTCCAGCACGAGCCGGTCGGAGCGCTTGCCGGTCTCAAGGTGCAGCGCGCTGCGAGCCCGCGTCAGGAACTCCTCGGCCGCTTCCAGGGCGGCGCGCTCGCGTGCCCGGAGCAGGCCTGCCTCCTCGAGCGATCCTTCCATGGAGCGCTCGAGCCATCCGACGGACGCGATGTCGCGAAGCCCGCCGCCGCCCTCCTTCAGGTCGGGCTCCAGCAGGTAGGTGGTCGCCCCGTAGCGTTCCCTGCGGGCCACCGCGGCGGCGCCCAGCCGCACCGTGAAGGCATCGACGTCGGCGCGCACGAGGTCCATCACCGGATCGACCGACGAGCGGAACAGACCCTCGTCGCCGCCGAGCAGCCGCGCGTCGAGGAGCGCGGTGAGCGTGTCGAGCCGCTCGCCCGCGGCCTCCAGGGTCTCCTGGGGGGTCCGCACCGCGTGGCCGAGCGAGAATCCTGCGTCCCAGAGCGGGTACAGCAGGGACTCGATGAGGGCCACCACCTCCTCGGGGGCCGAGCCGTCGTGAAGCAGCAGCAGGTCCACGTCCGACCCGGGCGCGAGGGCGCCGCGCCCGTAGCCGCCGAGCGCCGCGAGGGCCGTGCGCGGCGCCCTCGCGCCCGCTCCCCGGTAGAGCTCGAGGAGCGCGCGGTCGACGATCTCTGCCCTCCGCCGGGCCGACCACATCCCGTGGTGGCCGCTGGAGTACGCGCGGTCGAGCGCCGCGAGCTCCTCCTTCAGGCGCGCGGCTCCGGCGTTCGTTCCCGTGGAGCGGTCGACGGCCATGACTGAGCGAGCGTACCGCGGGGCGACGCGGGCTCGTCGAGGGTCAGACCGCGTCCGGGCCCATCTCGCCGGTGCGGATCCTGATCACCTGCTCGGCTTCGGTGACCCAGATCTTCCCGTCGCCGATCTTGCCGGTCCGCGCGGCCTTGAGGATCGCGTCGATCACTCCCTGCACGTCGTCGTCGGCACAGACCACCTCGACCCGGACCTTGGGCACGAAGTCGACCTGGTACTCGGCTCCGCGGTACACCTCGGTGTGGCCGCGCTGGCGCCCGAACCCCTCGACGTCGGCCGTGGTGAGCCCCTGCACCCCGGCGTCGCGAAGCGCCTCTTTCACCTCGTCGAGGCGGTGCGGCTTAACGATGGCGGTGACGAGCTTCACGGCGCTCCTCCTTCGGCGGCCATGCTAGCCGCCCTGGGACGCGCAGGGGGCGCCAGCAGCAGCGCCGGGTCTGGCTTCTCGTGCTGGAGCGACCTGGCGCCGCCGGCGATCCCGAAGAGCCGCTTGCGGTACAGCAGCCAGACCACGATCGCGATATTGATCACGAGGGCTCCGACGCGAACGACCGTGACGCGCCGTCCGATCTCCAGGATCTCGAACGGGATCAACCCGGACGTCGCCACCGCCGTGAGGTACTCCGCCCAGCGCCTCTCCCTCCAAAGACCGATGGCCTCCACGAGCTCCAGCACGAGATAGGCGAGCGCGGTCACCGCCAGCACCGCCAGCGCTCCCTTGTGGACGTTCAGCAGGCGTTGGAGCTCCCGGGCGATGAAGCCCTGGCTCGCCGCGTTGGAGTTCGCCGCGGTCGCCTTCAGCGCCTCGATGATCGCCCGCGCCTGGTCGTGCAGCGGGCCGATGTTCAGCTCGAGGGAGAGCGCGAACGCGAACAGGAGGCCGAACAGGACCACGTGGACCATCCGGTCGATCGCGATGATCCGCAGGACTATCGCCTCGCGAAGCTCCTCGCCGCGCCTGGGGAGCGGGAGGTCTGCGAGGGGCGGCAGCGTGTCGCGAGAGGGCTCCGCCGGTACCGGGACCTCGCGCCAGGAGTCGCAGCGGAGGCAGCGCGCGAACCGGCGCCCGTCGGGCAGGTCGACCCCGACGCCCGCGTCCTCGGGACGGAGACGGGCGACGCCCGCGGCCGGCAGCACGTGCCCCCGCCGCGAGCACACGAATGTCTCGGCATGCCAGTGCGGTTGGCGGAGCCTCTGCCGCCAGCGCCAAAGGAAGTGGAACACGCGAGCAGCCTAGCCCGCCGCGGCCTTCTTCTTGGGGGCGGCGGGCTTCTTGGGAGAGGCCGAGGACGCCTTCCGCCTCGCCGGTTCAGCGGTCTCGCCGGCCTCGCCCCTCTTCTTCGCGGCTGCGACGCTCGCCTTGAGGGCCTCCATCAGGTCGACGACCTTGGCCGCCGGCTCCGGCGCGACGAACTCTATCTCCCTGCCCTCGATCTTCGCCTCGACGATCTTCAGGAGCGCCTCGCGGTACTCGTCGGTGAACCCCTCGGCGTCCCACTCTCCCGTGAGGCTCTCGATCAGCTGCCGGGCCATCTGGAGCTCCTGCTCGCGCACCTTCACGTCGACGTTCACGCCGCCGAAGTCCGCCTCGCGGATCTCGTCGGGCCAGTACATGGTCTCGAGAACGAACGCGTCGCCCTTGAACCGGAGGGCCGCCAGATGCTCCTTGTCGCGGAAGCTCACCTTCGCGATGCCGACCTTGCCGTCCTGGCTCATCGCCTCGCGCAGGAGGGCGTATGCCTTCGCGCCGGTCTCCTCTGGGGCCAGGTAGTAGGACTTCTTGAACATGATCGGGTCGATCTCGTCCAGGTCGACGAAGCGCACTATGTCGATCGCGCGCGAGGATTCGACGGGAACGGCGTCGAAGTCGTCGTCGGTCAGGACCACGTATCGGTCCTTCTCGTACTCGTAGCCCCTCACGATGCGCTCGAACGGCACCTCCTCGCCGTCGATCGAGCACGTGCGCTTCATGCGTATGCGGCCGCCGTCCTCGTCGTGCAGCTGGTTGAACCGGAGCGTCTTCTCCTCGGTGGCCGGGTAGACCGCGACCGGTATCGTCACGAGGCCGAACGAGATGGCCCCCTTCCACATCGCTCTGGGCACGGCGTCCTCCAGGGAAAGTCGAGCGGGCCCATCACCCGCGAACCGCGATTCTAGCCCCTTGCGCCGACAGGGCCCTCAGCCGCCCGGAGCGAAGGGACTCAGGCGAGGACCCGGTCCGGCGGCTTCGGGCTAGCATCGCCCCCATGCCGTCGAAGAAGCGCGGAGGTCCGGCGTTCACGGTCGACTTCCCCCGGGCCCTCGACGCCCGCAAGGACGGCAGCGCCTGGTGGCTCAAGGTCGCGGGCCGCGAGCTCCGCCTGTCCAACCTCGACAAGGTCTTCTGGCCCGACGACGGCTACACGAAGGGCGACCTGCTCGCCTACTACCTGAACGTCGCCGAGATGATCGTGCCGCACCTTGCGGGCCGACCTCTCACATTGAAGCGCATGCCCGACGGCATCGCCGGCGAGTTCTTCTTCGAGAAGTCGGCGCCCTCGCACGTGCCGGACTGGATCGGTCGCTGCAGGGTTCCCTCCGAGGACGCGAAGAAGGGCGTGATCGACTACATGACCATCGAGGACGCGGCAGGGCTGCTGTTCGTCGCGAACCTCGGCTGCATCGAGTTCCACCCGCTGCACTCCAGGTGCGAGGACGTCGAGCACCCCGACTACCTCTTCTTCGACCTGGACCCGTTCCCGCCGTACACGTACGAGGACGTGCTAACGGTCGCCCGGCACATCAAGGTGCTGCTGGACCAGCTGGGCCTCACGGCGTTCCCGAAGACGAGCGGCGCCACCGGCATGCAGATCTACCTGCCGCTGGTGCGCGGCGCGTACACGTACGCGCAGGCCCGCGCGTTCGTGGGCGCGTGCGGGCGCCTGATCGCCCACGCGGACCCCGACCGGGTGACGATGGCGTGGAAGATCGCGGACCGCGCCGGCAAGGTCTTCGTCGACCACAACATGAACCGCTCCGGCGCGAACATCGCGGCCGCCTACTCGCTGCGGCCCGAGCCGCGGGCGCCCGTTTCGACCCCGCTCGCGTGGGACGAGGTCTTCGAGGGAGGCTTCGAGCCGTCGGACTTTCGGATAGACAACGTGTGGGAACGGTTCGCGCGCGTCGGTGACCTGTTCGCCGGCGTGCGCACCGAGGCGATGGACCTGGCGAACGCGCTCGAGGCTCTCGACGTGAAAGTCGAGGAGGACGAACCGGCCCCCACCATCGCCACGACCCGAGCACCCCGAACAGCGGGGGAGAGCGCGCGCAGGAGGACCCCGGAGCAGGTCGCCGCGGCCTCGAAGGACCCGAAGCTCCTCGAGTACGTCCGCAAGCGCGACTTCGCGGGGACCCCCGAGCCGGCGCCGGGCGAGGTGCCCGAAGGCGCCGGTGATTCCTTCGTGATCCACAAGCACCGCGCGACACGCCTGCACTACGACGTTCGGCTGGAGCGCGACGGGGCGCTGCCGAGCTGGGCCGTGCCGCGCGGCCTGCCGACTACGCCGGGCGACAAGCGTCTCGCCGTGCGCACCGAGGATCACCCACTCGAGTACGGGAAGTTCGAGGGCACGATCCCCGAGGGCAACTACGGCGCCGGGGAGGTCCGGATCTTCGACGACGGCCGCTACGAGCCGCTCGAATGGACCGACTCGAAGGTCTCGTTCCGGCTGCACGGCCGGCGGTACACGGGCCTGGAGTTCCACTTCGTGAAGACGCGCACCGACTGGCTCGCCTTCCTCGCGTCGCGCCAGGAGGCACCGCTCGTCGCCTCGCCTCCCCGGTTCCAGCCGATGCTCGCCGAGGGCGGATGGAAGGGGTTCGACGATCCCGAGTGGTGGTTCGAGCCGAAGCTCGACGGGATCCGGTGCCTGGCGTACCTCGCCACCGACGCGACCAGGCTCGTCACGCGCACCGGCCGCGACGTCACGGCTCAGTACCCCGACCTGCACATGATCCACGAGCTCGTGGACCAGGTGAACGCGGTGATCGACGGCGAGATCGTCGCGTTCGACGACGAAGGCAGGAACTCCTTCGAGGCGCTTCAACAGCGCATGAGCCTTCAGAACGAGCGCGAGATCAAGCGCGCGACCAAGGACGTCCCGGTCTCCCTGGTCGCGTTCGACCTGCTCTGGCTCGACGGGCGCGAGACGACCGGCCTCGCCCTTGAGGAGCGCCGCGAGCTGCTGGAGCTGGTGGTGGAGCAGGACCACCGCCTCCAGCTCATGACTCACGTCGAGGCGGACGGCAAGGCCTTCGTGAAGGCGGCGAGACAGCTGGGCCTGGAGGGAGCGGTCGCGAAGAGGAAGGGGTCGAAGTACCTCGCGGGCAAGCGCTCGGACGCGTGGCGCAAGATCAAGCTCGTGAACACCCAGGACTGCGTGATCCTCGGGTGGACTCCGGGACGAGGAGGCCGCTCCAAGACGTTCGGCGCCCTCCTCGTCGGGGCGATCGACGGCGGCGAGTGGAAGTGGATCGGTCAGGTCGGGACCGGCTTCACCGACGGGACGCTCGCGACCGTGATGGCCCAGCTCGAGCCAATGGCGCGCGCCACGCCGCCGATCGCGGACCCCGACCTCGCCGCCGTGAAGGGCGCCAGGTTCGTCGAGCCTGAGCTCGTGTGCGAGGTCGAGTACCTGGAGATCACCGGGAGCACGAAGAAGATGCGCGCGCCGAGCTTCAAGGGGCTGCGGCCGGACAAGGCCCCGCAGGACTGCGTGCTGGAGAAGAGCGCGAGGAGGACGGGGCGCACCACCGAAAGCAGGTGATGCTCAGAAGGGCTCGTAGCCGGCCCGCACCAGCATGGCGCGGGCCTCCCGTTCGGAGATCCCTCGCTCGAGCAGCTCCTTGTACAGGCGGACCGCGCCGAGGGATCGCCCGCAACGGGGACAGAACTGGAACTCCGGCTGGAACGAGGTCTCACACCAGGGGCACTGCGTGATCTCCACCCGGCGCTCCGGCTCAAGACCCGTGTCGGCGAGAGCGTCCACGTAGCCCTTGCCGTAGTCCCACTGGATGTACTCCTCTTCCTGGATGTCGAAGGCAGGCTCGTGCATGCGCGGCTCGCCGGTCTGGAGCATGTGCTCCAGGTTGTCGCGGATCAGCTCCCACTCGTAGTAGTGGTTCGCGCCGCAGTCCTGGCACGCGATCACGACGCCCTTCACGCCCTGCGCCGAGAAGATCGTTCGCATGGCCGCGAGGTCGTCGAGATCGGCCTCGATGTCGGCCCGCTCTTCCTGCGTGAGGTCGTGGCGCTCGTCGTCGTCGTGTTCCATCTTCACTCAGTCTTCGTCGACGAACCGGAAGGCCTTGAATCCCTCGGCGTACTCCACACCGGCCCGCTCCCCCGTCGTGCTCGCTCGCCCGCGTACGAGCGGCTCCACCTCGTCCGCCTCGAGCTGCGAGGCGTGCTGGGCAAGCGCCTTCAGCTTCAGGTCGATCGTGCCGGTGATGTCCACGAACACCTCGGGCTCGCTCACCACGAGGTACAGGTTCGGAACCTCGTAGGGATCGAGGCCCTCGTCGAGGAGCTCGGGGAACATCAGGCGGGTCGGCGCGTCCGGCATGATCGCAGACAGCGCCAGCTCGCCCGCTCGCTTGTGATCGGTGTGGTTGATGTAGCCGTCTCCGTACCACATGCGCGACGGGTCCGGCGCCAGCATCACCTCTGGACGGAGGCGCCGAACCTGACGGCAGACCTTCCTGCGGGTGTCCTGGTTCACCTCGAGCATGCCGTCCTGCTCTCCCAGGAAGGTCACGCTCGAGACGCCGAGGACCTCCGCCGCGGCGAGCTGCTCCCGTTCGCGGATCGGGCGAAGCTTGTCTCGGGTCATGCCGAGCTCGTTCGAGCCGGCCGAGCCGTCGGTGATGCATACGTAGTGAACCTCGCACCCCTCGCGGACCCACCTGGCCACGGTGCCGCCGCACATGAACTCGGCGTCGTCGGGATGCGCGAACAGGACTAGCGCGCTTCGGAAGACCCCCGGATCCATGACGGCGAGAGTACCGCCTGGCGCTGGTTCCGTCGTGGCTCAGGGCGCCGGGCTGCGCGATGCGAGGGCGCGCTCGATCGCTTCGGCCTGGTCCCGGACCGAGCCCGGTGAGGGACCTCCCGGCATGCTCCGCTCCCGCACTCCGTCGATGCGCTTCGCGGAACGGCACCCCGGCCTTCACGAGAGCTTCTGCAAGATCGGTGGCGAAGAGCTCCGGCGCCCGGGCGGCGCGGCGCATCGTCTCCGGGCGGAACCGGATCGTCTCGAGCGCGCCGACGAGCGCCGCCAGCGCGAGCTCGAGGGTGTCGGCGGCGTCGAAGACGGGCTCCTTGTCCTCCTGCAGGTCGCGGTGGTAGCCGAGAGGAAGTCCCTGGAGCAGCGACGCCAGCGCCGCGAAGTCGCCCGTGATCCTCGCGGCCTTGGCGCGCACGAGCTCCGCCGTGTCGGGGTTCCGCTTCTGGGGCATCATGCTCGACCCGGTCGAGTAGGCCTCGTCCAGCTCGGCCCAGCCGAGCGCCTCGTCCGTCCACCTCGCGAGGTCGGCAGCCAGGCGCGAAAGGTGCATCGCCAGGATCGCCGCTCCGGCCAGGAACTCGAGCGCGAAGTCACGATCGGACACGGCGTCGATCGAGTTCTCGAACGGGCGATCGAAGCCGAGCCGCGAGGCCGCGAGTCCCGGATCGAGCCCGAGCGTCGAGGTCGCGAGTGCGCCCGCTCCGAGCGGTGAGCTCGACGTTCGCTCCGACCACTGGTCCAGCCGCTCCAGGTCGCGCGCGAGCGCCCACGCGTGCGCGAGCAGGTGATGGCCGAGGGTGACCGGCTGCGCGAGGCGCCCGTGCGTGGTCCCGGGCATCACCGTCTCGGCGTGCTCACGCGCGCGGGAGACGAGCGTGCGCACGAGCATCGCCTCGAGCCCGCCGATGCGCCGGCCGGCCCCCAGCATCCACATGCGCAGGTCCGTGACGACCAGGTCGTTGCGCCTGCGGCCGGCGTGCAGCTTCGCCCCGAGGTCGCCGAGCCTCGCGGTGACGCCTCGCTCGATCGCCGAGTGCACGTCCTCGTCGGCGTCGTCGAAGTCGAACGTGCCGTCGGCGATCGCGGCCGCCACCTGCAGGAGCGCCGCCTCGAGCTCGGCGACCTCCTCGCCCGAGAGCAGGCCTGCTTCCCGGAGTCCATGGGCGTGGGCGATCCCGGCCGCCGCGTCTTGCGCCGCCATCCGCACGTCGAACCCGAGCGACCGGCCGAGCGCGTGCGCCTCCGCCGCCGGCGGCTTGGAGAACCGCCCGCCCCAGAGCGGCGCGCCCTCGGGCCCGGTCATCCCAGCCGGCCCTGCTTCTCCGACCAGACCTTGAGCGGCAGGCCCCAGAGCCTGATGAACCCCTGCGCGTCTGCCTGGTCGAAGGCGTCATCGCCCCCATAGGTGGCGAGCGACAGGTCGTAGAGCGAGCGCTCCGAGCGCCGGCCGGCCACCGTGCAGGCTCCGGGCTCGAAGCGCAGCCGCACCTCGCCGGTGACGTCCACCTGCGTGGCGTCGACGAACGCGTCGAGCGCGAGGCGCAGCGGCGAGAACCATTGCCCGTCGTAGACGAGGTCGGCCCACCGCTGCTCGATCCCCGGCTTGAAGTGGGCGAGGTCGCGCTCGAGCGTCGTGTCCTCCAGCGCGCGGTGCGCCGTGATCAGCGCGAGCGCCGCCGGCACTTCGTACAACTCCCGGCTCTTGATGCCCACCCGGCGGTTCTCGATCATGTCGACCCGGCCGAAGCCGTAGGAGCCGCCCAGCGCGTCCAGCGCGCGGATCAGAGCTGGGAGCGGGGTCCGGGCCCCGTCCAGCGAGACCGGGACGCCGCGCTCGAACGCGACCACGACCTCGGCCGGGACCGAGGGACGGTCGGCCGGCGCGGCGGTTCGGTCGAACGCGTCCTCCGGCGGCGCGACCCAGGGGTCCTCGAGAGGCCCGCACTCTGCGGTGCGGCCCCATAGGTTCTCGTCGATCGAGTAGTGCGAGACGACACCGGCCACGGGGATCCCCCACTCCTCCGCAAGGGCGAGCGCCTTCTCGCGAGGGATGTCGTCGTCGCGTATCGGGGCGAGCACCCGAAGGTCCGGCGCGAGCACGCCGAACGACACCTCGAAACGCACCTGGTCGTTCCCCTTGCCGGTGCAGCCGTGCGCCACCGCGTCGGCCCCGACCTCGCGCGCGACCCTCACGACCTCCTCGACGATGCACGGGCGCGCCAGGCCCGACACCATCGGGTACTTCCCCTCGTAGAGCCCGTTCGCCTTGATCGCCCGCGTGAGGTAGTCCCCCGCGAACCGGTCGACAACGTCGACGACGCGCACGTCCGCCGCCCCTGCGACGAAGCCGCGCTCGACGATGCGCGCGAAGTCCTCCTTCTGTCCCACGTCCACCGCGACGGCGTGGACCTCGTATCCCTGGTCGCGGAGCCAGTGGATCGCTACCGACGTGTCGAGCCCACCGCTGTACGCGAGCACCGCGCGCTTCATGCCTGCCTTCCTTCCGTGATCTGGGTGAACGACCGCTCGAGCTCCTCCGAGGAGACGCCCTCGCGGCCCAGGACGAGGATCGTGTTGTCGCCGGCGATCGTCCCCGCGACACCGGGGAGCCCGACGCGGTCGATGCCCTCGGCCAGGGCCGAGGCAGCGCCCGGCGGGGTCCGGATCACCACCGCGTGGTCCGCGCGCGTGAACGAGAGCGCGAACTCGTCGAGCAGCCGCCTCAGCAGGCTGAGGGGCGCCGGGCTCCCGCTCCCGCGCTCCCCCGGCACCACGTAGCGCACCCCCCCTGAGTCGTGCACCCGAGCCAGGCCGAGCTCCTCGACGTCGCGGCTGATCGTGGACTGCGTCGCATCCACGCCCAGGTTCGCCAGGCGCGAGCGGATCTCCTCCTGCGACGACAGGCGTTCGCGGGAGACGAACGACAGGATCGCCTGCTGGCGCTTCGCCTTGAGGGCTCCGTTGCCCTTCGGGCGGCTCATGCGGTCCACCCTCTGGCCGCCGCGACCTTGCCGAGCGCCGCGACGAGGGCGTCCACGGCCTCGTCGGCCTCGTCGGGCGTGACCACGAGCGGGGGCGACATCCGAACGACGTCGGGGCCCGCCTCGGTCGCGAGCACCCCCTCGTCGATCATCGCCAGGACCACCTCGTGCGCGACGGGCTCTGCGAGCTGCACGCCTATCAGGAGGCCGCGGCCCCGGACCTCGGTCACGAGCGCGTCGGGGGTGAGAACGAGGATGCGGTCCCGCAGGCGACCCCCGATCTCGCGGGCGTTCGCCAGCAGGTCCTGCCTCTCGATCGTGTCGAGGACGGCGAGGGCCGCGGCGCAGGGGATCGGACCTCCCCCGAACGTGCTCGCGTGCTCCCCGGGCCCGAACGCGACGCCTGCGCGCGAGATGCAGGCGCCGATCGGGAGCCCGCCCCCGAGGCCCTTCGCGAGCGTCGCGACGTCGGGCACCACGCCCGAGAGCGAGGCCGCGAGCCAGTCGCCGCAACGCCCGGACCCGGACTGCACCTCGTCTGCGACGAGCAGCACGTCGTGCTCGTCGCAGAGGGCGCGCACCTCTTGCAGGTACTCGTGCGGCAGCGGCCGCACCCCGCCTTCTCCCATCACCGGCTCCAGGAGCACGGCGCAGACGTCGCCCGCGCCAAGGGCATCGCGCATCGCCTCCAGATCGCCGGGCGGGACGTGCACGAACCAGTCCACCAGCGGTTCGAACGCCTCGCGCTTGCCCGGCTGCCCGGTGGCCGCGAGCGTCGCCACGGTCCTGCCGTGGAAGGAGCCCTCCAGCGCGACGATCTTCGGCCTGCCCTGCGAGAGGCCACGTTTGCGCGCCAGCTTGATCGCGGCCTCGTTCGCCTCGGCGCCGGAGTTCGCGAGGAACACGCGGGCATCCGGGATGGGGAGCAGCTCGGCGAGGCGCTCGGCCAGGCGCGCCTGCGGCTCGGTGGCGTACAGGTTGGAGACGAGCCCGATCGTCGCCGCCTGCTCGCGGACGGCCTCGAGCCACACCGGGTGGCAGTGTCCGAGCGAGAGCGCCCCGAGCCCGCCGGCGAAGTCCAGGAAGGAGCGGCCGTCGGCCTCGAACGCCCGCATCCCGTCGCCGCGCGCCAGGAAGAGGGGGTATCTCGCGTACGTCTGCATGACGTAGGCGTCGGAGGTCACGGCCGCTCCTCCTCGGGCCCGGGGGCGTCCGGAGCGATCATCGTGCCGACTCCCTCGGGGGTGAACAGCTCCAGCACGAGGGAGTGCTCGACGCGCCCGTCGACCAGGTGGACGCGGCCGACCCCCGCATCGAGCGCGCGGACGGCGCTCTCGAGCTTCGGGATCATGCCGCCCTCGACGACCCCTCCAAGCGCCAGCAGATCGCGGCAGTCGCGCGCGCCGAGCTCGGACAGCAGATCGCCGGAAGGCCCGATCAGACCGGGCACGTCGCTGATGAACACGAGCTTCTCGGCGCCGAGCGCAACCGCTATCTCGGAGGCGACGGCGTCGGCGTTCACGTTGTAGGACTGGCCCTGCTCGTCCACGGCGATCGAGGCGACGACCGGGACGAACCGGCGGTCGAGCAGGGTGCGCACGATCTCGGCGTTCACGCGCACGACCTCGCCGACGAATCCAAGGTCGGGCGCACTCCGCTTGCGCGCGAGCAGGAGCCCGCCGTCCACGCCCGAGAGGCCCACAGCGGCGACCCCGTTCGCGTTCATGGCCGCGACGATCTCGGTGCTGACCTTTCCGGCGAGCACCATCGTCGCGACGTCGAGCGTCTCGGTGTCGGTGACGCGAAGACCGTCAACGAACGTGGTCTCGATGCCCAGGCGCGTCGAGTAGTGCGTGACCTGCGGCCCGCCCCCGTGCACGATCACGGGCCGGATGCCCGCCTGGAGAAGCAGCGAGACGTCCTCGGCGAAGGGCCTTGCCAGGCCCGCCTGCTCCATCGCGGCGCCGCCGTACTTCACGACGATCGCCTTGCCGAAGTGCTCCCGCATGAACGGCAGGGCCTCGATCAGCGTGCGCGCCTTCGACACCGTGCGCTCGCGGATCTGCGGGGGCAGGTGCTGAGGCAGCGTCACGTCGTGTACTCCCCGTTGATCCGGACGTACTCGTAGGACAGGTCGCATCCGAGGGCGCGGCCGGCGCCGGGCCCATCGCCGAGCCGCACGGCGATGCGCACCTCGGGCTCCTTCATAGCGAGTTGGGCGGCGGCCCCGAGCTCCCCCTCGAAGTAGGCGGGAGGGATCACGCCGCTCGCGACGACCGGCACGTCCCCGAGCCAGACGTCGACACGCCCGGGGTCCACGAGGGCTCCGGAGGAGCCGATAGCCTGCACGATCCTGCCGGGGTTGGGGTCCTCGCCGAAGGACGCCGTCTTCACGAGCGGCGAGTTCGCGATCGCGTCGGCCACCAGGCGCGCGTCGCTCTCGCTCCGCGCGCCGGTCACCTCCACCAGAAGGACATGAGTGGCGCCCTCGCCGTCCGCGATCAGCTGCCGCGCGAGCGACTCCCCGACGTCGCCCACGGCGGCCGCCAGGTCTTTCCAGGCGGAGGAACCCGGCGTCACCGGGTCCCCGCCCGCGGCCCCGGAAGCCAGCAGCAGGACCGTGTCGTTCGTGCTGGGGCAGCCGTCGACCGTGATCGCGTTGAACCGAGGCTTCAGCTGCTCGCCGGCCAGGCGCCGCAGGTCCTGCCGCCCGACCGGCGCGTCCGTCGTCGCGAACGCGAGCATCGTCGCGAGGTTGGGGGAGATCATCCCGACCCCCTTCGCGCAGCCTCCGACGAGGTACGGGCCCGCGTCCGCCGTCGCCCGCTTCTCGACGGTGTCGGTGGTCATGATCGCCCGTGCGAAGTCCTCGCCTCCGTCCTCGGAGAGGGAGCCGGCCAGCGACGGGAGCCCGGCGAGCAACGCGTCCATGTGCAGCGGCTCGCCGATCACGCCGGTGGAGCAGGCCAGGACCTCCTCCGCGCCGAACCCGAGCAGGTCGGCCGCGGCGCCGGTCGCGGCCACGGCATCGGCGCCGCCGCGCGCGCCGGTGGCCGCATTGGCCTGTCCGCTGTTCACGAGCACGGCGCGCGCGGCGCCGATCCTGCGCTTGGACAGCGCGACCGGCGCCGCGGCGAACGCGTTCGTGGTGAACAGCCCGGCGACGGTCGTGCCCGGCACTCCGACCAGCAGGGCGAGGTCGGGCTTGCCGCTCGGCTTCAAGCCCGCGGCGATTCCCGCGGCCCGGAACCCCCGCGGATAGGTGACGCTCACGGGTACATCCCGAGCGTCGGGAGCGCGACCGTCTCGTCCAGACCGGGCGCGACGTTCATGTTCTGGATCGCCTGGCCCGCCGCACCCTTGACCAGGTTGTCGACGGCCGCCACCACCACGGCCGTACCGGTCCTCGGATCCGCCACCGCCTGGAGCTCCACCACGTTCGTTCCGCGCACGCGCTTGGTGTCAGCCATCGCGCCCGGGGCGAGCACCCGGACGAAAGGCCTGCCCGAGTAGGCCCCGGCCAGGCACTCGGTGAGCGATCCGGTCGTCGCGCCTGCGGCGGCCGATGCGTAGCTGGTGGTGAGCACGCCGCGCACCGCGGGCACCAGGTGAGGCACGAAAAGGACGCTGGTCGGGACACCTGTCGCGAGCTCGATCCCGCGCTCCATCTCAGGCGTGTGCTGATGCCTTGGGACGCGGTACGGACGCACGCTGTCCTCGGTGGCGCTGTAGGTCGTCGGGTCCATCGCGCCCCGGCCGGCCCCCGACGTCCCGGTCTTGCCGTCCACGCGGATCGAGCCGGCGTCGACGAGCCCGGCCGCGACGAGCGGAGCGAGCCCCAGGATCGCGGCCGTCGCGTAGCAGCCCGGGTTCGCCACGAGCCGCGCGCCGGCCACCTGCTCGCCGAAGAGCTCGGGCAGGCCGTAGACGGCCTTGTCCAGCCACTCGGGGGCGGGGTGGTCGAACCCGTACCACTCGGGGTAGGCCGAAGCCGCCAGGCGGAAGTCGCCGGCCAGGTCGATCACGAGCGCGCCGCGCTCCACGAGCCCCGGCGCGAGCGCGGCGCTCGCCCCGTGCGGGAGTGCGGAGAACACCACCTCGGCGCGTCCGGCCACGTCTTCGATCGGCTCGAGGACGGCTGATGCCAGCCCCCCTGCCCCCGCCAGGTGGGGATGGGACTCGGCCATGGTCTTGCCCACGGAATCCCGGGCGCCGAGGAAGGCGACCTCCGTGCCCGGGTGGGCCGCCAGCAGGCGGACTAGCTCGCCCCCCGTGTACCCGGAGGCGCCGAGGATGCCGACGCTCACGCGACCCTGCGCCATAGACGCATAACTATGCAAGAAATGGATGGAATCGTCAACCGGCACCGCGGGGCCGAAGGCTCAGCGGCAGGGGATCCGCCACGCGCGGAGCGGGAGCTTCTTCTTCAGGAAGTTGAAGTCCATGGCGTTGGCCTCGGGACAGAAGTCGGACACGGCCAGCCCGTACTCCACGCCGAAGACGGCCTTGCCCGCCTTGACGAAGGGCGTGAGCTTGTCGCATTCCGAGTACCGGAAGCACTCCTCGTTCAGAGCGAAGTCGAAGTACGGCAATAGGGCTCTCACCTGTCCCAGGTCGTTCTTCAGGACGGCGGACATCCCGCGCCGGTGCGCTTGGTTCGCCAGGAAAACGTTGTAGCGGAGCTGGTCGTCCCTCGTGAGCGGGAATCCGGTGCGGTTCTGGTAACCGTCGACGTTGTCGAACTCCACCGCGTCGAACCCCTTCCGCCGGCACATGTCGAGCCGGGCCCGCATGATCGGACGCAGGACCCGGAGCGCCCGGATGTCGAGCCAGCGCTCCCCCGGCCAGCCGTTGTCGCGGCCGAGAACGCGGGCGGGGAAGTCGCCGGCGTCGGGACGCCAGTCCTCCCAGGAGCCGGCGGACAGGTAGCAGACGGCCTTCCGCCCGTCGGCGTGCAGGCGGGTCACGAGGCTCCTGGATGCGTCGAACCCGTCGATGTCGTACATCTGGACGTCCACCGAGGTGTCGACCTTGCCCTGCAGCTGCCACTGCCAGCTCGTGACGAGCGCCGGCGCGTAGCAGCCGTAACACGCGACGGGACCGGGAAGAGAGCCCGCCCGGGCCGCGGGCGAGCCGGCCGCGAGCACCGCAAGCGCCAGTAGAGCACGAACGGCCCACATCCTCGGCATCGCAAGAGGTATCGGCCGAATGGGGGACCTCCCTTGAGCCGACCTCCCGGCCCAGCTAGCCGAGGAGCTCGCGGAGCTCCCGGCCTCCCTCCTCCGGCGAGCCGCGGCCGGGATCCGCCAGCAGGGACACGCTCCCGGCTGGCACCTCGGAGACGGGCACGTCGGCTTCGGCTCGGGCGCGCGCGATCGAGCCCCGCGCCTTCCCGAGCGACGAGCGGAACTCGTCCGCGCCGTTCGTGAGCATCGTGGCCGCTCGCGCGAACTTGTTCTCGACGACCTGCTCCATCTGGTCGAGCACGTTCGCGACCTCTGAAAGCGCGGCCTGGACGTCGGCCGCGTCGCCGAACCGCTGCACGAGCGAGTAGAGGAAGAGCACGATCGGGAGCGCCGAGGAGTACGGCACGATCACCACACCCTTCGCGTAGGCCTCGGCGTGGGCCTTCTTCAGCACCGCGTAGGCCGCGTCGGGCACCGCGGCCACCGCGACCGGCGCCGTGACGGCCGGGTCGAGGTACTGCGCGACCTCCTTCGCCCTCGCCGCGACGTCCCGCTCGACCGCGCGCGCGCGCCTCGCGCTCGCCGGGTTCGTCGCTGGCCTCGAGCGCCTCCAGCTCGGCCAGCGCCGCCCATTTCGAGTCGACCGGGAGCCGCCGTCCGTCCGGCAGCAGCAGCGCGAACTCCACGGTCTTGCCGTTCACCCGGAAGTCGGTCGCGAGCATCGAGGGCGGCAGCTGCGAGAGGTTCTCCCGCAGGACGTGCTCGCCGGCCCGGCCCTTCGAGGCACCGCCGGCGAGCACGGTCGACAGCCGGCGGATCACCTCGCGGCCCTCGTCGTCCGCTCGGCGGCGTTCCTGGTCTCGGACCTGAAGCTCTTCGAGCGCGCGGCGCGCGCCCGCGATCTCGGGCCGAAGCGTCTCGGCCGCCCCGTCGCGGGCCGAGACCCCGTCGGCGATGCGCCTAAGCTCGGCGCCCTGCACCTCGAGCCGCGACTCGAGCCGCGTGGCCCCCGCGGCCTGCGATCCCACCCGAGCGCGCAAGGCTACGACGGCCACGCCTATGACCACGCCTGCCGCGAGCATCGCGAGGCCGATCCAGATCTGGCTCATGGGGTCCTCCTGTTGGGGAAGGTCACCCGGCGACGATAGCTGCCGCCTCCGACACGCCTGCCTCCGGCGTGCCCGCCTGCGAACATCACCACGGTGGGGACCTAGGTGATGGTCCGGGAAAGGCCTGCCGGCGCGTGATCGACCTCCGCCCGCGCCGCTAGGCTGTGGCCGCCATGTACGAGCCCGCCTACGACCCAGCGCGTCTCACCGAGATAAAGCGCCGCGAGGACGCCTCCTTCGCGGCCGCGCGCCCCCGCTCGCTCGCGCTGTGGAACCGAGGGAAGCGCTCCATGCCCAACGGCGTCCCGATGTCGTGGCTCCGCACCTCCTACGACCACCCTCCGCTCTTCATCTCCGAGGGCGAGGGCGCGAGGTTCCGCGACGTCGACGGCAACGAGTACTCCGACTTCAACATCGCCGACATGAGCATGTTCGGAGGGTACGCGCCGCCGCCTGTCGTCAAGGCAGTCTCGCGGCGCGTCGCGCAGGGCTCGCAGTTCCTGCTGCCGAACGAGGACGGCGTGTGGGTGGCCGAGGAGCTCTCCCGCCGCTACGCGCTGCCGAAGTGGCAGTTCACGCTGTCGGCGACCCACGCGAACACCGAGGCGATCCGCGTGGCGCGCGAGCTCACCGGCCGCGACACGGTGGTGATGTTCGACGGCAAGTACCACGGCCACTTCGACGAGGCGCTGGTGCGGCTCGACGCGCAGGGGCGGATCGTCCCCGAGGAGGGCGGGCTCCCCCGCGACGTGTCCACCAGGACCCGCCTGGTGCGCTTCAACGACCCCGGCGCGCTGCGGGCCGCTCTCGAGCCCCGAGACGTCGCGATCGTGCTGACCGAGCCCGCCCTCACGAACAACGTCGGCCTGCTGCTCCCGGAGCCCGGGTTCCACGAGGCGCTCCGAGCCGCGACCCGCGAGACCAGCACTGTGCTTGCCTACGACGAGACCCACACGCAGGTCGTCGGGCCGGGAGGTCTCACGCGGCTGTGGAAGCTCGATCCCGACATCGTCACGACCGGCAAGTCGATCGCGAGCGGCGTGCCCCTCGGCGCGTACGGCATGACGGAGGCCGTCGCCGGCGCGCTCGAGGAGCCCGCCGGAACCCGCAACGGGAAGAGGGTCGTCGCAACCGGCGGGACCCTGTTCGGCAACCCGCTCTCGATGGCCGCGGCCCGGGCCACGATGGCCGAGGTCCTCACCGGCGAGACCTACGAGCACACGCAGGCTCTGGGAGGGCGACTCGCCGACGGGATCGAGGGGGCGATCCGTTCTGCGGGCCTGCCCTGGACGGCCCACCGGTTCTGGCCGCGCTCGGGCGTGACGTTCGCGGCGACGATGCCGCGCGACGCGCGGGAGGGGTACGAGAACCTCGACGTCCCCCTCCGCCGGGCCCTAAGGGTCCACCTCGCCAACCGCGGGGTGTGGGACGCGATCGTGGGAGCCGGGCCCACGGTTCCCGTCCCGGCAGATCAGACCGACGTGGACCGGTACGTCGAGGCGTTCTCGTCGTTCGTGAGAGAGCTGGCGAGCTGACGCGGGCAGCCTCCGCGGCGATAGGCTGAGCGCGAACCTGGAAGGAGGCCCCCGCGATGCAGCTCCGCCGACCGCTCGTGGTGCTCGCCCTCACCTCGTTCGCGATCCTGGGGTTCGCCCAAGCAGCGCGCGCACAGACCTCTGCCGGTTCGAGCCCCCTCGTCGTGCTCACGGGCTCCCTCGAGGTGAAGGAGAGACAGGTCGTGCGCGACGCCGTGATCTTCAACGGCGACGCCATCATCGCCGGGCAGGTGGAGCGCTCGGTCGTCGCGTTCAACGGCGACGTCACGGTGACCGGGAAGGTAGGAGAGAACGTCGTGGCCCTGAACGGGCGCGTCACGGTGGCGTCCGGCGCCGAGGTGGGCGGCAACGTCACATCGCGGCTCCCGCCGGAGGTCTCCACCGAGGCTCATGTGGGCGGGGCGGTCCGGCAGCGGTCCTTCGAGCCCGGCCTCGGCGGCGGCGCGCTCTTCGGACGGTTCGCGCTCTGGCTCGCCACCTCGGTCTCCGCGTTCCTGTTGGGGCTCGCGTTGATCCTGTTCGCCCCGCGGGCGCTCGACGCGGCCGCGAGCACCGCGGTTTCCCGGTTCGGCTCGTCGCTGGGCCTGGGAGCCCTGTTGTTCGTGGGGCTCCCGGTGGTGGCGATCATCGCGATGACGACGATCGTGGGCCTCCCCTTGGGGCTCGGGGTCCTGCTGGCCCTCGGCCTCGTGTACTGGCTCGGCTACACCGCGTCGGCGTTCGCGATCGGCCGGCAGCTCGTGAAGCCGCCGACCCACCGCCTGCTCGCCTACCTCGTGGGCTGGGGGATCCTTCGCGTGGTCGCGCTCGTGCCCGTGCTGGCCGCGATCACCTGGCTGGCGGCGACGGTGTGGGGCATGGGTGCGCTGGCGTCCTCGGCGCGCCGCTTCGGCCGCGCCGAGGTGAGTATGAAGGAACCCGGCCCTCCTCCGGTACCGCCGATGCCGGCATGACCGGGCATGGGCTGGGGGATCGCGCAGCCGCGACGCCGCACACGATCCCGTTCGTGCGCGTCGCCGGCTCTTTCTTCGACGTGGGCGGGCAGATCGGCGAGCTCTGCGCCGAGACGATCCGGCGCGCGGTGGCCTTCGACGATGAGATCCCGGTCGGACGTACTCGGGACGAGCAGCTCGCGCTCGCCGCGCGGTACCGGGACGTCACCGTCGAGGCCATGCCGTGGGCACTCCAGGAGATCGAGGGCGCCGCCGAGGCGGCCGGCGTGTCGGCGCTCGAGTTGTTCGCATGCCACGTCGAGGAGATCTGGTACGAACCGAGGCGGCCCGCTCGCCCGCACGCGAAGGGGTGCAGCGATCTGGTGGCTGCCCCGCCGAAGACCGCGAGCGGGCACGTGCTCGTCGCGCACAACAACGACATGTCCAGGCGCTACCAGGACGAGCTGGTCGCGATCGAACGGTCGGTGCCCGGCGACCCGGCCGTGTTCACGATCGGCAACGGCATCTGGATCAGCGTCGGATGGAGCTCGGCCGGGCTGTCGCTCACCGGCAACGAGCTCAGTCCCAACGACGAGCGGATCGGGATCCCGCGCGAGGTCCAGGTCCGCGCCATGCTACGCGACCCCACCCTCGACATGATGATCGGCACCGCCCTTCGCCACGATCGGGCGTCGTCGTACAACAACGTGCTGGCGGCGGCCGACGGGCGCGTTTTGAACGTCGAGGGATCGGCTTCCCACGCCGAGGTCACGGAGCCTCGCGACGGGACGCTCGTGCACACGAACCACTACGTGTGCGACTCGATGCTTGGCTACGAGGGCGACCCGGAGTACGCGAAGCTCTCCGCGATCAGGTACGAGCGGGCCAGGGAGCTCCTGGCCGCCGCGGAGCCGGGCTCCGTCGACGAGGCCATGCTCCGGGGGTTCCTGTCGGACCACGAGCACGCGCCCGACTCCCTCTGCCGCCACGAGGCCGAGGGCCGCACTTCGGTGACGTGCTTCTGGTGCGTGGTCGACGTGACCGAGGGTCGCGTGACCTACGGGCGAGGCAACCCCTGCGACTCCGTCGCTCAGGAGCACCAATTCGCCGCCGCCCTCGGGACGGAGCCGGCGGGCTCAGGGTCCCTGCCGAGCGCGTAGCCGACCGCGTACGAGATCGGATCGTCCCCGGAAGCGCTTGCATCCCTCGCGTTCGCGATTATATTTGTGTAGCCTAACTAAATATCTTCGTGACGAGACGGACTTCCCCAGCGCGAGAGGTGGACGCGGTGGCCGACCGGCTTCATTCGGTCGCCCTCCACCTGTCGCGTCGTCTCCGGACGGAGGGCGACGAGCTCGGGCTCTCCCCTCCCCGCCTGTCGGCCCTGTCGGTCGTGGTCGACACGGGCCCGATCTCTGTCGGCGAGCTCGCCTCCACCGAGGGAGTGACGCCGCCGACGATGAGCCGGTTGGTCGACGGGCGCACGGTGCGGGTACGGGCGACGCCAGCGGGCATCCGCGCGCTGAGTCGGGGGCGTTCCAGACGGACGTTCGTGGACGCCCTGGTGAGGCTCTCCCTCGGGGACCTGCGGGCGCTCGACCGCGGAGTGCGGATCATCGAGGAGGTGCTGCGCTCCGGACCTCAGCCGTAGTCGTAGAAGCCTCTGCCCGACTTCCGGCCGAGCCGACCCGCGGCCACCATCCGCTTGAGGATAGGCGGGGCCGCGTACTTCGGTTCGCCGAACTCTCGCACCAGGACTTCCGCGACGTTGACGCAGGTGTCGATCCCGATCAGGTCCATCAGCGTGAGCGGGCCCATCGGGTGCGCGAGCCCGAGATGGATCGCGGTGTCTATGTCCTCGCGCGTTGCGAATCCCTCGTCGTACAGGCGCGCCGCATCGTTCAGGTACGGGATCAGCAGCCGGTTCACTATGAAGCCGGCGTGGTCCTTCGAGACGACCACCGTCTTGCCCAGGCGCTCGGCGAAGGCGCGTGCGAACGCGACCGTCTCCTCGCTCGTCGTGAGCGCCGGCGTGAGCTCGAGGAGCGGCATCACGGGCGGCGGGTTGAAGAAGTGCATACCGACGACCTTGTCGGGACGCCCCGATGCGATCGCGAGATCGACGATCGGGATCGACGAGGTGTTGGAACCGAGCACCGCCTCGGGGCGCGTGACCTGGCCCAGGACCCGGAACACCTCGATCTTCGCCTCGACGTCCTCCGTGGCGGCCTCGACGACGACCTCCGAGTCGGCGAGCGACTTCAGGTCGGTCTCCCCCCGGATCCGGCCGAGCGCGGCCTCGGCGTCGGCGGGGTCCAGCTTCCCGCGCTCCACGGCCCTGCGGATCGAGCCCTCGACGCGCCGGTGTCCCTCCCGCATCAGCTCCTCGGTGGCCTCGACGAACGTGACCTCAGCGCCAGCACGCGCCGCCACCTCCACGATGCCCGATCCCATGAGCCCGCAGCCCACCACGCCGACCCGCGTCACGTCCTTCGCCCGCATCCCTTCCACCTCGCGCGAAGCCTACCCCAGCCCGGGAGCGACCTCTCCGGTACCTCGAAGGACCGGAAGAAGTCGAGCCCTTCCTCCGACAGGCGAACCGCGAGCGCAGCCGCCTCGGCCCGTCACATGCAGGCGTCGACGAGCAGCGGGTACGGGTTCACGGCTGTGCCGATCACCGAGTACCCGTAGGAGCTCTGGGGCCAGTCGGTGGGGATCACGTTCGGGTGCCACTCGAAGTGGTCGTGCGTGACCCCGCCCTGCGCGTCGCCCGAGTCACCGACGTAGCCGATGACCTCGCCAGCCTGCACCGGCCCATTCGAGTCGGCCGAGTAGCCCGACAGGTGCGCGTTGTACACGTATCCTTGCGAGCCCCGAACGTACTCGGCGTTCCCTCCCAGCGTGTCATAGGAGCTGTAGGCCACACCGTCGAAGGGGGCGTAGATCGGGGTCCCCATCGGTGCGACGATGTCGACGCCGGCGTGAAGGTGGAATCCGCCCGAGTAGCGCGGCGCCCCGAAGTCGTCGCCGAACGCTCTCGGAGCTCCGACGGGGCAGGCCTTCAACAGGCCGTTGCCCCACGTGACGCCGGTCTGCTGGGAGAGCCACTTGCGGTACTGCTTGGAGAGCTTCTTCGCATAGGTCCTCGCCTCGGCGAGCTGCCCGTCTATGTGGTCGAGGATCTTCTGCTGCGCGGAGAGGTTCGCCTGGAGCTCCTGCTCCTTCGCCCGCCGCTTGACGTAGGCGTCCTTCTTCTGCTGCTCCAGCTGCGACAGCTCCGTCGCCGAGGTCGTCAGCTCGTTCTTCGTGTTCTGGACCTGCTGCGCGAGGTCGACGTCGGTCTGGGCCACCGCGTCGATGAACTCCATGCGGTCCGAGAGGTCCGAGAGCGACGTCGAGCCGAGGATGAACTCGAGGTCGGAGCCGGGGCCGCTGATGAAGGCCTCGTGGGCGCGCTCGTTCAGGCGCGCGGTGATCGTGGAGTATCGATCCTTCGCCGCCTGAAGGCGCACCTGCACGGCCAGGAGCTGGGCGTTGACCCGGTCGTACTCGTCCTGGGCCTGCAGGAGCGCCTCGGTCGCGTTGGCCACGAGGCCCTGGAGGTCGGCGAGCTGCTGCTGCTCCCGCACCACCTCTGTCTTGAGCTGCTTCACTCGCGCCTGCGCATGCTGCACCTGCTGCTTGGAGGGAGCGGCGCCCGCCCCGGCCACGGTCCCGGGCACGAAGGAAGCCACGACCGCGACAGCCAGGACGGCCGTGGCGAAGCGCGCGGACACGGGGAAGGTCCTTCTATGGGCCATGGAACACCTATCCGTACCGGACTTGGACCGAGATGACAAGTACCGGCCCCAGGCTCGCCCCCGACCTCGTCACCGAACAGGCGCCCCGCCCACCAGATCAGGGAGGCCAGGGCGTTCCCCGCTCCGTGCTGGCGCCGCTCCGACTCGATCGCGGCCACCGCCCTCTCGCGGGCGAGCGCCTCGTCACCGTCCGCGAGCGCGAGCGCCGACTCGGCGATCAGCAGCGAATGCGTCGCCGACGGCTCGCCGGAGGGGACGCGGACCGCCGGCTCGCCCAGCACCTGGCGGGCTCCGGCCATGTCGCGCTTCGCCATGAGGAGCCGCGCCAGCTCCGCCGTGGTCCACACGATCAGTGAGCGCTCGTGGAGCTCGTTGCAGAGGCGGTACGCCTCGCGCAGGTCCCGCTCGCCCTCCTCCAGCCGGCCCGCGGCGCGCTGCGCGGACCCTCGGTCTCCCAGCGCGCTCGCGAGCTCCCAACGCGCGTCGAGCTCCCGGAAGGTTCGGATCGCAGCGCTCGCGTGCTCCACCGACTCGTCGAGCCGCATCATCCGCCGCAACGACGCGCCCAGGCTCTCTTGCGCGACCGCCGTCGTGAACGCCTGGCCGCTCGCCTCCGCGATAGCGAGGGCCTCCTCCGCCAGGGCCCGGACGTCCTGCTCGTTCCCCTCCGGGGACGTGACGGAGCCGAGGCCGACGAGCGCGCGGACCTCGGCCCACGCGTCGCGGCCGCCTGCGGAGCGCGCGACCTCGAGCGCCTCCTCGAAGAGAGCGCGCGCGGCGGCCATGTCGCCGCGCCAGTACGGCACCCACGCAGCCATCAGCAGGGTTCGGGAGAGCACCCGCGGGCCGCCCATCTCCCGCGCGGCCTCGACGGCCCCGTCGAACAGCTCGGCGGCGCGGTCCGGATCCCCGCGCACCGTGAGCGTGATGTCGGCCAGGAACCGGCCGGCGTGAGCGCGGACGGCGACGCTCTCCCCGCCGGGCGTCGCGAGCGCGCGTGCGAGAGCGGCCTCGGCCCCTTCGAACTCCCCGAGCCAGTAGCGGGCCTCGCCGAGCGAGGCGAGGATCGCGGCCTCCCGGTCGCCCCAGCCGGGTTCGGGCCCCGCGAGCGCGAGAGCCCTCTCGTAGAGGTCGGCGGCGGCGCGCGACTCCACCCGGCGGCGGGCGAGATCGCCCGCCCTGGCGAGCGCCTCCTCGGCGCGCTCGGCGAGCGCGCGGTCGAGGGGATTGAGGTCGAGCGCCGAGCGCGCCGCCCTCTCCAGGTGATAGGCGATCGAGCGCGGGTACCTGTCGGCGGTCTCCGGCTCGGCCAGGCGGTTCGCCAGGCGCAGGTGCAGTCGCTGCCGCTCGCGCTTGGCGAGGCTCTCATAAGCCACGTGACGAAGCACATCCGAGCGGAACCGCCACACCTCCGGCTGCTCGGCGTCGCGCACCAGGAACTCCTCCCCCTCGAGCTCCTCCAGGAGCTCCCCGGCGGGCTCGGCGATCAGCTCCAGCTCCGAGACGTCGAAGTCGCCCCTGGCGAAGATCGACGCGCGACGGAGCAGCTCGCGCGCCGCCGGGGTCAGCTCGTCGATCCGCGCCGCGATGACCGCCTGGACGGTGGGCGGCAGCGGCGGCGTCACACCGGCCGGAGCACCGTCGTGGCGGAGCATGCCGGTGATCTCGACGATGAAGAATGGATTTCCGCCCGCGTGCTCGGCCACACGAGCAGCCTCTGCTTCGTCCAGGTCGCCCGACTCCACGGCCAGCTGAACCGCGTCGCCCCTGGCCAGCGGCTCGACCCACAGGGTCACGGCGTCCGCGATGCCGCCCGCCCACCCCGGTCGGTCCTGCAGGAACTCCCAGCGCGCGACGCAGACGACGAGGAGCGGCATCTTGCGGGCGGCCTTCACGAGCTGCTCGACGAGGTCAAGGAGCAGCGGGTCGGACTCCTGAAGGTCCTCGAAGACCAGCACGACCGGGCCGAGGGAGGTGATCCCCGCCAGCAGGGACAGCAGGCCCGCCCGCACCTCGCCCGCGTGGTAGCGGTCGTCCTCGCGACCCTCCTCACCGATCCCGAGGGTGAAGCCGAGGCGGCGCGCGGCCTGTTCGACCTCGCCCGGCGGCACCCACTCGCTCACGGCCGCCACGAGCCGTGCGGACAGGCGATCGGCCGGAGCGGAGCGCTCCTCGCCGATCTCGCGCAGAACCATCTGAGCGATCGGCCAGAACGTGGCCTGCTCCTCGAACGCGCTGGAGCGGCCGGACAAGACCTTCACGCCCTCGGGGAGCTGCGCCAGGAACTCCTCGACCACGCGGCTCTTCCCGATGCCCGGCTCACCCAGCAGCGTCACCAGGTGGACGCGCTCCCGCTCGACCGCCCGCGCGAACGCGTCTGAGAGCAGCGCGAGCTCGCGCCGGCGGTCGACGAGGGGGATCGTCTGCCGCGCGACTCCTGGGGAGATCCGGATAGCGGGCCAGGCCGGTACCTGCCCATCGAAGCCCTTGGCCGAGATCATCCGCTGCTCTCCGAACTCGACGTGCTCGTGCGCGAGCTGCCGTGTCGTCGCGCCCACCAGCACCTCGCCCGTCCCGGCGCCCTGCTGTAGCCGCGCGGCCATGTTCACCTCGGCTCCGGAGACGAGTCCTGGCTCGTCGTCGGCGCTCACGGCCACGGGACCGGTGTTGACTCCGACCCTCACACGCATCGGCATCGGAAGGCCCAGCTCGGCCCCGAGCTTCTCGGACAGGTCGACGATCGCCAGGCCGGCGCGGATCGCGCGCACGGCATCGTCATCGTGCGCGGTGGGCACCCCGAAGGCCCCCATCACCGCGTCGCCGACGTACCGCTCTGTGCGGCCCCGGAGGGCCGAGATCTCCCCGGAGACCAGCTGGTAGAAGGCCGAGAGCACCTCGCGGAACCGCTCGGGATCCAGGCGGGACGCGAGCTCGGTCGACGCGGCGATGTCGACGAAGATCACCGTGACGAGCTTGCGTTCGCGGGCCTCGGCAACGACCGGCGCGCCGCAACCGGGGCAGAAACGCGCGTTCTGGGGCAGGGGCTCGCTGCAGCGCCGACAGGGCTCCGGGGAGGGGGTCACCCCGAAAGCATACGGACGGGCACCGACGGCGGCGTCAGATGCGCTCGATCAGCTGGACCGGGTTCCCGTCTGGGTCGTGGAAGGTGGCGAACCGGAGCCGGCCCTCCACCTCGCCCATGAGCTCGTCGAAGACCACGCCCGCCTGCTCCAGGCGCCAGCGCTCAGCGTCGAGGTCGTCCACGCCGAACACGATCGTGCCGGAGGCGGGGATCTGGTCACCCTCGGTCCCATGCAGCGCCAGCCGGACCGGCCCGGCGTCGAGCTCCGCCCAGTCGTTGCCGTGGCGAACCGCGAGAGGCAGGCCCACCACGTCCCGGTAGAAGGCCACCGCGGCATCGAGGTCTCGGGTCCAGTAGTACACGTGGTCCAGGCCGCGGATCGTCACGGGTCGCTCCCGGTCAGGCTACCCACTGCCGAGGATCCGAGCCTTCTGCTCCCGGAACTCCTCCTCGGTGAGGATCCCCTTGGCGCGGAGGTCGGCAAGGCGCTCGAGCTCGGTCGTGACCGACGGCGAGGCGGGCGGCCCCGAGGGCCCGCCCCGGTACATCCGCTCCTTGTTCTTCTCGCCCACTCGGTAGATCGTCTTCTGCACCTCTTCGGGGTGGCGCACGTCCTGGAACTCCTCGCGGCCCTGCTCGCTCGCGGACTGGATGATCAGCGTGCCGGCCCCGATCATCCTCTCGAACACGTTCTGGGCGAACCGCACGTCGTTGATGTGCTCGAGCGGGATCTCCATCGAGTGCTTCGCGACGAGTCCCCTGCGGTGCAGCACCCGGTCGCTCGTCACGACGAAGTGCGACGTGGCCCACACGATCGCCTTGGGGACGGAGTACCAGGCGAGCACGACGAGCCCGACGGCGAACACGGCCCAGGCTGCGGCCCCGTCGAGCTTCGCGGCGCCGACGACCCATGCGATGGCGACGAGGACCGCGACGATCGCGGGACCGACGAGCGCGATCCAGTGGGGACGGAGGTCGAGGACGAGCTCCTCTCCCTCCACGAGCAGCCGCCGGGGAAACGCCATGTTCGCACGGTAACGCGGCGCGAGGCTGCGGGCAACGCTCTCAGCGCAGGAGCTCGACGTCGCCGAAGGAGACCGTCTCCCGACCTCGGGCGGTCTGGACCACCAGACCGCCGGCCTCGTCGACGTCGACAGCGCGGCCCCCCACGAGGCGACCCCCGACCTGGACGCGGACCCGGCGACCGAGCGTGGAGCACAGCGGACGGTAGGCGGCCAGGACGCGGGTCGGGAACTCCTCGTCCTGGGGCTCATAGCCCGCTCGGAACGCCGCGAGGAAGCTCGAGACAAGCTCGACGGGATCGATGTCACCGAGCAGGCCACCCTGCCCGGCCGCGGCGGGGATCGAGCCGAGGTTGGCACCGATCCCGACCACCGCGTACGCGACCCGGTCGCCGGCGATCTTCGACTCGGCCAGGATCCCGGCCGCCTTGTGGGCCTCATCGACGATCAGGTCGTTGGGCCACTTGCAGGAGACTTCCCGCCGACCGAGTGTTCCGCTCGCATCAGCCATGGCTGCCCCGGCGAGCAGAGCGAGCAGGCCGATCTGCGCGGGAGCGATCGTGGGTCTGAGCACGAAGGAGAAGACCAGGGAGTGAGGGGCCCCCAGGTCGTGCCAGTGGCGCCCGAGCCGCCCCCGGCCGGCCGTCTGGTGCCCGGCGCCCACCAGGGTCCACTCGGGCGCGCCCGCCTCCGCCATCGCGAGGGCCGTGTCGTTCGTCGACCCGGTAACCTCCTCCCAACGGACGGGCGCCTCGA
>JACQDK010000001.1 GCA_016201135.1 Actinomycetota bacterium
CAGAAGAAGCACGAGTTCGTGGTGCTCTCGACCAAGACCCCGGCGGGCGCGTTCCCGATCGTGTCCTTCGAAGGGGAGGCCAACCGCATCAACGAGGACGCCAAGGGAGTCACCAACGTGGGCGAGACCGGGGACATGGAACCCGGGATGCAGAAGATGCTCACGATCGATCTGTCGGCCGGGCACTACGCCGTGGTCTGCAACCTGCCGGGGCACTACGCGAACGGGATGCACCAGGACTTCTGGGTGACCCCTGCCCCGGCCGCCTTCTGAGGCGGGTCAAGGTCTCCCGTCTGCTCGCGAGCGGATCTCAGCGCGGCGCGACCGGTTCCACGTCGGGCAGGTTCCGCTCACGATCGTAGGGCCTCGGGTGGTAGGGGTCCGGACCGTCGATCTCGCGCGCCATCCGGTGCCCGTCGAAGACCGCCTCGGAGATGAACCTGGGCGCGACGGCGTCGCCGATGCGGTAGACGGCCTCGATCCCCGCCGCGGCGAGCGCCTCCGGATCGTCCGTCAGCTCCCGGTACAGCGCGTCGTCGCTGACCTGCTGCGTGACGAGCACGACGCCATCGACCTCCAGCGACCAGGGCTCCCCCGAACTCGTCCTCGCCGATAGCGCGGCCGGGCTCCACGGAGCGCACCGTCACTCCGCGCTCCATCCGCACCCCGGCCTCGTGCAGGTGCTGGCGGAGCAGAGGACCCTCGAGTGTGAGGTCCGAGATCGGCGAGACCACCTCGAGCGAGGTCACCAGGGTGACCTGGAGGCCCTCCTTCGCCAGGAGCTCGGCGATCCCCGGGCCGGTGAAGTAGCCCTCCGCGTCGTACACCGCCACGCGCTGCCCCGGCGGTCGCTTGCCATCCCCCGCCACCTGCTCGGGGATCATGACGTGCGGGAGCGACGCGTCCGCGCCGTCGATCGGCTCGTGCGTCGCGGACTGAAGGCCGTCGGTCGACCAGCGCGAGCCGGTGGCAAGGATCACGATCGAGGCACCGTAGTCGCGGATGCTCTCCGCCGTGAGCCGCCTGCCGGTGATCACGTCGACGTTCGGGAGCCTGTCGAGCTGGACGGCGCGCCAGTCCACCACGCGCCCCAGTCGCCGAGCGTCGGCAGCCGCCGGATCCAGCGCAGCTTGCCGCCGATCTGCGGTTCGGACTCCACCAGGTGCACGGTCTCGAACCCGCGCTTGCCGAGCGTGATCGCGCACTCCATCCCCGCGGGTCCGGCCCCGACCACCAGCGCGGGCTTGTCCGCATTCCCCGCGCGGTCGAAGCGCTCGGGATGCCAGCCTCGGCGGTGCTCCTCGCCGGCGGTCGCGTTCTGGATGCAGCCCAGGTGACCGAAGCCGTCGACCTTCATGATGCACATGTTCGAGCCGGTGCACTCGCGGATCTCGTCGATGCGGCCCTCGGCGATCTTCTGCGGCAGGAACGGATCGGCGATCGACGGCCTGGCCGAGCCGATCAGGTCCCAGACGCCGCTGCGCACGATCTTCGCCATGAGGTCGGGGCTCGTAAGGCGGCCCACGCCAACGATCGGCTTGGCCGTCGCCTCGCGGATCCGGCCCGTCCACTCCAGCTGATAGCCCTCCTCGAAGTACCGGGAGGTCCCGCTGTCGTGCGACCAGAGCGCGATCGAGCCGATGTTCACGTCCCACAGGTCGACGAGGTCGTCTGCCATCCGGACGAACTGGAGCGCCTCGTCCACGTGGATCCCGCTCGGGCCCATGCCCTCCACCGAGATCCGCGTCACGACCGCGCAGTCGTGCCCGACGGCCTCCTTCACGCGCTCGAGCGTCTCCAGCCAGAACCGGGCGCGGTTCGCCAGAGAGCCGCCGTAGGCGTCGGTTCGCTTGTTGTAGAAGGCGAGAGGAACTGCATGGGCAGGTACGAGTGCCCTCCGTAGACGTAGACGATGTCGAACCCGCAGTCGCGGCCGCGAACGGCCGCATCGACCCAGTCGTCCTGCACGCGCCGGATGTCGCGCAGCTCCATCTCCTTGGCGACGATGTCGGGCTCCAGGTCAGAGGCGGTCTGGCTGGGCGCGAGCGCCGGCCAGCGCGTGACCCGGTTCGGCGCGTGGTTGCCCGAATGGTGAAGCTCCAGCCCGGCGAGCGAGCCGTGCTCGTGGACCCTGTCGGTCATGAGCCGCAGGGCCCGCATGTCGTCGCGGTCCCAGAAGCGCGCGGCGATCAACGGCGCCTCGTCCGAATCGGGCGCGAGCGGGGCGTACTCGGTGCAGACCGCGGCCCATCCGCCCTCGGCCTTCACGCCCCGGTGCGCGGCCTGGGTCCAGGGCTTCTCCGTGCCGAACCCGGAGCAGTGGGGCACCTGGTAGAAGCGGTTGCGAAGGGTGTGCGGCCCGATCCCGACCGGCTCGAACAGGATCGCGTGATCGGGGTCCATCGGCATGGCGCGCCTCCGTGGTCGGGACGACGCGGAGGGTAGCAGGGAGGTCGCGGGTCCCGTGAGCGACGCTGGCAGCCTCCCGGACGGGTCGAGCCCAGAGCCTCAGGTCAGGCCGAAGGAGCGGAACGCCATGACGAGGATGACTAGTACGATCACCGAGCCCAAGAGCTCGACGGCACCCAGGAAGAGGCCGAGCCTGTCGAGCACGCGACGCCGTGGCCGCCGTCATCCGGTGATCCCCGCCATCACCGCCACCAGCCCACCCACAGGGACGGATCCGAAGACGATCCGCTCTGCGGCGTTGGAGCTCAGCCCGAACCTGCCGGCCCCGCCGAGCACGATCCCAAGACCGAACGGGAGCAGCGCAGCCGCGATCGCGAGCACGGCCCAGGGATTGCCGACGTCCCCGTCGCCGCCCCTGTCGCCGGAGACGGCTCGTTCATCGTGCATCCCGCTCCGTATAGCACTCACGCCCGCGCCGGGGCAAGACGTAACTACTCACGTCCGGGTGATGGCGGCGGCGCGTGGGAGCCTTGGCAGGCGGGCATCCCGCGACCGGCAGGTAGCGCTCCCTTCGGATGGCCCTTTGACGAGGAGGGGCACCTCCTCGACAGTCAGAGAGGCGGCGGCGGGAAAGGTACCACCGGGGCGGTCGCGCACGCCGCGGTGATAGACGACCCCGCGACAATCCCGAGCAGCAACCCTACGCATAAGCCGTAGAAGCGGAAGATGACCGGGACGAGCCCCATCCACTCGCACGAGTTGATTTTGGTAGGCCCAGAGTTCTACGTGCTGATCCAGACGACACCAGTGAGTGATCCGATCGTGGTTCCGATGATCGCGCCGAGGAACGCGGCGCTCATCACCCGTCTGAACGCCCGGGTTTGGAACGCTCCTCGATCAGCGGCAGCGGCGACGAGCCCCAAGCCGATCAGCAGTCCGAAGACGGCTCTTGATGCGCACCCACCTGGCGATGGCCGTAGACCCACCCGAGGGCGCAGCCAGCCGCAGCGAAGCCGACGATCCAGGCCATCTGACGGCTGCGTGTGTCCTGCGGCGCGCTCATTTCGGAATCGTACGCTCCGGTTCCCGCCAGGGCGACGACCCTGCAGCGGTTCTGCAGCAGCACTATCCTGCTCCCGCGCCTACCCACGCTGGCTCTACCGGGAAGGGACGGATGTCAACCTCTCACTCATCGTCGATACGACTTGCCGGGCTGCGTAGCCGGGTCCCGTCATTGCTCTGGCTGCGGCCGTCTAGATGGTGCGCGCGGATCTCGTGGCTCCTGCTGATCTTGGCGGTGACAGCTTGTGCTGGCCCCTCCGTCCCGTCGGGCACCGCGCTCGCTCTCGGGTACGAGACGACGATCATCATCGCTCCTATCGAGCCCGGATCCCGGGTGGGTGTGTTCGTCATCCCACTGATCAATGTCACTAAGGAGGGGGTGACCATCCTGGGCATCGACGTCGAAGGCCCTGGGATCGGCGACGTCGTCGAAGTTGAGAAGGCGCAGATCGAGCCGGAGGGAAGAGGATTGTCCGCCTTCCCGAGCGGAATCTTCACGACAGATCCCCCGGTGAACCTGCTGCTCGACGGGTGCCACTCTCCTCCATCCCCGATGCCCCTGGAGGGCTTCACTCTGGCGCCCGGGCAGCGCGTGAGGGTGTGGATGGTCCTGAAGGCCGGAAGTGAGGGCAAGTTCGAATCCACGCAGCAGCTGGTCACCTATCGATGGCAAGGAACGGAGTACCAGCAGAACATCGCCTTCTACTTCCGGGGCCGCGTAGTGGCGGGTTCCGGCGGACCGCCGATGGACAAGAGCGAGCGAGCGTGTCTCGACCAGACCACTCCCCTGAATCCCGATAGCGGGCAGTGAGCCGACCGCACGTCTTCGATCGTCAGGAACCACGGGAGCATCCTCGCCATGCCGCCGCCGTCGGCACCGCGCGTTTCGGTGATCCAGGCCATGTACCTCCTTCGGCACCGGGTGGGCACTTGATTCTGGCCACCTACTGCCCACCAGTGCTGGTCAGAGGCTCCGTTAGTGGAGACGAGCGGACTCGAACCGCCGACCCGGCTTGCAAAGCACCCAGGGCTGAGCGCTGTGCTGCCGCCGACTCTCGCAGGTTGGCGGCGAGCGTGCAGGCGAAGTCATCGCCTCAGTTGGAGGTGCGATCACGCACGTGAATACCACCGTGCCAGGAGCTTGCCACCAAGACCACGGCTACCAGAACTGCGTTGACCCCCACCCACCAGCCCACGAACCCCCAGGTCTCCGCCCAGGCGCTGGAGGGGAAGCCTCCACAGCCGCCTCCGGAGCACCCATTCGCGAGCTGGTCCGCGGTCATCGAGTGGACGAACGCAAGAATCGTCAGCCATAACACAGTCCCAACAACGGACATCCACAATCCAGCGACCGTCGCGCTGTCGGCACCGCGATCGGACAGTCGCTCGGCCCGCACGGACGACGCGGCGAGAAGAAAGGGGCCAAGCGACAAGAACCCTAGGGTCAGCAAGGACACGGCGCCCAGGATCAGTGACACGCGGCCATCCTGCTCGGCCCTCGAAGGGACGGGTCTCGCCGAACCACGCGCCCTGCCACGCGTCGTCATCGCCCCGTCGTCCCGCGAGCGTCACTGATCGCTCGACTGATCGCGGAGATGATGTTCTTCCCGCGGCGTTCGAATCCCAGGTCTTGCATCACCTGCGCCAAGACCTCGTCTTCGGTTCGCAGCAGAGTATCCGACTCGACCCACCTCACCAGAGACACGAGCTGGCGGTGAGTGTAGTAGCCAATCGGATGGTTCCGAGGGATCGGCGGACGGGATGTGCGCATGGGCACGCCCGCGCCCGAAGGCAGGTCCGGGTCTCCGGCCGGCCGCATCGAAGTCGAGCCACCCACCCGGCCGACTTGAGATCTTGCCAGGTCGTCTCGGTCGGCGGCCTCCACGGCCTCGTTGTAGGCGGCCAGGGTGATCGCCACGGCGGTCTCCTTGTTGGCAAACCAGTCTGCGGACCAGATGCGGTGGAACCGCCATCCCAGCCGCTCCAGTTGTTCTTGCCGCAAGCGATCACGGTCGCGCACTGTGGGTGCCAAGTGGTAACTCGCCCCATCACATTCGATCGCCAGGACGAACTCCCCTTGGCGCAGGGGGTGCTTCGCTGCGAAGTCGATCCAGTAGCCGGAGACGCCCAGCTTCGGGAGGAGGGGGATGCCTCGGCGGGTGAGCGTATCCCGGACGTCGATCTCGAATGGATTGAGGACAGGCTTGCTCAAGACCCGCTCTCCGAGGCTAGCTCCTCCGCTCTCCGCGTACTGGATGTAGGCGCGAAGGAGCCTTGCGCCCTGGGCCTTGAGCCGATCGGGGTCCATGTCGGCCGAGCCGAACGACGAGACCACCCTCAATCGCTTGCGGGCACGTGTCACGGCGACGTTGAGGCGTCGCTCCCCGCCCTCGTTGTTGATCGGCCCAAAGCGATAGAGCATCCGGCCGTCAACCGACTTGCCGTAGCCCACCGACAAGATGATCGCGTCCCGCTCGTCGCCCTGGACCCGCTCAAGGTTCTTGACGAAGAAGCGCTCCTCTCTTGCCTCAGAGAAGAACTCCTCAAGATCGGCGCGGTCCGTCAGGGCGAGGCGCAGCGCTTCCTCGATCCGGCTGGCATGCTTGATCCCCATGGCGATCACGCCGAGGGTCTGTTCGGGTTGGTTCTCCGCGTGCTCGATGATGAGCCGTACCACCTCGATGACCTCATCCGAGGCGCTGTCCTCCTGCCCGGGTTGACCCGGACGGAACACTACGGGAACGTGGCCTACGGGTTCACCTCCTCCGACGCCCGGGAACGTCGTAAGGCTGCCGTCGTAGAGGTAAGCGTTGGAGAAGGCGATGAGACGTTCGTCATGGCTGCGGTAGTGCCAGGTCAGCATGCGGTAAGGAAGCAGCATCCCGAGGTTCTCAAGGACCGAGTCGAAGCCTTCGGTCGCCGCGAGCGATGGCTGCTCCTCCTGCTCCTCTTCCTCCGAAGAGGCAGAGAGGAAGAAGGCCGTGGGCGGAAGCTGGCGCTCGTCTCCGGCCAGTACAAGGCGCTCCCCCCGCGCGATGGCCGGCACCGCATCCGCCGGCCGGATCTGGCTCGCCTCATCGAAGACAACGACGTCGAACAGCTGCTCCCCCGGAAGCACCTGGCTCACAACCAAGGGGCGAGAACACAGCGAGTGTGGCGGCAACCCCACGCCAGAGGTCTATCAGCGGTCGCCAGTCGTCCAGGCGGTCGGACAGGTTCATGGACGTCTCAGAAGCGCCTGCACGGACAGCTCGACTGGCGGCAGGAAGAGTGTGCTGGCGGATTCGTGCGATCGTGTCGATCGCGTCCGATGCCTCATCGGGACTCGTGACGTATGCGTTCGCCCAGGGACTGTCGCTCGAGGCCAACGTGAATCCCCCGAGTCCCGCGTAGGAGAAGAGGTTCTCCGAGGCGTCCCGGAAAACTTCCTTGGCCAGCCGGTTGAGCGGGTCTCCTCGCAACCGGAAATCTGTTCTTGCTGTCTCCGCTGTCCCGATGACGCCCACCTGAGCCTCGTAGACGCTCACGCCCCACGGCTCGCGGCGGCAGTGGAACGCCTCGGTACGGGAGTTCAGTTCGTCGCGGCGGCGTTCAAGCTGCTGTAGCTCAGTCCTCCGGTCGTTGAGAGGGATCGTTCCCGTGGCTCCCAAGCTCCGGGCCAACTCCTGTGCGACCTGACGACGAGCAGCGACACCACCGTGGAGATCGAAGACGAGGTCGGCCAGGCCAACCTGGTCGAGGCGTCTTAGCACGGCCTCGATCGCCGCGCGCTTCTCGGCGACGAACAGCACTCGCTGCCCTCGAGCGGCAAGCGTCGCGATGAGGTTCGCGATCGTCTGGCTCTTACCCGTCCCGGGTGGGCCACGGACGATGAGGTCCTGCCCGGCTAGCACAGCGTTGATCGCGTAGTTCTGACTGGAATCCGCATCGAGAATGAGGAACTCGTCGGCGGGCGGTGTGTGATTCGGGTCCTCGAGGGATGCAGCGACCTGCGAGTAGCGCTCCCGGAGAGACTCGCGGGCGTCGTCGTCCCCGGCCAAGGCAGCGACAAGATCGTGAGCGACAAGAACCTCATACGCATCTTCCAGGTCGCGCACCATCGGCAGCTTCATGTAGGAGAACGTCCCGAGGACCATCTCGGTCGAGATATCGAACCCGGGCACGGCAGCCGCTTCGGCCTTGAGCCACCTGACTACCTCGTTCAGCTCTCGTGGGGTGTCGATGACCCCGTCGAGTTCGAGCTGCGACTGGTCGGGGACCAGCCCAAACTCACTCTCGAGGAAATGAAGGAGGGTCGGACTAATCTGCATCTCGCCTGTTAGAACGAGGTCGAAGTCGTCTTGTGCCGCGCCGCGTGGGTTCACGATGGCGGGCCGCAGAAGGACGGGCGCTCGAGGCGTGCCCCTGCCGATACTGGCACTCCACGTCGCCATCGCATGCGCGAGAAAGAGGGTCTCGATGCCGCGTTCTTCGAAGTGCTCAAGGGCCTTCTTGTGGATCGCGCGGGCGCGGCGCCGCGCATCGTCCAATCGCTCCGGGTCGGGGAAGAGCCTCGAGAGAGTGACCGACCGACCCTCCAAGAGGGTTTGCACGTGGGCCGTCTCACAGTCCGCGATGTCAAGCGTCCCCACCTTGAGATCACGGTAGTAGAGGAGGTTGTTGCGCCCGCCAAGATCAACGAGCTGCTTCTTCCAGTCATCCAGCGCCCTGCGGACGAGTCCTCGCCGGCGCTCGGATGAGGTGCTGCCATCGGCACCGCCCGCTGACAGGCCGTTCGGCTCACTGAAGGAGCCATGGTCTAGGTCTGACTCGGACAACTGACACGCCCCCTTGCCCTCTACGCGAGTATCTTCGTCGACGGCCGCGGGAGACTCAATCTCGACCGGAGCGGGGGATGACGGCAGCTGGTGGAGACGAGCGGACTCGAACCGCCGACCCCCTGCTTGCAAAGCAGGTGCTCTACCAGCTGAGCTACGTCCCCGGGGGATGCGGGAAACGAGGCGGACCCATCGCCAGGCGGCCGCACCCGGATCTCAAGTGTAACGAGCCCCGGCTCCGGGGCTCGCAACACGGACCGGTCGCCCGAGGCCTGACGCAGGCACGGGCGAGACGGGGAGACCGGGTCCGGCGCAAGCGCGAGGCATCTCTCGCCCGTATCCCCTACCGTGGGCCATGCGATGAGGAGGAACACCATGCAGAGGATCGGAACAACGGCGAGGGCCTTCGCGGCGGTTGCCGCGATCGCGCTGTCGCTCGCGGCGTGTGGGCACGGGTCTACGAACCCCGCTCCGGCTACCACGACGGCCGGCGCCGTCCCGGGCGCCACGACGGCATCGACGTCGGTCGGGACCGACAAGGTCAAGCAGCTCGGGACCGTGCTCGACGCGCAGGGGCTGACCCTCTACCACAACACCCAGGAGACGAACGGCAAGATCGTCTGCACGGGATCGTGCGCCTCGACCTGGCCGCCCGTCGCCGTGACCGGGTCGCTCCCGAGCGCGCCCGCGGGCACGCAGGGCACGTTCGGCACCGTCACCCGACCGGACGGCACGGAGCAGCTCACGTTCGACGGCATGCCCCTCTACACGTACGCGGGCGACGCGGGTCCAGGGCAGGCGACCGGTCAGGGCATAGGCGGGATCTGGTTCGCCGTCGGCCCCACGGGCTCGATCGAGACCAAGTCCGGCGGTGCTTCGGGCGGGTCGTCCTCGGGCAACGGCTGGTAGGCCGGCGCGCTCTGGCGAGCTGCGCGGGCCCGAGCCGTCTCAGCGCATCGACCAGGTCGGCTGCTTCTTGTCGTCGGTGAACTGGATGAACGGGCTCCCGTCCATCGCGAGGCCCACCACCGCGCGCAGGTTGCCGTCGCGGTCGAGCAGACGCAGCACCGGTGCGCCCTCGGCCGCAAGGCCCATCCGCACCCGCACGCGCCCACTCTTGTCGTACAGGCCCATCGTGGGCGAGCCCTGCTCGGCGAGCGAGTAGATCTCGGAGAGCTCGCCCTGCTTCACCTGCATCCCGAAGGTCGGCGAGGTCTCGGCGGCCAGACCGAACTTCGCCCGGATCTTCCCGTTCTTGTCCCCGAACGCGAGCGAGGCCGACCCGTCGGAGGAAAGGCCGAGCGTCGCCCGCACCTTCCCGTCGTCGTCGCCGATCGCCAGGCCGGCCGAGCCATCGGCCGACAGCCCGAACCGCGCGCGGACGCGTCCTCCCGGATCGTGCAGCGACAGGAACGGGGAGTCGTCGGAGGACAGGCCCAGGCGCAGGCGGACGTTGCCCTCGTCGTCGACGATCTCGATCTCTTCGGCTCGGACCGTGCGCTTCTTCATGGCGGGAAGGTCGCCGGCGTTGCCGGGAACCGGCGCGCGAGTATCGTCGCTCGCCGGAGGGTCCGGCTCAAGGAGGCGGACCGGGGAAATGGCCCGAGAAGTGAGAAACCGCCGGAACCCGGGACGTTATCCAGCGGCCGGCTGGGGTGTCAACCCGGACCGCCGCTCTTGTCACTCCCTTTCACCCGATCTCTATGAAGAACCTTGAGGTGCTGCGGCTCGAGGAGCTCGTCCCGCCCGCCACGAAGGTCTTTATCGGCTCCAGGTTGTCCCGAACTTCGGGCGGCAGGGCTCCCGCGAAGCGCGAGACGATGCCGGCCACGTCGACGAAGAAGACGCTGGGGCCCTGGGGCACTCTGGCCATCGCGCCCGTGAAAGACGCCGATGACGTGATCGAGGGCTGTCCCCCGTGCACGTCGATCAGCTTGCGGATCTCCCCCGGGCTCGAGGCGATCACCGCAGCGCCGTCCATCACCGCGTAGGCCGGCGCGAAGCCGACGAGGGTGGGATCGTCCAGGTACCGGATCACCGTCCCCTGGTAGGTGGTGGTCTTCCACGACGGCTTCGGCGCCGGCGGGAAGAGCTTGCCCGGGAAGATCCCGGAATCCTGCATCTGCTTCAGGTCCTTCTTCGAGAGACCCTCGGTCCCCGTCACAACCTGGGGGCGTTGCCGATCCACGGCGAGCGCGAGCGCCGCCAGCCGGTCCAGCGTGTGCTGCACGGCCGCCGTGTCCGTCACGCCGAGGATGAGCGCCCCTCCTGCGGGGACGAGGCCGCTGCCCGGTCCGACCTCGAGGACGAGGTCGCCGGTGAGCGATGCCAGGGTGTCGTCCAGCCCTAGCCGGCTGCGGATCTGCTCCCCGCCGGGGCCCGTGAGTGCCTGGTCCGCAAGGCTCTTCAGGGTGGAGTCCACCCCTTCCTGCGTCTCGACGACCAGCGAATCCGCCGGCACGAACGCCAGCGCCGCGTTGTCGTGGGGCGTCTGGTCGAGCTGCGCCCGCGTGGCGGCGTCGAGCTTCGACGGGTCGAACAGGACCGTGGAGTCGAACGCGAGCCCGTCCGGCTGGGCGGAGAGCGACATCGCGAACCCGCGCATCGCCTGGAGCGTGTCCAGCCCCGGCGTGCCCGAGGCCCCGAGGGGAGTCAGCGAGCCGAGCTGATCCACCAGGTCGGTCGGGTTCACGTAGAAGAGCCCGAGCTTGGCGGACGGGAGCGCCGAGATCGTCTTCAGGTACCCCGGGTCCTCGGCCAGGCTCGGGGTCGTGCCCTCGGAGACGTCGATGATCTTCGTGAGGAACGCGGGCTGCTCCACGATGACGACTGCCCCATCTATCAGCGCCCAGCCCGTCTGCCCGTCCAGGTGCATCGTGACGCCGTGATAGTCGCGGGTCTGCCATCCGTCAGGAGAGCGCGCCTTCACCTTCATCAGCGCGGCTTCGGCCGCGGCGTCGTCCCTGCTCTGGATGAGGAACGCGACCGAGGCCTGCTGCTGCTCGAGCTGGATGTCGGCGACGACGGCGACCTGAGAGCCGAGCCACGGCTCCACGTCCTGGTGGGTGAGCCCGACACCTGAGAGCGCGTCGTCCAGAGCTGAGTCCACCTGCCGCCGCAGGTCCTGCTCGTTGGCGAGCGCGGGGAACTTGTGCGTGAGGGCTAGCAGGTTGACCTTCTGCCCGGAGGACGGGTCGAGGTAGGCGGTGACCACGACGTCGCTCGAGGCCGGGACCAGCGAGAGCAGCTGCTCGCCCGACCCTCGCAGCGCGAAGAAGGCAGCGGCCGCGCCCGCGGCGCCCAGCAGGACCACCACCGACGCCACGATGGCGACGATGCGACGCTTGCGCGGCGCCTTCGCCTTCGGCGTCGGCGTCGGCGTCTCGCCCGGCCCGCCCGGCTCGCCGATCCCGGGTGGAGGAGGAGGAACCTGCTCGCTCGAGGGGGGCGATGCCAGATCGGGCGGGAGAGGCGGCTCGGGGCTCGGCGGGCCGGGAACCCAGGGCTCGGGCTTCGGAGGCTCCGGGGGCGGCACGTCCATGGTTCTGCTCCTTCCGATGGGCAGCTCGCGCGCGTCGGCGACAGATACTTATCGGCCTCTTTGACTGTCGCTGGAGTAGGCAGCGCGCGACAAGCGTATCCCGGCGATGAAACGGAGCGCGTGAGGAGAGGCTCCCGGTTCAGGGAGCCAGGGCCTCGCTCCTCAGGGTGCACTCGGCCAGCCGGTCGGCCTTCGGAACGACGCCTATGCCCGGTCCCCCCGGCACGGGCATCGTGCCATCGGGGGCCATCACGTGCGGCTCCGTGATGTCCTCGGTGAAGTAGCGAGCCGAGGAGCTGGTGTCTCCGGGCAGGGTGAACCCCGGCAGAGCCGCGAGCGCGAGGTTCACCGCTCTGCCCAGCCCCGTCTCCAGCATGCCTCCGCACCACACGGGGGCGCCCTGGGCCCGTGCGACGTCGTGGACGCGCTTGGCCTCCAGGAGGCCTCCCACGCGCCCCTGCTTCACGTTGACTATCCGGCAGGCGCCGATCTCCAGCGCGGACGCCGCGAGCGCCGCCGAGCGGATCGACTCGTCCAGGCAGACGTCGGTGCGGATCTCCTGCTGGAGCTTCGCGTGCTCCACCAGGTCCTCGTGGCCGAGCGGCTGCTCCACCATCAGCAACGAGAAGCGGTCGAGGGCCCGGAACACGTGCAGGTCGTTCAGCGTGTAGGCGGCGTTGGCGTCCACCGAGAGCAGGATGTCGGGGTGGGCGGCGCGCACGGCCGCGACGCGCTCGACGTCGGTGCCGGGCTCGATCTTCAGCTTGATCCGGCGGTACCCCTCCTCCAGGTATCCCCTCACGTGGTCCAGCAGTTCCTCGGTGGTCGGCGCGATACCCACCGAGACCCCGCACGCGACGCGTTCCTTGTCGGCGCCCAGGAACCCCGCGAGCGAACGATCGCGCTCCCGGAGCCACGCATCCAGGAACGCGTTGACGAGCGCGGCCTTCGCCATCGGGTTCCCGCGAACCCCGGCGAACACGCCGTCGAGGTCGCGCGGCTCGACGTCTCCGACGGCAAAGAGCGCCGGCGCCAGGAAGGTGCGGATCACGAGCCAGGCCCCCTCGTTGAACTCCTCGGAGAAGCCGGGGTCGATGTCGGCGACGCACTCGCCCCATCCCTCGGCGCCGTCGGTCTCCACGCGGACCAGGACGCACACCTTCCGGGTCTGCTCGCCGAACGACGTGCGGAAAGGCCGCACGAGCGGTAGCCCCACCAGCCGGAGCTCGATCGCGCGGACGCGGGTCACGTCGAGGTTCCCTCCGGCGCGAACACGTACGCCGATCGCTCCCGGAGGAACCCCGTTGCGACGAGCCCGGCGCCCAGGCAGGCCTCGATCGCGTCGGCCGTCGCATCGCGCCAGGCCGAAGCCGACGCCGGCACCGCCTTCTTGAGCTGGGCGTGTTCGGGCGGGATCTCGACCACGGCTCCCTCCGGCGAGGGGGCATCACCCGGCTCGGGGCGCTCGCCCCTGCCACGAACCAGGACCGCCGGGAAGCCCTGCGCGGCGACGGGCCTCGGCGCCGTCGGGTCGCTGTCCAGGGCCCACCGGGCGATCAACCGATCGCTGCGGTCTCCCGCGTTGAGCTCGTCCGTCATCGTCCCGTAGAAGTTCCGGTGGAACCGGTCCGCGACAGCGCCGAGCTTGGAGAGGTTCAGGTAGGCGTTGCGTGCCACGAGCGGGTCGAAGGTCCAGCGAACGACGTGGATGCCCTGCGAAAGGGCCCGGGCGCGCTGAGCGAGCTTCAGCGCGTAGCCGACGCCCTGGTGCCGCCGGTCCGGCAGCGAGGCCAGCTGGTGCGAGTGCACGTGCAGACCCTCCTCGTCCACGCCGGCCCAGTCCAGCACGAACCCGATCAACCGTTCGGCGTCGAAGGCCCCGAAGGGCACGTTCCCGCTCTCGCCCAGCGCGCGGAGGACATCGCGCGGCACCAGCTGATGGCTCCCCCAGGTGGCGCTCATCACCTCCAGGACGCGGTCGCAGTCCTCCAGCGAGGTGACAGGGCGCAGCTCAACGCCGGCCGCTGCCGCGGCTGTATGCGCCTGCTGCCAGGGGTGGGAGGTCAACCCGGCCGCCGGCTCCCGATCAGCCGCCGGCCGGTGGAGGAAGCTCCTGCCACTCCGTGTCGTCCAGGTCGGAGCCCCGGCGCCGTTTGATGAACTGCACCGCGGTCGCGACGATGGCCCCGATGAACGCGAGCTTGAACAGCCGGCGGAAGAACCCGCCCTTCTTCTCCTTGGTTCCCGACCCGTCAGACATGGTGCCCTCCTCTCGGGAGTGGGCCTGGATGGACTTGAACCATCGACCTCTTCCTTATCAGGGAAGCGCTCTAACCGAGCTGAGCTACAGGCCCCCGCTATGCCGGAGGTCCGGCGCGCCGGCCCTCGCCGCAGCGTAGCCACGCCTCGGAAAGGGTGTCAAACGTGGGACCTCAGCGCTTCTCGGAGAGCGTGATCTCGAGCCCGCCCACCATGTCGCAGATCAGGTTGTACAGGAACGCGACGACGACGGTGAAGACGGACGCCACGACCACCATCACGGACCCGATCACGAACAGCCGGGAGAAGATCCACCGCCCGTTGATCTGGAAGCTCGCGCCGGCGTCGCTGAACAGCTTCCCCCAGAACTGGGCTGCCTTGTCCACCACCCCGAGTCCGCTCGCGAAACCGAAGGCGAGCACGAGCCCCAGGAACACGCTCAGCCACAGGCAGAAATAGAAGATCAGGGAGAGCTTCAGCACCGAGATCGGCCCCACGCGGCGCACGGTGACGCGGGTCCTGCGGACCTGGGCTCGGCGCTCGCGGCGCGAGGGCTCGTGCGGGATGGGCAGCGTCTCCACCGCGGGGAACTCGGCCGCCGGCTCCGGCCGCCGTTGCTCCTCGGCCTCGGCCTCGGCCTCGGCGTCCGGCTCCGGCTCGGATTCCGGCTCCGATCCCGGTACCGGCTGCTCTCCCTCGACGGTCTGTGACAACTCGCGCTCCTTCGGGACCGGTACAGGGTACGCCCTGCGCGGGGCCCAGGCACCCTAGGTGCGCAACGGTCCTTCTCCCGCGAAGAGCACGCGCGCGTGCACGGGAACCAGCACCGCGAGCGCGAAAAGGACGAGCGCCCATTCGGCGGGCCGCGCGCCGTGCTGCACGAGCAGCGCGCCAGCCCCCTCGCCGGAGCCGGCCGCGGCGAGCAACAGGTCGGTCGTCCACCGAGGAACGCGCGATCTGAGCGCCAGCACCGTCGTCAGCGCGAGCGCCGTCGCCGCCACGATCACGCCGATGCCGAGGCCCGGTTCCATCTGGGGCATTATCGTCGGTACCGTGGACCTCACGCGAAAGGCCGGCATCGAGGACGACCTGGTCAAGATCCTCCTCGTGCAGGCGCTTCGAGCGTTCGCCTACGGGTTCGGAACCGTGATCCTGGGAACGTCTCTCGCCCAGGCCGGCCTCACCAACGCGCAGGTGGGGCTCGTGTTCGCCGCCATGCTCGCCGGGATGGCCGCCGCCGCCCTGGTCGTGGGCGCCGTCGGTGAGCGGATCGGGCGGCGACGGCTGTACGGCCTGCTCCTGGCTCTGATGGGCGTCGCGGGGACGGTCTTCGCTCTGACGTCCAGCCTGGTGGCCCTTGTGGCCGCGGCGCTCACCGGCACGATGTCCACCGACGCGAACGAGTCGGGTCCGATCACCTCCCTGGAGCAGGCGATGATCGGTCAGGCCCCGCGGGAGACGCGGGTCCACGTCTTCGGGCGGTACAACGCGATCGCCTATCTCGCCGGAGCCGGCGGCGCCCTGGCGGCCGGGGCGCCGGATCGGTTCCGGGGCATGGTCCCGGCGCTCCCGGCCGATCAGCGTTTCCTGTTGCTCTTCCCCGTGCTGGCCGCAGTGTGCGTCCTGCAGGCCGTCCGGCTCTCGCCGGCGGTCGAGCACGGCGGCGCCGAGAGGCCGGCGAAGCCCCTCGCCCGCTCGCGCGCCAACGTGGTCAGGCTCGCCTCCCTGTTCGCGGTCGACGCCTTCGCCGGCGGGTTCGTGGTCACGACCTTCATCGTGTTCTGGTTCGAGCGGCGGTTCGGCGTGAGCCCCAGGCTCATGGCCGCCGTCGTGTTCGCGACCGGGCTGCTCCAGGCGGGCTCGTCGATCGTCGCCGCAAGGGTGGGCGCGAGGATCGGGCTCCTGAACACCATGGTCTTCACCCACCTGCCCTCGAACCTGCTGCTGGCGCTCGTGCCGATCGTGCCGTCGCTGGGGTGGGCGATCGCGGTGCTGCTCGCGCGCTCAGCCCTTTCGCAGATGGACGTGCCGACGCGCCAGGCGTACCTGGCCGCGATGGTCGATCCCGAGGAGCGCACGGCCGCGGCGGCCTTCACCAACACCTCCCGCTACGTGGCTCGACCACTGGGCCCGGTGATCGGCGGCGCCCTGATGGGCACCGTCGGCCTGGGGGCTCCGTTCGTGGTCGCCGGGGCGCTCAAGTCCGTCTACGACCTGGTGCTCTGGCGCGTGTTCCGCCGGGTGCGCCTGCCAGACTAGGGACGATCCGGGACTCAGGACCGGGGCCCCTGCGGCCGAAAATCTCCTCATGGAGTTCTGCGGGCACGGCATGGACCGGAGCTGGTGCTATCTCTGCCACCTCGAGGGGGGTGGGGTCGATCCCCGAACGGCCTGGGGCCTGGACGCCGAGGACGGCCCGGTTCCGTGGGAGCGCCGGAGGGAGCCCATGACCGAGACTCAGGCCGGCCACGTGAGGTTCCTGTGCGAGGAGTTCGGAGAGCCGTTCGACGAGTCCCTCACGGAGCACGAGGCCGGCATCGTCGTGCGGAGCTTCCTCGAGGAGCCCATGAGCGACCGGCAGCGGCGAACCCTGCGATGGCTCTGCGAGAAGTCCGGCGCGCCGATGCCAGAGGATCTGACCTATCGGCAGGCGCGGTCACAGATCCGCAAGCTGGTGGCGCTCCGCGGCCTGCGCTCGGCCTAGCCCAAGCCGGAGCCGCTACTCCTCGTCCGACGTGATCACCGGCGCCAGTGCCACCACGTGGGCGCCCTCGTCCACGCGCATCGTTCGCACGCCCTGGCTGGACCGGCCGACGCGACGGATCTCGGCCGCCGGAACGCGTATCACGATCCCCGACGAGGAGATCACGAACATGTCCTGGTCCTTCGAGCCGACGAACGCGCCGGCGAGCAGGCCGGTCTTCTTCGTGAGCTGGTGTCCGATCACGCCCTTGCCGCCGCGCCCCTTCGTCGGATAGTCGCCGAGCTTCGAGCGCTTGCCGTAGCCCTGCTCGGACACGCTGACCATCTCCTCGCCGTCCGAGGAGAGTCCGAGCGAGATCACCTCGTCGTCCTCGGCCAGTCGCATCCCGATCACCCCAGCCGCGGGCCGGCCCATCGGCCGAACCAGCGACTCCTTGAACCGGATCGCCTGACCCTTGCGCGAGACCAGGAACACGTCGTCCTTGCCCGCCGTGAGCTTAACGTCGATCAGCTCGTCGCCCTTCTTCAGGTTGATCGCCGCAAGGCCCGTGCGCGGCGAGCCGTACTCCGGCAGCGCGGTCTTCTTGACCATGCCCCGCTTCGTGGCAAAGAGCAGGAACTTGCCCTCCTCGTACTCCTTCAGATCCAGAACGGCCGACACCTTCTCGTCGCCCGTGATGCCCACGCCCGGGAGGTTCGCCGCGTAGAGCCCCCGAGCCGTGCGGGAGCTGTCCGGAACCTCGTGCACCTTCACGCGGTAGACCTTGCCCTTCGTGGTGAAGAACAGGAGCCAGTGATGGGTGGTAGTGGTGAAGACGTTCGAGATCACGTCCTCTTCCTTCAGGTTGGCGCCGCGCACGCCCTTGCCGCCGCGCCCCTGCCGCCGGAACGTGTCGATCGATACGCGCCTCACGTACCCGGCGCGGCTGACCGTGATCACCACGTCCTCCTCGGCGATCAGGTCCTCGATGTCGAACTCGCCCTCGTCGGCCTTCACCTTCGTGCGGCGCTCGTCGGCGTGCTTGGCCCGCAGCGCGCCGAGCTCGTCCTTGATGACACCGCGGATCTTCTTCGGGTCCTTCAGCAGGGCCTTCAGGCCCTTGATCTTCGAGACGAGGTCCTTGTGCTCCTGCTCCAGCTCCTCGCGGGCCAGGCGCGTGAGCCGGCGGAGCGGCATGTCCAGGATGTGGTTCGCCTGGATCTCGCTGAGCTTGAACCTCTTCATCAGCTTGGTGCGGGCCTCCTCGGAGTCCTTGGACCCGCGGATGATCTTGATGACCTCGTCCAGGTGCTGGAGGGCGATGAGCAGGCCCTGGACGATGTGGTCGCGCTCCTCGGCCTTCTTCAGCTCGTATCGCGTCCGCCGGGTCAGCACCTCGACCTGGTGGTCGACGTAGTAGCCGATCATCTCGGCCAGGTTCAGGGTGCGCGGGACGTTGTCGACCAGCGCGAGCATGATCACGCCGAAGTTGTCCTGGAGCTGGGTGTGCTTGTAGAGCTGGTTCAGCACGACCTGAGGATTGGCGCCCTTCTTGAGGTCGATCACCAGGCGCATGCCGGCGCGGCCCGAGGAGTGGTCGTTCAGGTCGGCGATGTCCTTCACCTTGCCGAGCTTCACGAGCTCGGCGATCTTCTCGGCCAGGCGCGCCTTGTTGACCTGGTAAGGCAGCTCGGTCACCACGATCCGCGACCGGCCGTTGGAGCCCTCCTCGACCTGGGTGACCGCGCGGACCTTGATCGAGCCGCGCCCGGTCTCGTACATGTCCTTGATGCCCTGCCTCCCCATCACGACCGCGCCGGTCGGGAAGTCGGGCCCCTTCACGAACTTCATGAGGTCGGACGGGGTCGCCTCGGGGTGCTCGAGGAAGTGGATCACCCCGTCGATCACCTCGCCGAGGTTGTGCGGCGGGATGTTCGTCGCCATGCCCACGGCGATCCCACCTGCCCCGTTCACGAGGAGGTTCGGGAACCTGCTGGGCAGGACCAGGGGCTCCTGCTCGTACCCGTCGTAGTTCGGGACGAAGTCGACGGTCTCGGCCTCGATGTCCCGGAGGAGCTCGAGGGCCATCGGCGCAAGACGCGCCTCGGTGTAGCGCTGCGCGGCCGGCGGGTCGCCGTCGATCGAGCCGAAGTTCCCGTGCGGATCGACGAGCGGGTAGCGGAGCGAGAAGTCCTGAGCCATCCGCGCCAACGCGTCGTAGATCGCCATGTCGCCGTGCGGGTGGTACTTGCTCATGACGCCGCCGACCACGTTCGCCGACTTGCGGTGCGGGCGGTCGGGTCGCAGGCCCTGCTCGAACATCGACCAGAGGATCCGTCTGTGGACCGGCTTCAGGCCGTCGCGAACGTCGGGCAGCGCGCGGCCCACGATGACCGACATCGCGTAGTCGAGATACGAGCGCTGGATCTCGTCCTCGAGCTGCACGGGCTCCACGCGTCCGGCGAACAGGTCTTGCGCCATGGGGGTCCTTGTCGTCTCCGGCCTAGACGTCCAGGTTCTGGACGTCCTTGGCGTTGGTCTCGATGAACGCCTTGCGGGCGGCGACGTCCTCGCCCATCAGGATGGTGAACAGTCGGTCCGCGGTGGCCGAGTCCTCGAGCGCGACCTGAAGCAGCGTGCGGCGCTCGGGGTCCATCGTCGTGTCCCACAGCTGATGGGCGTCCATCTCGCCGAGCCCCTTGAAGCGCTGGGGGTCGAGCTTCTTCTGGCCGTTCCCGTTCTTCTTCCGGAACTGGCCCCACTCGCGCTCGGAGTAGAAGTAGTGCTCCTGCTTGCCGTCCTTGAGCAAGTACAGCGGCGGCTGCGCGATGTAGACGTACCCGGCGTCGATCAGCTCCGGCATGTTCCGGAAGAAGAAGGTGAGCAGCAGCGTGCGGATGTGCGCGCCGTCGACGTCGGCGTCGGCCATCAGCACGACGCGGTGGTAGCGCGCCTTCGACAGGTCGAACTCCTCGCCGATGCCCGTGCCGATGGCGGTGATGAGCGCCTGGATCTCGATGTTCTCCAGGACCTTGTGCAATCGCGCCTTCTCGACGTTGAGGATCTTGCCGCGGATCGGCAGGATCGCCTGGGTGGCGGGGTCGCGCGCCTGCTTGGCCGAGCCGCCGGCCGAGTCCCCCTCGACGATGTAGAGCTCGCACGAGGCCGGGTCCTTCAGCTGGCAGTCCGCGAGCTTGCCCGGCAGAGAGCCCGACTCGAGGAACGACTTCCGGCGCGTCAGATCCCGCGCCTGGCGCGCGGCCAGGCGGGCCTTCGCGGCGGCCTCCCCCTTCGTCACGATGCGCTTCGCGTCGCCCGGGTGCTCCTCGAGCCACTCGGCGAGCTTCGCGTTCACGCTGGTCTCGACGAAGGACCGGATCGACGCGTTGCCGAGCTTCGTCTTCGTCTGACCCTCGAACTGCGGGTCGCGGAGCTTCACCGAGACCACGGCCACGAGGCCCTCCCGCACGTCCTCGCCGATCAGGTTCTCCTCCTTCTCCTTCAGGAGGCCCTTGGTGCGCGCGTGCCGGTTGATCACGTTCGTGAGGGCCTTCTTGAGGCCCTCCTCGTGCATGCCGCCCTCGTGCGTGTTGATCGTGTTCGCGAACGAGTGGAACGACTCGGCGTAGGTGGAGTTCCACTGCAGGGCCACCTCGACCTCGGCGCCCTCCTCCTTCGCCTCGAAGTAGACGACCTTGTGGAGGGACTCCCGCCCCTCGGCCAGGAACTTCACGAAGTCCACGAGCCCGCCGGTCGCCCTGTAGACGTCCTTGTGAGCGGGCTTCTCGCGCTCGTCGATCAGCTGGATCTCGACGCCCTTGTTCAGGAACGCCAGCTCGCGCAGGCGCTCCGTCAAGATCTCGCGCTTGAACTCGAGGGTCTCGGTGAAGACCTCCGGATCGGGCCAGAACCGGACCAGGGTGCCGGTCTTCGTCGAGGCCTTGCCCTTCGTGAGCTTCTTCGTCGGCTTGCCGCGCGAATACGCCTGCGTCCACGTGAAGCCCTCCCGCTGGATCTGGACGTCCAGCCTCTCGGACAGCGCGTTCACGACCGAGACCCCGACGCCGTGCAGACCGCCGGAGATCTGGTAGCCGCCGCCGCCGAACTTCCCGCCGGCGTGCAGGACGGTGAGGACCACCTCGACCGCCGGCCGGCGATCCTTCGCGCCGGGGATCGGCTTCACGGGGATGCCGCGCCCGTTGTCGAGCACGCTCGCCGACCCGTCGGCGTGCAGGGTCACGACGATCTTGTCGCAGTGCCCCGCCATGGCCTCGTCGATCGCGTTGTCGACGACCTCGTACACGAGGTGATGCAGGCCCCGGGAGCTGGTGGTCCCGATGTACATGCCGGGCCGCTTACGGACGGGCTCCAAGCCCTCGAGCACCTGGATGTGGCTCGAGTCGTAGCCCTGCTGCTTCGTCTTCGACCTGGCCGCGGTGGTTGCCAACTAACCTCCCGATGATGCCCGCGCAGCAGCCTCCGGGCGGGTGCGGGAGGCGCTGCAGGGGGACTGCAGACTCGCAGCTCATTCTACCAATCGGGACCGACATTTCGGCCTGTTTCGCTGGTGCGTTTCCAGCCTTCTACCTGCGGTTTTGGGTGTCTCCCCGTATCACCACACGAACCTCGCGAACGGCCTGCGACCCGAGAGCCTCGTTAGCCTTTTCGCGGATCGCCTCGTGGAGGAACCGCGCCTGCGCGCCCCAGACCGAGTCAGTCGCCGCTACGGTCAGGACTCCTCCCTCGAGCTCCGCCGGCGCGGTGGCTGCAGCGAGCCGCTCGCCCACCACGCCGTCCCAATTCGCGGCGAGCCGGCCGACCGCCAGGCCGCGTGCGAACAGCTGCTCCCGCAGGAGGCCGTCCACTATCTCGCCGATCGGCGCCGGATCGCCGGTCCGCCGATCCTTGCGTCGCCCCCACCCGGTCGAGTGCGGCATCAGGCCCCCGTCCTCGGCGCGACGCGGCCCGCCTGCACGTCCCAGGTCGCATGCGCGGCCTCCGGAACGTCGGCCTCGTCGGCGACGCTGACCACGACCTGACCGCCACGTCGCGCCAAGCGCTCGGCGACGAGGTCTCGCCTGCGTGGATCGAGGGCGCTGAACGGATCGTCGACCAGCAGCACGGGGGGCTCCCCTATCTCTCGCTCCACGGCCTTGGCGAGCCCGAGCCGCAGACAGAGCGCGGCCGCCCAGGCCTCTCCGTGGCTCGCGAACGCGCGTGCCCCGAGGTCCCTCACCGCGAGCTCGACGTCGTCGCGGTGAGGGCCCACGAGACACGTCCTGCGCGCCAGCTCGTCCGCCCGGCGCTCGCGCAGGCGCTCGCGGATCGCTTCCTCGAGCTCGCCGCCGACCGCCCCCACGTTCGGGCCGTACGTCGTTTCCAGCGCGTAGCCGGCAAGGGCCACGAACTCCTCGCTGGCGGAAGGGGCCACGGCAGCCACGACGTCCCGGCGAGCCCGCATCACCGCGGCCCCGGCCTGCGCGAGCTCCCCGTCCCAGGCCTCGAGGGCCGGGGGCTCCCCGCGGCCCTCCCACTCCCTGAGCAGGCGGTTCCGCTGCCGAACCACCCGGTCGTACGTTGTCAGCAACGTCTCCTTCAGAGGCCACAGCGCCACGAGCGCCTCGTCCAGGAACCGGCGGCGGCGCGAGGCATCACCGCGCACGATGTCGAGATCGTCCGGGCCGAAGAAGACCCCCCGGACCTGGCGTCGCACGTCACGCTTGCGGCGCACAGGGTTCCGGTTGAGCTTCACGCGGCTCGCCCCTCGGTTCGGGATCTCAACCTCGACCAGCATGCGGCCTCCAAGCGTCTCGACCTCCCCTCGCGCGTATGCCGCGTCTCCCCCGTCCCTGACGACCGGCGCGTTCGCCGAGACGCGCGGAGACGCCAGCGCGAACACGAAGAACATCCCCTCGAGCAGGTTGGTCTTGCCCTCACCGTTGGGCCCCACCGCCACGATCAATCCGTTGGGCACCGGATTGATCCGCGTGAACGCATGGTTCCGGAACTCGCGGAGCTCGACCCACGCAAGGCGCATGGCCGAACGCCCTGCGGCGCAGCCCTTCCTAGCTGACCGGCGCGGGCAGCCGCACCGGCATCACGAGGTAAGTGAACTCGTCGCCGTCCCCGCGGACGACGCCCGGCTTCAAGCCGTCCCGCACGTCAAGCCGCACAGACTCGCCGGTGGCGGCCGTGAGCCCGTCGGCCAGGTACTGGGGGTTGAACGCTACGGTGAGGTCCTCGCCTTCGTAGCGCGCCTCGACCGTCTCGACTGCCTGACCCAGGTCGGGAGACGAAGACGACAGCCTCGCCCCGAGCGCGTTGAACTCGACCCGCACCGGGGTCGTGTCCCGCGCGAGGAGCCCGACCCTGCGCACCGCGTCCAGGAGCTGCTGGCGCGAGACCGTGAGGCGGCTCTCGTGGCCCTCCGGCAGGAGCTGACGGTAGTTCGGGAACTCCCCCTCGATCAGGCGCGACGTCAGGGTCAAGTCCCCGATACGGAATGAGACCCGTGACTCGTCAACGAGGAGCTCCACCGTGCCCTTCTCGTTGGCGCCTGCCGCCCGGCCCGCCTCACCCAGCGCTCGCTCCGGGACAATCGCCTTGGCCTCCGCATCGGAGCTGGCAACGAGATCACGGATCGAGAGCCGGTACGAATCGGTCGCGACCAGCACCACGCCTTCGCGGCTCACCTCCAGGAGAACCCCGGTAAGGACGGGGCGCGCCTCGTCGCGGCTCGCTGCGCGCCCCACCTGTGAAACGGCCTCGGAGAACGAACCGGCTTCCACGCTGACCCTCGTACCTGAGGGGTCCTGCAGCCCTGGGAAGTCCTCCGCGGGAAGGAGTCGGAGCGAGCCCTCATAGGCTGCGCAGCGGATCCTTGCCTGCGACCGGTCGGCCTCGAACTCGACGGGAGCGTCTGACAGCGACTTGATCGTGTCGCCCAGGAGTCGTGCCGGCACCAGCGCGATCCCCGCCTCCTGCACCTGCACCTCGATCACGAGCCGCGCCGAGACCTCCAAGTCGGTCGTCGTGAGCGTCAGCCTCCCGCCGTCGGAGGCCTCCATCAGCACCCCGGTGAGAGCCGGGATCCCGGGCCGAGACGACACCCCTCGCTGAACGGTCTGGAGCGCCTCCGAGAGCGCGTCGCGGTCACACCGGAACTTCACCGTGCCCACCCCCTATCGCTGTTGTTCTTCCTAGATCTATAGAAGCAGTAGGGCCTGTGGAAAGGTGGATGGAGGGCCCATCCGCCAAGCGTAGCGGGCCCCTCGGACATGTGGATTCCCTGTGGGGAAGTGCTGTCACTTCGAGAAGCTTGATCGTGGCGGCGCGGGCAGCCCACGGGCAGCCCACGGGTTGTGCACACCCTCATGCGGCCCCCCTCACGCGGCCACGGATGATCCGCGTGAGGTCCTGGACTTGACGGAAGGTGGCATCGCGAGCCTGCATCTCGGCCTCGATCTTCTTGATGCCGTGCAGTGCGGTCGTGTGGTCACGCCCGCCGAAGAGTTCGCCGATCTTCACGAGGGAAAGGCCCGTGCACTCGCGCATCAGGTACATGGCGATGTGGCGCGCCTGTGTGAGCGGGCGCGAGCGTGACTTGCTGAGGAGGTCCCCCGTGGACAGCGAGAAGTACTGGGCTGTCTCCTCGAGGATCAGCTTCGGCGGGATCTCCGTCTGGGTCTGTGGCAGGAGGCCCTGGAGGGCTCGCTCGGCGAGCTCCACGTCGATCGGCTGCCCGGTGATCGACGAGAGCGCGACCACCCGGACGAGCGCCCCTTCGAGCTCGCGCACCGATTGGTCGAACTTGGACGCGACGAACTCGACGACGTCGTTGGGGACCACGATGTGCTCGCGCTGGGCCTTTACCTGCAAGATCGCGATGCGCGTCTCGAGATCGGGGGGCTGGACGTCGACGCAGAGGCCCCAGCGGAACCGGCTCACGAGCCGCTCCTCCAGACCGGAGAGTTCGTGTGGTGGGCGGTCCGACGCGATCACGATCTGGCGTGCCGCGCCGTGCAGGTGGTTGAACGTGTGGAAGAACTCGACCTGGGTCTCCTCGCGCTTGGCCAGGAACTGGATGTCGTCGACCAGCAGCACGTCGACCTCGCGGTAGCGCCGACGGAACGCGTCGGTCTGGCGCTCGCGCACGGCCTTGATGAACTCGGTCAGGAACTGCTCGGACGTGACGTACTTCACACGGGTGGAGCGGGAGATCCGCCACATGTGGTGGCCGATGGCTACGAGGAGGTGGGTCTTGCCCAGACCCGTTCCGCCGTAGATGAACAGCGGGTTGTACGCGGTCGACGGTGGTGCTTCCGCAACGGCCATCGCGGCCGCGTGCGCGAAGCGGTTCGAGGGGCCGGGCACGAAAGCTTCGAAGGTGTAGTTGGGGAACGGCAGCCCGGGTGCCCCGAGGGGTTTGTCGGTCGGGGGAAGGGCGGGCTCGCTCTCCCGCGCCCCCGGGATGACGACGACGTCCTTGGTCTGCGCGGATCGCAGGCCCTCGTCGATCTCCAGGTGCACGGTGATCTCCCGGCCGACGACGGCCGATGCGGCCCTGCGGATAAGCTCAAGATGGGTGCGCTGCAAGCGGTCCCGGACGAGGTCCGAGGGCACGACCAGATCCAGGATGCCATCGTGCAGCCCGGTGGGCCGGACGTCGGCGAACCACATCGAGATCGTCGCCTCGGGGAGCTCGGTGCGGGCGCGCTCGACGACCCGGGTCCAGGCCTCCCGCGCCTCGTGTTCAGAGAAGGCTATCGCCATGCGTTTCCACAGACCCTTTCCACAACGGTGGAAACTCTCCTCGGGGGAAGGAGTCACGGCGGCCAGCGCGATGGCGGCGATGTCGCCGGGGGGAAGATGCGTCGGACTATAGCACCGGGGTTTTCCACACCGTGCCGGGGGGGCAGGGTCTTGACGGTCTTTCTGTTGTCAAGCCCTTTGTGCAGCGAGGATGCCCGCCCGTATACTGGCTGCCGGCCGGCGTTGAGCCGGCCGACTCATCGGAGGACCCGCTATCAAATGGCCAAGGGCAAGCGCACCTACCAGCCGAACAACCGACACCGCGCGAAGACGCATGGCTTCCGGATCCGGATGCGAACCCGCGCGGGCCGCGCGATCTTGGCCCGCCGACGGGCCAAGGGCCGCACGGAACTGTCCGCCTGACCTGCGGTGCCGTGCGCTCGCGCGACGTCGATAGGGTGTTCGCGGAGGGCCGCTCCTTCCACGGGAGGCGGGTGGTACTGTTTCTCGCGCCTGGCCCGGGAGCGACCGCCGTCGTGGCTGCCCGCAAGGTGGGAGCCGCGGTCGAGCGGAACCGCGCCAGGAGGATCCTGAGGGCGGCCTGGCGCCAGGTCGCGCCGATGGTCGATGACGGATATGACGTCGTCCTGGTTGCGAGGCAAGGCATCCGGGGCGCGAGGACGCAGGATCTGGTGGCCGAGATGACCGAGCTGCTCCGCCGCACCGAGGTGGCGCGCCCTTGACGGGGTTCCGGCGCGTCCTGCGCACGACAGGGGCTCCCGCGCGCGCGGTGCTCGTCGGCCTCATCCACCTCTATCGGCTGACCCTTTCCGGCGTTCTGGGAGGTCAGTGTCGCTTCTCCCCCACGTGCTCGATCTACGCTGAGGAGGCGATCCGCGCGCGCGGCGCCTTCGTCGGATCCGCGCTGGCCGCCTGGCGCGTCCTGCGGTGCAACCCGTTCGGCAGACCCGGGGTCGACCCGGCACCGGATGCGCGCGCGTATGACGACCTAATACACAGAGAGACCGTGTGATGTTGGCGGCATTGCCGTGGTCCCCCCTCTTCCAGCAGCTCCTCGACGGGATTGGCTGGGTCTTGGCCAAGCTGTATGACACCATCCCAAACTTTGGGATCTCGATCATCATCCTGACGATCCTGATCCGGCTGGTCCTTCTGCCCCTGGGCATCAAGCAGATCAAATCGATGCAGGCCATGCAGGCGATCCAGCCCAAGGTGAAGGAGCTCCAGAAGCGATTCAAGGCCGACAAGCAGAAGGCGCAGGAAGAGACGATGAAGCTGTACCGGGACCACGGCGTGAGTCCCCTGGGCGGCTGCCTCCCCCTGCTCCTGCAGTTCCCGTTGCTGGTCGCGATGTACGCCGTCGTTCGGCCTCCCCAGCTCATCGCCGTGGGCGAGAGCGGGCGGCCGGTGGTGTCGGTGTCGAAGAGCCAGCCGCTCAGCGACTACCAGGCAGGGATCGTGAGCTACGAGATCCACAACAACCACCTGCCCGTGGGCAGCCCGCTGTTCGAGAACGTGATCAGGCACCAGGATCTGGGCTTTGCCTGGCTGAACCTGCAGTGCTCCACGTCGCAGGCCGGCACGAACGCGGAGATCATCGACTCGAATCGCGAGGCGGTGGTGGCGGGCAAGCCCATACTTGACAAGACGGGCAACAGGCTGCCGATAGACGTCTTGAGCCAGGCGACGGAGAACTGCGGGGTTTCGCCGACCAGCAAGATCCACTACTTCGTCTTCCTGGCGCTCATGATCGCGACCACCTTCTACCAACAACGGCAGATGCAGCGGGCCAGTCCGCCGGACGCGGCCTCGCAGCAGCAGCAGGCCCTCCTCAAGGTCATGCCGCTCATGTTCGGAGTCTTCGGCTACGCCTTCCCCTCGGGGCTAGTCGTCTACTGGACCACGGCAAACTTGTGGCAGATCGGGCAGCAGTTCGTTCTTCTAAAGGCGGGACACATCGGTCCCGACGCGCTGGAGAGGCGCAAGCAGGAAATGGCGAACCGGGCTCCGAGCCAGAAGAAGGGGTTCCTGGGGCGGCTGATGGCGCGCGCGGAAGAGGAGCGGCAGCGCCGCGGCGAGGATGGAACCACGATGCGCAAGCCCGGGTCCGGCAAGCCGAAGCCGCCAGGGGGGCGCCCGGGTCCGAGCGGCAAGAAGAAGAAGCCTGGAGGTTCAAGTGGCTCGAGCAACGGAAAAGGCCGCCCCAAGCGTTGAGGAGGCCGTGGAGGCCGCCCTCGATGAGCTAGGTGTGACCGAGCAGGAAGCCCGGATCGAGGTCCTGCAGGAGCCCCGGAGCGGGTTCCTGGGCGTCGGGAGCCAGGACGCCATCGTCCGCGTGACGGCGCGGGCTGAGAGCGTCGAGGCGGAGGACCTCGAGGAGCAGGCCGACGCAGCCGCCGATTTCGTCGAGGAGATGCTCTCCCGCATGGGCATCGACGCCTCGGCGGAGCCCGCCATCCACGGCAACCAGATGTACGTCGACATCGTCGGGGATGACGAGGACGACATGGCCCTTCTGATCGGGCGGCACGGCCAGACGTTGGAGGCGATCCAGGAGCTCACCCGTCTCGCGGTGGGCCGCCGCCTTGACGAGCGTACCCGCGTCCTCGTGGACGTGGAGGACTACCGGAAACGCCGGGAGGACAGGCTCGTGCAGAAGGCGAGGGACGTCGCCCGCCGCGTGGCCAAGTCTGGGCGTGAAGAGGAGTTCGAGCCGATGAACCCGTACGAAAGGAAGCTCGTCCACGATGCCGTGGCTGAGGTCGCGGGCGTCGAGAGCTCGAGTCGAGGCGAGGAGCCGAACCGGTTCGTGGTCGTACGCAGGCGCTGAGGTTCAGGGCCGGCGGCCGGATGGCCTCGCGGGATGTTTCACGTGAAACATGAGGGTCTGGGTTCTGCGGCCGAGACGCTAGGGGTCCCGTTGAGCGGGGACCAGGTCGCCAAGCTGGCCTCCTACGAGGCGCTGCTGGTCGAACGCGCCGTCGCCCTGGGCCTCGTCGCCTCAGGCGACCTGCCTCGCCTGAGAACGCGACATCTGCTGGATTCCCTCCGCGCCGCCCTGGCAGTCCTCCCGACCGATCGGGACGCCTACGACCTGGGCTCGGGCGGAGGTCTGCCCGGGATCGTGGTGGCGATCGCCTGCCCTGGACTCTGGATCACCCTTGTGGAGAGTCGGCGGCGTCGGGGAGCCTTCCTGGAGATGACGGTCGAGAGGCTCGAGCTGTCGAACTGCCGGGTGGTGGTCGGGCGGGTGGAATCTCTCGAAGAGCCGGCCGACATGTGCTTCGCCCGCGCGTTCGCGGACGCTGCGACCTCCTGGCGACTGGCGGTACCCCTGCTGCGCCCCGGGGGCCGCCTCGTCTACTTCGCCGGCGAGGGATCCGATCCGGCCTCGTACTCTCCCGAGGGGGCCTCGTGCGAGATTCTCTGGCCGCCCCCCGTTGCAAGGGCTGGACCGCTCGTTATCATGAGCCGGCAGTGACCGCTTCCGCCTCTTCGCGCTCCTCCGAGAAGTCCCCAACGAAGAAGCCTGCCGTGAAGGCGCGGCCGAACCCGGACTCCACGACCCGCGTCATCGCGATCGCGAACCAGAAGGGCGGCGTCGGCAAGAGCACGACGGCCGTGTCGCTGGGCGCCGCGCTCGCCGAGAACAGCTACCAGGTCCTCGTGATCGACCTGGATCCCCAGGGGAACGCCTCCACGGGTCTCGGCATCCGCCATGAGGCACGCGAAGTCAGCGTCTATCACGTCCTCGCCTCCGACGCGCCGATCGAAGGGGCCGTGATCCCCACTGCGGTGGAAGGGCTCTTCGCGATCCCCTCAACGATCGACCTCGCGGGGGCGGAGATCGAGCTTGTCAGCCAGTTCTCCCGGGAGCTCAAGCTGAAGAAGGCGATCGCGCCCCTTCGGATCGAGAACTCGTATGACTTCGTCATCCTCGACTGCCCCCCCTCGCTGGGCCTGCTGACCGTCAATGCCCTGGCTGCGGCGGAGGAGCTGATCGTGCCCATCCAGTGCGAGTACTACGCGCTCGAGGGCCTCGGCCAGCTCCTTCGCAACGTGGGTCTCGTGCAGCAGAACATCAACCCGAACCTGCGCCTCAGCGGCATCGTGATGACGATGTTCGACCCGCGCACCAAGCTCTCCGAGCAGGTGGTGGAGGAGGTCCAGCGCTACTTCGGCGACCTTGTGTACGACGTCATCATCCCCAGGACGGTGCGGCTCTCGGAGGCGCCGGGATTCGGTCAGCCGATCACCCTGTACGACCCAAGGTCCAAGGGCGCGGAGTGCTACAGACAGCTCGCGCGGGAGGTGGCGGCCCGGCGTCCTCCGGAGGGGCCCGTGCCTACCTTCGACGACCTCCCGGCGATGGTCATCCCCGCCGTGAACGACTCGCTCGCGTCGGCCCCGGTCCAGGACGAGGCGATCGAGGAGGTCCCCACGGTCCATCACGTGATCGAGGAGGAGAGGAGGGAGCGCGCTGAGGCTGCGGGCGGCACCAGCCGCGAGCCCGAAGCCCATGGCGGACCTCCGGAGCCCGAAGTTGAACGGCAACGCGCGTCCAAGCCGGCAGCCCAGGCCTCCCCGCCCCCGCCCGTTTCCAGGGTCCCAGCGCCGGCCCCCGAACCTGCGAGGGGTGCGGGCACCGAACCACAGGTCGCTGAGCTCGACGAGGACCTGTGGGGATCAGAGGAGGCGCCGCCCCCCTCCCCGCCCGGCGCCCCGCAGGTCTCCGAGGGGCAGCCGGTCCGCCGTCTCCCCGAACGGCGGGTCCTGGTGATCGACGAAAACGCCGTGCGCCCGCCGGAGCCCCGCACCTCCCCGATCAAGCCGGCGGCCCAGCCCGGGATCGGGGCGACCCTCGAAGAGGAAGGCAAGAAGGCCCGCCGGTGGCGATTGTTCCGCAAGGGAGGAGAGTGATGTCCAAGCGCGGCGGACTCGGTCGAGGGTTGTCGGCGTTGATCCCCGGAGCGCCGGACAGCGCGGAGGCGCACGGACTTCTCGAGGTGCCGGTGAACGCGATAGCTCCGAACCCGAAGCAGCCGCGGACCCGCTTCGACGATGAGGCGATCGACTCGCTGGCAGTCTCGATCCGCGAGGTCGGGATCCTCCAGCCGATCGTGGTCAGGAAGTCCGCCGGTGGCTACGAGCTGATCGCAGGGGAGAGGCGCTTGAGGGCCGCGAAGCGGGCCGGCCTGGCGACGATCCCGGTCGTCGTGCGCGACACCGACGACGCCGACACGCTCCGAGAAGCGCTGATCGAGAACATCCATCGAGAGGACCTCGGGCCGATCGAGCTGGCCGAGGCCTTCCGTCAACTCTTGGAGGAGCTCGGCTTGAAGCAGGAGGAGCTTGCCGAGCGGATCGGCGTCTCGCGCTCCCACATCGCGAACACGATCAGGCTGCTCCAGCTCCCGATGGATGTCCAGCAGCTCCTAACCGACGGGAAGATCCAGGCCGGGCACGCCCGGGCGCTGCTTCAGATGGGCGACCTCGAACTTCAGGGTTCGCTTGCCCTCCGCGTCGTGGCCCAGGACCTGTCGGTTCGTCGGACCGAGGAGCTCGCGCGCCGCTACGCGGACGCGCCGGTGGCCGAGCCGGCGAAGCCCTCCCCGCCGGCAGATCCGGCAGAGGCCGACGCCTCCCTGGGGGAGGTCGAGGAGATCCTCTCCGAGCAGCTGGCGACACGCGTGACGATCAAGATGGGCCGGGGACGGGGCCAGGTCGTGATCGAGTTCGGGTCGGCAGACGACCTGGAGAGGATAGTCTCGGAGATCATCGGCTCCGGGCCGGGCCTCGCGCCGGACTGAACCCTCGACTGCCGTATGAGGCTGCCATACGCTGACTCCGGGTCCACGCACGGTCGTACGATGGGGCTGCCGTGACCGTCGCCGTCACCAGGGAAGCCGCGCTCGAGACCCTCGAGTCGGGCCGCCGGAAGATCGAGGCGCTCCTCGCGCGTCTCACACCCGCCCAGATGCTCGCACCGGGCATCGGCGGCGGGGAGTGGTCGCCCAAGGATCTCCTGGGCCATCTCGCCCTCTGGCAGGAGATCGCCCTGCGCACGATCACGGAGTTCCGCAGGGCTGAGCGGCCGTGGATCGCCGGGGTCTTCTCCACGCCGGGACCTGGCCCGAACGACGACGAGCTCGCCGCCAGGGCGCCGTGGTCCTTCGACCGCGCGTTGGAGGCCTACAGCCGGTCGTGGGCCGAGCTGGTGAGGTCCCTCCGAGATCTCCACGACTCGGAGTGGCTAGCCCCGGCCGACGGAGAGGACGCCCTGGGAGAGCTTCTCGGCGTAGTGCTCGGCAAGGAAGAGCTGCCGTTCGGGCATGCGTTCGCCCACATCCCGGACCTGGAGTCGTTCGTGGAGGAGCGTGCGACCACACACTAATCTGTCACGGACTAGGCCGTATATAGCGTGTGGTGCAGCGTGTATCAGTAGCCGGCCGTCACGCCCCACTCGATCGGGATACAGGCTCCGGTGATGGGTGTGGCCTCGTCCGAGGTGAGGAACGCCACGAGGGCCGCGATCTCGTCCGGCCGGATGAAACGGCTGCGCTCTGCTTGGGGGAGCGTCGCGCGGAGCTTCGCGAGGTAGCCCTGGGGATCGCCGTTCCCGTAGTCGCGCGCCTGCCCCGCGAGCATCGGCGTGTCGACGTCGGCGGGGCACACGCTGTTCACCCTGACGCCGTGGGGCGCGAGCTCGAGCGCGAGGGACCTCGTGATGCCGTTCACGCCGAACTTCGAGGCGTTGTAGACGGCGGCCCCCGGCCCTCCCACGAGGCCGTAGTCGCTCGAGATGAGGACGGCGCAGCCCTCGGTCGCCATGAGATGGGGGATCGCGTACCTGCACGAGAAGAACGCGCCCTTCAGGTTCACGTCGATCGTCCGATCCCACTCGTCCTCGGTCGTCTGCCAGGTGGGGCCCTCCACCCAGACGCCGGCCGCGCAGACCAGGATGTCCAGGTTCCCATGCAGCGCAAGGGTTTCCGCGACCATGCGCTCGCATTCGGCGACGACGGTGACGTCGGCGATGACGTCGGCATCGTGGAGGTCCGCGCTCACGACCGTGTCGCCTCGTGCCTGGAGGCGCGCGCGGATCGCGGTGCCCATCCCGCCCGCCCCTCCGGTGACGAGCGCGACGCGACCGCCTGTCACGTGGCCACCATGGGGAGCACGTCCCTGGCGAGCAGTTCGAGCATCTCGATGTCGGTGAACAGGACGTGGTTCAGGAAGATCCTCCGGACGCCGGCCGCCTCGTATTCGCGCAGGCGCGCGACGGCCCGGCCCGGCGTGCCGACGATGCAGTCGGTCTCGAGCTCGGCCAGGTAGTTCTCGAGGGCGCCGGCACCTGGGTCCATCTGGCGTGCCCGTTCCACGCGCCAGAGGTAGTCGTCCTCCGTGGCGCCCACGACGCACCAGGTCATCAGCGACGTGATCAGTGACGACGGGTCGCGCCCTGCCGCCCGGACGCCGGTGCGGGCCCGGGCGAACCGGTCGCTGACCTCCTGAGGCGTCCCGCCGTAGGTGTTGAACTCGTCGGCGTAAAGGCCGATGAGCCGCTGCATCCTGGGGCCGACGGTCACGCCGCCCAACACGATCGGTGGGCGGGGTCGCTGAACCGCCTTGGGTAGGAACTCGCACCCTTCCAGCTGATAGTGCTTGCCCTGGAAAGAGACCCGGTCCTCGGTGAGCAACCTGTGAACGATCTGCACTTGCTCCTCCAGACGCTCCCACCTGCCGTTCACGTCGTGGAACGGGAACCCGTGTTGGGTGTGCTCGTCCTCCCACCAGCCCGCGCCCATCCCGATCTCGGCGCGCCCAGCGCTGATCTCGTCGACCGTCGCTGCCGCCTTCGCGAGAACGGCGGGTTCGCGGAACGTCACGGGCGAGACGAGCGTGCCCAGCCGGATCCGCTGGGTGCGCGCCGCGAGGGCGGCGAGCAAGGTCCACGCGTCGGTCGATCCGCGCCCGCAGGCACCCTGCACGCTGAAATAGTGATCGGAGCGGAAGAGCCCTTCGAAGCCGAGGCGTTCGCAGGCGTCGGCGAGCGCGAGCCAGTGCTCCCAGGAGACGCCCTCCTGGCCCTCGATCATCAGGCAGACGCGCATGGCGCGTAGCATAGGGCCGCGATGGGGCTTCCTGCGCCGACGGAGACGGAACGCGCGATCAAGGCCATCGTGTTGGGGGCGCTGCTCGGGCTCGCGCTGGCGTTCTTGGCGCGGGCGCGGGAAGCTTGATGCCGCCCGGGGGAAGCCCGAGCTCGCCCGCTACCCGTGCCCGAAGAAGGCCGCGATCCCAGCCGCGACCGCCTTCGCAACCAGAGAGGGGAACGAGGGCTCAGTCAGGGCCCCCTCCTCGCTTTCGTTCGTGATGAACGCGGGCTCGACCTGGACCGCGGGCATCCGGGTCTCGCGCAGGAGCGACGCAGTGAGGCGCTCACAGGTTCCGTGGGTCCCCAGGCCGCGTGTGAGCTCCCCGAGGACCAGCTCGGCCAGGCGTTTGCCCATCGGGGAGTACGTGGTTCCGCTGCCGAAGTAGTACACGGTCGGTCCGAAGGCGCCCGGTTCGCCGGCGTTCAGGTGCAGGCTCACACACACGGCCGCGCCCAGCTCGTTCGCGAGGCGTGCGCGCTGCGAGGGAGTGGGGCTCTCGTCCTCGGCGCGAAGGAGCGCGGGCTTGGCGCCGTACGCCTCGAGCTCGTTCGCGAGGGCCGAGGCCATCGCGAACGTCACGTCGGCCTCGGACGTGCCGCTCGGCCCCGAGTCGCCGCGATCTTCCACCCAGTGGCCCGGATCGATCGCGATCACCGCGCCGGCGATCCCGCTCCGCATATCCCGCAGGGATTCCTGCTCCCGGACGACCGCGCGGCTGGGCCCCTCGGTGTGGGGTCGAAGGCGCTCGAGCGCCAGGACCGTCTCGGGCCCCACGATTCCGTCGGATCCCTGACCCACGTTGCGCTGGAACTCGCGCACCGCGGCGTCGGAGCGCGCCCCGAACATCCCATCCTCACGCCCGGCGTCGAACCCCAGCGCGTTGAGCTTGCGCTGGAGCTCGCGGACGTCGTCGCCCCTGAAGAGAGGCGATCGCAGGTAGAGAGTGCGGTCTCCGAGCTCCCAGCCGGCCTCCACCAGCTGACCCCAGGTGTCGGGCCCCACGATGCCGTCCACGCGGAGGCTGCGCCCGGCCTGGAACTCTCGCACGCCTGCATCGGTGGAGGCCCCGAACCGGCCCCCCAGCTCTTCGCGGTCGATGGGCATGCCCAGGCCGACCAATCGCTGCTGGATGTCGGCGACCTCGGGCCCCGAGTCGCCGAGGCGGAAGATACTCACCCGAACGAGTCTGCCCCCGTGGCTCGGGGGCGACAACACCCCTGGAGCTGCGCTATGAAAGGTGCGGCTCGAGATCGCGCAGGATCGCGTCCTTGGGCTTCGCGCCCACGACGCGGGCGACCTCCTGCCCCGCCTTGAACAGGATCAGCGACGGGATGCTCATCACGCCGTACTGGCGGGTGGCCTGCGGGTTGTCGTCGATGTTGAGCTTCACGACCTTCAACTGCGCGCCCTTCTCCTGGCCGATCTGCTCCACCACCGGCGAGACCATGTGGCACGGCACGCACCACTCGGCCCAGAAGTCCACCAGGACGGGCGTTTCGGAGTCCAGCACGGTGGTCTGGAACTCCCCGTCGTTCACCTCTCCGATGTTCGTCATCTCTCGTTCTCTCCTATCGCTCGTTCCCGGTACGGACGGCACCGGCGTTCCTGGCTCCACAACGTCGGGTGCCGGTCCGGGATTCCCCGGCTACTCGCCGCGCTCGCTCGATCCCAGGAAGTGCTCAGCGTCGATGGCCGCCTTACAGCCCTGGCCGGCCGCGGTGACGGCTTGCCGGTAGATCGTGTCTGTGACGTCGCCGGCCGCGAAGACACCGGCAACGCTCGTCGCGGTACGCGGCTCACGCACCACGACGTAGCCGCCGTCGAGCTCCAACTGCCCTTGGAACAGGGACGTGTTCGGTGTATGGCCGATGGCCATGAAGACGCCGTCGGTCGCGAGCTCGCGGGGCTCGTCGGTCACGATGTCGCGCAGCCGCACGCCGGTGACCGCCGCGTCGCCCAGGATCTCGTCGATGGTCGCGTTCCAGATGACCTGGATCTTCGGGTTCTCGAAGACCCTGTCCTGCATGATCTTCGAGGCGCGGAAGGTGTCGCGCCGGTGCACGATCGTCACCTTCGTCGCGAACTTGGTGAGGAACGTGGCCTCCTCCATCGCGGAGTCGCCGCCTCCCACCACCACGAGCTCGCGGTCGCGGAAGAAGAACCCGTCGCAGGTGGCACAGGCGCTGACCCCTCGACCGCGCAGCTTCTCCTCACCGGGTACGCCGAGCCACTTCGCACTCGCGCCGGTCGCGAGGATCATGGTCTTGGCCCGCCACTCCTGGTCGCCCGCCCACACCCCGAACGGACGCTCGGACAGGTCCACGCGCGTGGCGTGGACCGGCAGGATCTGGGCGCCGAAGCGCGCCGCCTGCTTCTCCATCTGCTCCATCAGCTCCGGGCCCATGATCGCGTCGGCGAAGCCCGGGTAGTTCTCGACCTCGGTCGTGAGCATCAGCTGGCCGCCGGCGTCGAGGCCCTTCAGCACGAGGGGCTCGAGGTCGGCGCGGGCCGCGTACAGAGCCGCGGTGAAGCCCGCGGGCCCGGACCCGATCACGATCACGTTGCGCACGTCGGTCACCGCTTCATCCTCCCAAATGGCAGAACGCCCGGCTATTCCCGGGTGGGTTCGCGGCGGGGTTGGGCGACGTTACAGGACCCGCTCGGCGAGGCTCGCGATCGTGCAGCCCTTCACGAGGACGACCCAGGTCTGGACCCGGTCGGCAGGCTCGCCCGGCGCCGGTCCGTGGACGAAGATGGCGAGGTACGCGGGCTGGCCCTCGTATGTGGCCTGGATCAACCGCACCAGCACGGTGTTGGGAGACTTCGGGATCTGGTCGAAGAGGCACGCGAGCGCGTCCCTCTCCGCCCCGGCGAACGTCGCCTGCTTCGTTAGCGTGTCCGGGAGCTCGGCTCCCGCGAAGGCTGCGGCGGTGTCATCGGTCAGGGCCTTCACGTCCCCCTGCCCGTAATCCTTGGACTGCCGTTCGAGGGTCACTCCTCGTTCCAGGACCGCGGAGAGGGCGCCGCCCGTACCGGGCATCGGTGCCTGTTCGCTGGCGCCAACACTCGCGGCTTGCGGCGCGGACTGGGTGGCAGAGCCACCGCCGAGCCTCGGCAGGGCGATCGCCAGCAGACCTACCAGCACGGCGGCGGCGGCCGCCGGGATCCACCTGGCCACCCGCAGGGGTCGGGCGGCCGCCGCCCCGAGGGCCCTCGGTACGGCCTCCGAAGCCTCCCTGAGGGCTCGGGAGGCCACACCTGCAGGGGCGACCACCCGCGGGAGCCTCCGCAGGCTCCCCAGGGCAGCTCGGGCGAGAGAGACCTCCTCGCGGCATCGGAGGCACTCCGCCAGGTGCGCGTCCGCGACTTAACGGTGCCGACGGGAACGTTCAGGATCCCCGCGATGTCCTCGTACCCCAGATCCTGGACGTCGTGAAGGACCAGGACCGCCCGGTACTCGATCGGGACGCGGGCGAGCGCGCGGGCGACGTCGATCGTTCCCGCGATCTCGTCCGCGTGATCGGGGGTCGGCGGGCCGAGGTCCGGGACGAGGTCGTCCGCGGCGGCGCCGGAGCGCAGCAGGGGCGCGCGGGCTCGCTTGCGCAGCAGGTCGTAGCAGGCGTTCACTGTCACGCGGTGCATCCACGTCGTGAAGGCGGCGTCCCCGCGGAATCCGGAGAGCTTGCGGAGCGCGGCCAGGAAGGCTTCCTGGGTGGCATCGCGCGCGTCCTCCTCCCGCCCGAGGATCCGCAGCGCGAGGTTGAACTCGCGATCCTGGTGGCGTTCGACCAGCACCCCGAACGCGGAGACGTCGCCGCCGAGGAACCTGCGGACGAGGACCTCGTCGCGGTCGCTCACGGCTCGAAGCTACAGGACGCCGGGGCCCGAGGTCTCGGTCGCCTGAGGCTTGGTGAACTTCGCCGTCCAGGGGAGGCGCCCGGCCGCAAGGGTCGTGGCGACCTTGCGAACCGTGATCGTGACCTCGCCGGTCTGCTCGTTCACCACGCATCCGTTGTGGGTCACCTGAGCATCAGCGTCGCGTGCCTGCACGTCGGCGCGCGCGGCGTCGCAGGCCTTCTTCTCGCTGTGCGTGGCCCGCAGCGTGTTCGCGGCGGTCTAGGCGGCCCCGCCGGCTAGGGTGGATGCGCGGAACTTCGTGAAGGCGATTGAGACGGTGTCGATGGCGGCCACGCTGATCAGCGCGATCATGACCAGCCAGATCACGATCATCTTCCCCACGAGACCTGATTGGTCCCGGTGAACGGTAGAACGGCTCATCGCCGGAACCTCCTCACGAGCGCGCCCTTCAGGTAGTCGGCCTCCTGCATCCGGAAGATAAGGGTCACGCCGACGTATACAAGCAGCCCCGCGCAGACGCCGGCGGTGACCTGCACGGCCTGCCCTGCGAAGGTCGTGCCGCGCACCACGTTGCCGGCAGCCTCGGCCGCCGCCCACGCGGCGCCGGCGGTGAGCACGGCGCCGGGGACGATCTTGGCCAGCGACCTCCAGATCCTCCTTCCGTCGAGACCGCGCAGGCGCCGGCGGAGTAGCACCAGGCACACCACCGTGGAGAAGGCGTAAGCGGTCGAATGCGCCAGCGCGAGGCCCGGAACTCCCAGGTGGAACACCAGCACGTAGAGCAGGTCCACGGCGATGTTGAGCGCTGCGGCGCCCACGTTCACGAGAGCGGGCGTTCGTGTGTCCTGCATCGCGTAGAACGCTCGGGACAGCAGCTGGAACGCCGAGAAGAACAGCAGACCGACGGCGAACGCGCGCAGGGTCTGCGCTATCAACACGGCGTCGGTCTCGTGCGTCTGCCCGTGCTCGAGCAGGAGGCGCACGATCGGGAGCGCCAGCGCGAGGTACCCGGCGGTCGCCGGGATCACGACGAACGCCGTTGCTCGCAGCCCCTGCGAGAGGTACGCGCGTACGCCGTCGACGTCGCCCGCGGCCCACCGCCCGGACATCCCGGGCAGCAGCGCCGTGAAGACCGAGACCGCGAAGATCGCGTGGGGGAGCTGGAAGAGGATGAAGGCCGCGGTGTACGCCGTGTATCCGCCCCTGAACCGTCCTGCGAGCACGATCACCACGAGGTAAGCGGCCTGGTTCGCGGCAACGTACACGACCACCCAGAGGGCGAGCTTGCCTAGCCTGCGCACCGCCGGGTGCCCCCAGTCCAGACGCGGATGCCAGCGGTAGCCGAGGCGGTGGAGCGATGGCCAGAGCGCCACGGTCATCGAGACCACGCCGAGCGTCGTTCCTATCGAGAGCACGAGCTTCTCGGGCAGCGTGATCGTTCCGAGGTCCGCCGCCTGCCCCGCGCGAAGGACCGCGTACACGCCGAAGGTGACTGTCACGACGACGTTGTTGAGGATCGGCGCGAACATCGGCACCGCGAATCGGCGGTGGGCGTTCAGCAGCCCGATCGCGACGGCGCCGACACCGTAGAAGACGATCTGAGGCATGAACCATCTCAGGAAGAACGCTCCGAGAGCGACCTGCGCCTCGTGCTCGGGGTTCCGCGACTGGGACAGGTAGAGGCGGATGATCGCCGGCGCGAACACCGCTCCGATGACGGCGATGACCGACAGCACGACGAGCGTGAGCGTGAGCACCCCGTCGGCCGCCTCCCAGGCCTCGTCGCGGCCACGGCGCTCCAGCCACTCGACGAAGACGGGGACGAAGACCGACGAGAGGATCCCGCCCAGGGCGAGCTCGTAGATGATGTTCGGCGTCGTGTTCGCGACGTTGTACGTGTCGGGGATCGCGGTGACGGTCACCCCGATGGCGGCCGCCATCGCGGCCAGGCGGAGGAACCCTGTGATGCGCGAGAGCGCGGTGCCCACCGACATCACGGCGGTGTGTCGCACGAACGACTCGCGCGTGTCCTCGGCGGGGAGCTCGCCGGGATCGGGGGTCAGGGCGTCCGACGTCGCAGGAACCTCCTCGCCCACAGCAGCACCAAGCCGAGCGCCGCAGCGATCGTGACTAGGAGCGCCACGCGGTTGTAGGCGGTCGATCGCACGATCAGGTTCGTCTCGGTGACCACGTGCCCGGACGGGGCCTTCACCTTCACCTGCACCGTGATCTGGCCCGTGCTGGTCGTCTCGACCGGGAACGTGACGATCTGGTTCGGCTCGGTGAGGGTGACGTCGCGGATGTTCCCCTGCGGGAAGCGGAGCTTCGAGGAGCTCAGCTGGATCTGAACGTGGAGGCGCAAGCCACCGGGGTCGCCGAGCCTGATCGGGATCGTCCCGCTGGTGGATGTGAGCGTGAAGCGCTGCTCCGTCCTCGGGGTGGCTGCCAGGAACACCGCCCCGGTGGCCGAGTTCACGCCGTCGATCCAGCGCCGGCCGGCCGTCTCGTCCCCCACGAAGGCGCCGGATTCGGCGACCAGGAGCGATACGTCCAGCCTCTCGGGAAGGACGCCCGGGTCGATCAGCATCGATCGCAGGTCCTCGACCCGTACGCGTTCCAGCTTGATGCCCTTCACGTACTCGTGACTGAAGCCCGCGACGCTGGGCGCCGCCAGGGGTGCTGCCGGGGTCGGCGGCGGCACGTCCTGAACCAGCCGAGCGGCTAGGACCGGCTGGAGGAAGGGCGCATGCGCGACGTGCCGAGCGAAGGCTCCCCAGAACTCGGCGGGGAGCTCGAGGCCGGCGGTCGATATCGCCACCCCGCGGGGGAAGCCGGGCGAGGGAGCCTCCTGCCACACGGAGGCGAGAGCACCGAGCAGGGTCTGGGCGGCCAGCACCGGGTCGGCGGCCATGTCCGAGGTGAGCATGGCCTGAAGGCCGGTATCGGGGAGCACGATGGGGAGGTCGCTTTCGCTCGCCGCCACGAGACCGGTGGGCTGGAGGGTGAGGTAGTTGGGATCGGGCGGGCGCAGGATGGACTCCGCCTGGCCCAGCACGACCGAGGCGCCCCCCGTCGCGAGCTGGTCGAGCGTTGCGGTGTCGAGGGCGCCGCCCGGCGCCCCCTGCGCTACGGCACTGGGAGGAGACCCCAGGACCTCCTCGAAGATCCGGTCGCCCAGGTCGGTCTGGGTCGCGACGTCCCCGGCGAGCCCGCCTCGCAGGAGCGCCGGTAGGTTCGGCGCCGAGTAAGGGTAGGCGGACACCTGGGCCGCATCCGAGTGCACGAGCGCGACGATGGCCTCGAGGGCGTGCGCTGCGTCGACCGCCGTCGCGGCATCACCGCCCGCGGAGCCCCCCGCCATCTGCCGGAGCTCGTCAACGAATCGTGGGGAGATGGCGACGTCCACCGGGGAGGGATCGGAGCCCAGGGAGAGGAGCGTGAGGGCGTCGATCTCGGCGCGGAGATCGCCACCGGGAGCCAGGCGGACGGCCAGGGCGGGATCGACGAGCCGCCCGTCGGGCCCGATCGCCGGCGGCGGGGCGAGATCGAGAGCCCAGCTCAGCTCCAGCGGCTGCACCGGCTGCCGCACCAGGAACAGTATCGGCGTCCGCAGCTCCCCGCCGGTCAGCTGCCCCGCGCTGCGGAGCTGGATCAGCGTCGGATAGATCAGCGATTCGGTGTGGCTGATCACCGTGCTCGAGAGGGCCGAAAGGTCGAGCGAGAAGCCGAACGTCTTCGTCTGCCCGGGGGCGAGCGACCCTTGGACGGGGAACTCGTGGAAGTAGGCGGTCACGGGCCCCGACGTCAGTGAGGCGTCGTAGGTGCCGCGGGTGCGAACCTCCGTCCCGATCGTGAGGGCGATCGAGAGGTCGTTGAGCGTGGCTCCCCCCAGGTTCTGTGCCCGGACGCGCACGCGGAGCGAGGGGTCCTGGAGGGTGTTCCAGGGGGTCTGCCGGTCGAGGGTGAGAACCGCGGTCGCTTGGTCGCCCTGCGCTAGCGCGGCCGGAGCCGCCCAGAGGAGGACGACGACCGCGAGGAGGGCCCGAACGCCCCGGTGCTTGCTCATGCCCGACGGCCCATCGTAGCCGTCACCCCTTGACCAGGGTGGAAAGTTCCTGAGCTCCGTACGCGATCGCCACGGCGAAGAGGAAGACCGCGATCAGGATCCGCAAGGTCCGTTCGCGTGCTCCGAGCGCGACGTTCGCTCCGATCCGGGCAGCGGGGATCACGCCGATGACGAGGACGGCGAAGATCGCCCAGTCGATGTGCCCCAGCGCCGCGTGCACGATCGTGCCGGGGACCGCGATCGCGGCGATCAGGACCAGCGAGGTCCCCAGGGCGCGCTTAAGAGGCATGCCGAGCACGGTCGTCACGACAGGAACGAAGATGATGCCGCCCCCGACGCCCAGGAACCCCGAAACGAATCCCGTCGCGAGGCCGAGGAGCGCGTAGTGCCAACCCGGGGTCGTCCCTTTCGCGCGGATCTCGTGCTGCTTGGCTCGTGCGACGCGCACCGCCTGCCACCCTATGAGGATCGCCGTCACGACCAGGATCCAGTGCGGGTTCACGGCGGCGGTGAGCAGCGCGCCGCCGATCGCGCCCAGCGCCCCCGGACCCGCGGCCCACTTCGCGGCGCGGACGCTCACCTCGCCGGCACGGTGGTACGTGAACGCCCCGACGAGGGCGGTCGGGAAGATCACCGGCAGCGGCGTCCCGACCGCTATGTACGGAGCGCCGCCCAGCAGCACCTGGATCGCCGGCGTGGTGATGATGCCGCCTCCCACGCCGAACAGCCCGGACATCAGCCCGGCGACGAAGCCCACCAGGATCCCGAGGGCGGCCCGCAGGGGAGTCATCGGAGCTTCGCGGCCGCGCGTCGCAGCACCTCGCGCTCACCCCGGTAGGTGGCGCGCTTGAGCGCATCGGGTAGCGGGAACCAGCGGATCTCCTCCATCTCGTCGTCGTGGTCCTCGATGCTGCCTCCCACGGCGCGCATGAGGAAGAAGTGCACGGTCTTCCGGATGCGCACCTGCTCCCAGACGTAGAGGTAGCGCGTCCGGCCGAGGGGCTCCTCGATCCCGGCTTCGAGGCCGGTCTCCTCGCGCACCTCTCGGACCGCGGCCTCCTCGGCGGACTCGTCCGGCTCGATGCCGCCCTTGGCCAGGCCCCAGGCGATCTCCCCGCGCCGGGTCCGGCGGGCCGCCAACACGATCTCGACCATCCCGTCCTCGTCGCGCCGGTAGACGACCCCGCCGGCAGAGATTTCCGTGCGGTCCTCGCTCGCTCGTCGCCTGGACGCGCCGCTCTTGCGGGTGGCCTTCGATGTGGCACCTGCACCCGCACCGGCAGCCGCCGGCCTCGGGGCGCGCTGCGCCGGGGAGCCCGTTGCTGCGGAGCGGGCGCGTTTCGGGCGGCGGGAAGCTCCCACCTACGCCGCCGACCCGATGAACGAGCGCATCGTCGAGCTCCGCAACCTTCCCGTCGGTGCCCGGCGGCACCCTGGGCGGATTCTATGCACGGACGGTGGACGCGGAGCAGCCGGCCGGGAAGCTCAGGAAAGCCCCGCGACCGGTCGAAGAAGAAGGGCGGGAAGACCTCTGGACGGGGTCCAGGGCCAGGCGAGGAAGGGTCCGGCGGGACATGGACATCAGCGAGCTGCTCCGGTTCACGATCGAGCGCGGCGCGAGCGACCTGCACCTGAAGGTCGGCAGCGTGCCGTTCATCCGGGTTGATGGGGAGCTGCAGCCCACGCAGTTCGCGACGCTCACGGCCACCGACACCGAGGTGTTCGCGCGGGAGCTGATGTCGGAGCACAAGCGCCGGGAGTTCGAGGAGTCGAACGAGGCCGACCTGGGCTACACGTTCCCTGGAGTGGGGCGGTTCCGCGTGAACGTCTTCCGGCAGCGCAGCGTCGTGGGCCTGGCCGTCCGTCGCGTGCGGAGCGAGATCCCGACCTTCGAGGAGCTGCGCCTCCCGCCCGTGATGGCGACGCTCGCCGACTCGCCGCGCGGCCTCGTGCTGGTGACGGGGCCGACCGGCACCGGGAAGACGACGACGATCGCGTCGATGATCGGGCACATCAACAACACGCGCCGCGCCCACATCGTCACGATCGAGGACCCCATCGAGGTCGTGCACGACGACAAGCTCTCGATCATCGAGCAGCGCGAGATAGGCATCGACACCGCCTCGTACGCGTCGGCGCTCCGCCACGTGATCCGCCAGGATCCCGACGTGATCTTCGTCGGCGAGATCCGCGACCCCGACTCCGCTCTGGCCGCGATCCAGGCCGCCGAGACCGGCCACCTCGTGATCTCGACGCTGCACACGCCGAACGCCGCCGAGACCATCAACCGCATCCTCGACCTCTTCCCCGGGAGCATGGTGAAGGAGGTGCGCACGTCGTTCGCGGCGGCCTTGCGGGGGATCGTGTCCCAGCGGCTCGTTTCCCGGGCCGATGGCAAGGGGCGCGTCGCGGCCTGCGAGGTGCTGGTTGCCACCGGCCGGGTGTTCGACCGGATCTTGGATCCGGAGGCCACCGACTCGATCATCGACGTGATCCGGGAGGGCGAGTACTACGGCATGCAGACCTTCGACCAGGCGCTCGTGCAGCTGGTCCGTGAGGGTCTCGTGCGCGAGGACGACGCCAAGCGGGCCTCGTCGAGCCCTCACGACTTCCAACTGGCGCTCCGGGGCGAGCTTTCGCGCGGGGGGGCGTTCTCCTAGCCGGGGTCCAGAGTTCTACGCCGGTCCGATCTCCCCGGCGGCGCGCATCGCGGCGAGCTCCAGTGGATGCCTCCGGTACCCGAACGGGATAGCGAGGAGCAGGTATACAGGGATGAACGCCGGGCCGAGCACCATGTACTGGCGGACGTGGTGCTTCTCGTGGGCGAGCAGCGTTCCCTCCACCGGCACCGCCGAAAGGATCACGAAACCGACCGTCATCGCGTCGCGGCCGAGCCTTTGGAGCAGCCACGTGAGCCCGCGAGCGCCCCGGTCGAAGACCAGCACGCCGTGAGCGAGCCTGGGCGCGCTGAAGGTGGACAGGCCCAGGAGCAAGCCGAGCGCCGTGTTGGGCAGCGTCCACGCGAACCCGAGCAAGGTGGGCACGGCGCCGACCGTACACCGGCTATCGTGAAGCGGTCATGACGAACCTCGACGTGCCCGACGTCGCGAGGGAGCTCGGCGCGCGGTTCGCCGCCGCCGGGTTCCGCTTGTACATGGTGGGCGGCATCGTGCGGGACCTGATCCTGGGGCGCTTCGACGGGGAGCGAGACGTGGACTTCGCCACCGACGCCACGCCCAAGGAGACCGTCAGGGTGCTGCGCGGATGGGCGGACCGTCACTATCTGGTGGGCGCGAAGTTCGGCACGGTCGGGGCGCGCAAGGGCGGCAGCCTCCTTGAGATCACGACCTTCCGCGAGGAGATCTACCGCGAGGAGCACCGCAAGCCGGTCGTCACCTTCTCGAAGGACATAGAGACCGACCTATCCCGCCGGGACTTCACGATCAACGCGATGGCAGTCGCGCTTCCCGGCGGCGGGTTCGTGGATCCGTTCGGGGGCGTCAGGCACCTGGCCTCCAAGGTGCTCGACACGCCGCTCGACCCCGAGGTCGCGTTCTCCGACGATCCGCTCCGCATGCTCCGCGCGGCGAGGTTCGTCTCGCAGCTCGAGGTCAAGCCCGCGCCTCGGGTGGTCGAGGCCATGTCGCGCATGCACGGCCGGCTGTCGATCGTCTCGGCCGAAAGGATCTCGTCCGAGCTAGACGGCCTGCTCGCGGGGGTGGCGCCCGGCAGGGGCCTTCAGCTCGCGGTCGACACCGGCCTCGCGGAGGAGTTCCTGCCGGAGCTGCCGGCCCTCGCTCTCGAGCAAGATCCGGTGCACCGGCACAAGGACGTGCTGCGCCACACCTACGCGGTGGTCGAGCGCTGTGAGACCGACCGGGTCCTGCGCCTGGCCGCGCTGCTGCACGACATCGGGAAGCCGAAGACCCGACAGATCACGCCGGAGGGGGTCCAGTTCCACCACCACGAGGTCGTCGGCGCCCGCATGGCTCGGGAGCGTCTGCAGGCGCTCAGGTACCCGAGCCACGTGACCGACGACGTGTGCACCCTCATCGAGTTGCACCTGCGGTTCCACGGATACGGGGAAGGGTGGACCGACGCCGCCGTCCGGCGCTACGTGCGAGACGCCGGGCCGCTGCTCGACCAGCTGAACCAGCTCACGCGCGCCGACGTGACGACCCGGAACGCCGATCGGGCGAAGCGATTCCAGGCGCTCCAGGACGACCTGGAGGAACGGATCGCGCGTCTGGCCGAGGAGGAGAACCTCGAGGCCCTGCGGCCTGCGCTCGACGGCAACCAGATCATGGCGCACCTGGGGATCCCGCCGGGCCCGCTCGTCGGCGAGGCCTGGAACCACCTGATGGAGATCCGCTTGGAGCGCGGGCCGGTAGACGAGGAGGAGGCGTACACACTGCTCGACGAGTGGGCGGCCGAGAAGGGCCTGAGGGGCTGATCCGGGTCACACCGGCCCCTCCAGCCCCACGTTCCGCCAGTCCCGCGCTCAGCTAAGCCCGCGCCGCCCGAAGGAGGAGGTCGAGCGTCGCCGGGTCCCCCTGCCAGTGCTCGGCCACCACGTCCCTGCCGGCGCTGCGCAGGACGTGACGGAGCACGAGGGCAGCGACGACGGCGTCGTCGAGCGGTCCGAACA
>JACQDK010000002.1 GCA_016201135.1 Actinomycetota bacterium
GATCGAGGATCGGATTCGACCTCGGAGGGGACGTGTTCGCCGTCCCCGGTCGGGAGGCGGGGAACGACGGGGACGACCTCCGCCACGACGACGGAACTGTCAGAACTCAGACGCTACTTGCGAGAAGCGATCCGCGAGCGGGGGCTGGCCTACAGGGCGAGCGCCGCCGCGCGCTCGGCGTCGGTGAGACGCCGGAGCGGAGGCCGCACGTCGCCGTGCAGGAGCAGGCCGCGGTGCTCCAGAACCGCCTTCAGCGCGGCGTGGAAGGGGAGCGCGCGCAGCCGGTCGCGCAGATCCATCACCCGAGCGCGGGCCGTCTCGCTCTTCTCGTGCACGAGGGCGGCCACCACCTCGGGCCATACGGTCGCGAGCGCGCTGACGGCTCCGGCCGCGCCGCGCCGCATGCCCTCGGCGACGAGTGGCTCCGATCCGACGAACACGTCCAGCCCCTCCAGGGCGAGGTAGGGCTCCAGCGCCTCGAACGGGGCGTCCGACACCTTCAGACCTCGCAGGTTCGCGGCGTGCTCGCGGAGCCGCTCGATCACGCGGACCGGGATCGCGTAACCGCTCCGGGCCGCGAACTCGTACACGTAGAACGGCACCGGCGCGCACGCGCTCGCAGCGGCGCGCAGGTGGCCGAGGAGCTCCTCCTCGTCCAGCGGGAAGTACGGCGGCGCGATCACCGCGACGGCATCGGCGCCCGCCTCGACCGCGTGCGCCGCGAGCGCCACGGTGTCGTGCGTGGTCTGCGCGCCCGCGTGCACCGCGACGCTGAAGCCGCGCGGGCGCGCACGCAGGAACAGCTCGGCGGCGCGGCGCCGTTCCTCGACCGTGAGCACGACGCCCTCACCGGTGGTGCCGCACGCCAGCAGCCCGTCGATGCCACCGTCCGCCAGGAACCGGACCAGCGGCTCGAACGAATCCTCGTCCAGGCGCCGCCCGCCGTCCCTAAGCGGCGTGACCGCCGCCGCGATCGCGCCCCGCAGCATGCCGTCGAGTCTACGCAGAGCTCCGCGCGAGCGCGTCGCGGATCTGCTCGACCGAGGGGGCCCCGGCAAGGCTCCCGTCCGGCCCGCGGTAGAGCCGGCACGAGAGCCCGAACGGGGCGTCCTCGCCCGCGAACGGGTCCCGACCGTCGAGCAGGATGGTCGGCGAGCCCCGGAACCTCCTGCGCTGCGCGAGCTCCTCGGTCTCGATCCTCTCCAGGACGACGGACGGTTCGTCGATGCCGAGCAGCCGCACCGCCTCGTGGACCCGCTCCAGCGCGGTGGGCCAGTTCGGGCACTCCGCCCAGTACTGAAGGGTGATCTCCATCTGCTACCCCGAACGCGGAGACGGCGCGCGCTGTTCCCGGCCGCCGTCAGGGCTTCGACGGCTCGATGTCCTTCGCGTGCGAGGCGGGCTCGGCCGGCAGGAACTGCGCTTCCTCGGTCGAGCCCTTGAGCGCGAGCGTGGAGGCCCGGCCGCCGCTGATCACCTGCGAGACCTGGTCGAAGTAGCCGGTTCCCACCTCGGCCTGATGACGCGTTGCGGTGTAGCCCTCCTCCTCCATCTCGAACTCGCGCTCCTGGAGGCGCACGTACGCGGTCATGCCCTCGGCCGCGTAGCCCTTCGCCAGCTCGAACATGCTCGCGTTCAGCGCGTGGAAGCCGGCGAGCGTGATGAACTGGAACCGGTAACCCATCGTGCCGAGCTCCTTCTGGAAGCTCGCGATCTTGCCGTCGTCCAGGTGCTTCCTCCAGTTGAACGAAGGGGAGCAGTTGTAGGCGAGCGGCTTGTCGGGATACATCGCGTGTATCCCCTCGGCGAACGCCCGCGCCTCGTCGAGGTCGGGCGTCGAGGTCTCGCACCACAGCATGTCGGCGTAGGGAGCGTAGGCTCGGCCCCGCGCGATGGCGGCCTCGATGCCGTCGCGAACCCGGTAGAACCCCTCGTGCGTCCGGTCGCCGGTGGTGAACGCCCGGTCGCGAGGATCGATGTCCGAGGTGAGGAGCGACGCCGAAAGCGCGTCGGTCCGCGCCACCAGCACGGTGGGCACTCCCGCCACGTCGGCGGCCAGCCGCGCCGCCGTGAGCGTTCGGACGAAGCCGTCGGTCGGCACGAGCACCTTGCCGCCCAGGTGCCCGCACTTCTTCTCGGAGGCGAGCTGGTCCTCGAAGTGCACGCCGGCGGCCCCGGCCTCGATCATCGCCTTCATCAGCTCGAACGCGTTGAGGGCCCCGCCGAAGCCGGCCTCCGCATCGGCCAGGATCGGCGCCATCCATCCGGTCTCGGCGCCCTCGCCCGAGGACCACGCGATCTGATCGGCGCGCTGGAGCGCGCTGTTGATCCGGCGCACGACCGCCGGCACGGAGTTCGCGGGATACAGGGACTGGTCCGGGTAGGTCTCTCCCGCGAGGTTCGCGTCGGCGGCGACCTGCCACCCGGAGAGGTAGATCGCCCGGAGCCCCGCCTTCACCATCTCGACGGCCTGGCCGCCGGTGAGCGCGCCCAGGGCGGCCACGTACTCGCCCGAGGCGAGCAGGTCCCAGAGACGCTCGGCGCCGCGGCGCGCGATCGTGTGCTCCACCCGGATGGACCCGCGCAGTCGCACGACCTCCTCGGCCGAGTACGGGCGCTCCACTCCCCGCCATCGCGGGTGGGTGTCCCAATCGTGTTCGAGTTCCTCCGCCTCCCGGCGGATCCGCGTTTCCAGGTCGCTCATGTCCAGGCCCCCTGCCCGATCCGTGGAACGAAAGAACCCCCCGCGGCGGGCGGGAGGTTCGAGGGCGCGCGCGGGCTCCGGGGCCCGCGAGGCGCGCCTAGTGACTACCTACGAAGCTGAACGCGTGTTCAGACACCGGAGGCATGGTGACAGAGCGGGCCCCGCCTAGTCAAGCGAACCGAGGTCGCGACTGAGCGGCGCTACGGGACGATCTTCGAGATCGGCAGCTCGAGGATGTCGGTGGCGCCGGCGGCCTTCAGCTGCGGGATCAGCGTGTTCACGCGGGACTTCTCGACGACCGTCTCGACCGCGTGGCCGCCCTCGGAGAGCGGCGAGACGGTCGGCGCCTTCATCGAGGGAACGACCGCGAGCACCTTCGCCAGCGCGTCCTCGCTCACGTTCAGCTTGATCAGCACCCGACCCTCGGCTCGCAGAGCCCCGAGTAGGAGCGTCGTGACGTCGTCCATCGCCGCGCGCTTCACGGGATCTGCCGCGCTCTCCCTGTTCGCGACGAGCACGGGTTCGGACGTCATGAGCGTCTCGACGATCTTCAGGCCGTGCGCACGCAGCGTGGATCCCGTCTCGGTGACGTCCACGATCGCGTCGACTATCTCGGGGACCTTCGCCTCGGTGGCGCCGAAGGACCACACGACCTTCACCGGGATCCCGAGGTCGGCGAAGTACCGCTCGGTGATGCGCAGGAACTCGGTGGAGATCCGCGATCCCGGCGGCATCTCGCTCGCGGAGCTCGCCGGGTGCTCGTTCGGGACGGCGAGCACTATCCGCGTGCCGTGCCCGGTGCCGGATCTCGCGTAGGAGAGGGACGTCAGCACCTGGACGTCGGCGCCGGTCTCGGCGATCCAGTCCTGCCCGGTGATCCCCAGGTCGAAGAGCCCGTCCTGCACGTACGTGGGGATCTCCTGGGGGCGGAGCAGAGAGACGCGCTCGATCCGCTCGTCCTCGATCGAGCCGTGGTAGTCGCGCGGCGACCCCCGGCGCACGGCCAGGTCCGCGGCCTCGAAGAGCCGCAGCGTCTGCTCCTCCAGGGAGCCCTTCGGGATCACCAGCTTCAGCATCAGCGCTCCAGGGTACGGAAGAAGCAGGAGCGTTCGCCCGTGTGGCAGGCGGCGCCCTCCTGGTGGACGCGCGCGAGCACCACGTCGGCGTCGCAGTCCATCCGGAGCTCCTCCCAGTGCTGCGTGTGCCCGCTGGTGTCGCCCTTGCGCCAGAGCTCCTGCCGGCTCCGGCTCCAGTAGACCATCCGGCCCTCGGCGAAGGTGCGCTCGAGCGCCTCGCGGTTCGCCCACGCCATCATGAGGACGTCGCCGCCTACGGCGTCCTGCACGATCACCGGGATCAGCCCGCGATCGTCGAACGCCAGGTCGTCGAGGCTCATCTGCGCACCGGGAGACCCTCGCCGGCGAGGTACCCCTTCACCCGAGCGATCGTGAGCTCTTCGAAGTGGAAGCGGCTGGCGGCAAGGACCGCGTCAGCGCCCGCGCGGAGCGCCTCGGCGAAGTGCTCGACCGTCCCGGCGCCGCCGGAGGCGACGACCGGGACGGTCGTGGCCGACGCGACCTCGCGCAGCAGGTCCAGGTCGTAGCCCTCGCCGGTTCCGTCGCGGTCCATCGAGGTGAGCAGGATCTCGCCCGCGCCGCGATCCCGGGTGGCCTCGACCGCCCACCCCACGGCGTCCCGGCCGGCGGGCGTGCGGCCGGCGTCGATCACGACCTCCCAGCCGCCGTCGCGCCGGCGCGCGTCGATCGCGACCACCATGCACTGCGTGCCGAATCGCTGCGCGCAGCGTTCGAGCAGCGAGGGATCGCGGACGGCGGCGCTGTTGATCGCGACCTTGTCGGCTCCGGAGCGCAGCAGCGCGCGCACGTCCTCCTCGGAGCGGACCCCGCCGCCCACCGCGAGGGGGATGAACACCTGCTCGGCCGTGCGGCGGATCACGTCGTGCGTGGCCTTTCTGCCCTCGAGGGTCGCCGTGATGTCCAGGAACACGAGCTCGTCGGCGCCCTCGCGGTCGTAGCGCGCGGCGAGCTCCACCGGGTCGCCTGCATCGACGAGGTCCACGAACCGCGTCCCCTTCACGACGCGCCCGGCGTCCACGTCCAGACACGGGATCACGCGCTTGGCGAGCATCAGCCCCTCGTCACCTGCGCCAGCTTCAAGGTCTTCTCGTACAGGGCCTTGCCCGTGACGACCGCCTCGCAGCCGATGTCGCGCAGGGCCCAGACGTCTTCGGCGGTGCGCACGCCCCCCGAGGCGATCACGGGACGGTCGGTGAGCTGGAGCACGCGCCGGTAGAGCGTGAGGTCGGGGCCCTCGAGCGTGCCGTCGCGCGCGATCGAGGTCACGAGGAACCTCGGCGCGCCGGCCTCGGCCAGCGCCGGAAGGATCTCCTCGAGGGCCGGTCCCTCCTCCTGCCATCCGCGCACCATCAGGTGCCCGAAGCGCACGTCCACCGCGACCACGACGTGCTCGGCGTGCTCCTCGACCGCGCGCGAGACGAAGCCGGGGTCTAGCGCCGCGGCCGTTCCCAGGATCGCGCGCTCCGCTCCGTAGCCGAGCACGCGACCCAGGTCCTCGAGGGCGCGCAGGCCGCCGCCCACCTGCACGGGGATCGCAACCGCCAAGCAGATCTCGCGCAGGATCTCGTTGTTGGCGCCCTCGCCGAGCGCCGCGTCCAGGTCCACGACGTGCAGCCGGCGAGCTCCCTCCGTCTGGAACCGCACGGCCAGCGCGATCGGATCCGCGTCGTACGCGGTCTCGTTCGCCGGGTCGCCCTTGAGCAGGCGCACCGCGCACCCGCCACGGAGGTCGATCGCAGGGATCACGATCATCCCTGGGCCACCGCCTTCACGAACGACTCGTAGAGCTGAAGGCCGGCCTCGGCCGACTTCTCCGGGTGGAAC
>JACQDK010000121.1 GCA_016201135.1 Actinomycetota bacterium
AGCCGGCCCTGCGCTTCAACTACCTGTCCACGGACCAGGACCGGCGGGAATGGGTCGAGGCGATCCACGTGGCTCGGAAGATCCTGAACCAGCCGGCGTTCGAGCCGTTCAACGACGGGGAGACCTCACCCGGCCCGGGGGTCCAGACGGACCAGGAGATCCTGGACTGGGTGGCGAAGGACGGCGAGACCGCGCTGCACCCCTCGTGCACCGCCAGGATGGGGACCGACGAGATGTCGGTCTTGGATCCGGCCAGCCTGCGGGTGCACGGGATGGAGGGCCTGCGCGTGGTGGACGCCTCGGCGATGCCGTACGTCACGAACGGGAACATCTACGCGCCGGTGATGATGATCGCCGAGAAGGCCGCCGACCTGATCCTGGGGAACACCCCACTGCCGCCCGAGCCCGTCGGCTTCTACCGACACCGCGGCGACTGAGCAGGACCGGGCGATCAGCCGAGCAGCTGGCGCTCGTACTCCCGGATCCTGGAGGCGAGACCCGCCATGATGCGCAGGCCCACCTCTGGCTCTTGCGTCAACAGCTTGCGGAACGCGACTCGCTTGATCCGAACGGTGTCGAGCGAGGTCTCGGCGATCACGGTCGCCGACCTCGGCTCTCCGTCCAGCAGCGCCATCTCGCCGAAGTGGTCGCCCGGCCCCAGGCGCGTCAACGTCCGTCCGGACTTCCCCTTCGTCACCTTCGCCGAGCCGTCGAGGATCACGTAGAACGACGTCCCCGGCTGACCCTCCTCCACGACCACGTGCCCGGCGCTGAACCACGTCTCCTCGGCCAGCCCGGCGACCCGCCGCAGATCCCTTTGAGGAAGGTCCGCGAACAGCGGGACGTGCGAGAGCACGCGAGCGCCGGATCCCTTCGGGAGCTTGCGCACGGTTCCCACCGTGGGGCCGAAGCTCGGCGGTCGCATGCCGGTGGTCATCGCCGTTCAACACCTCGCGTGGGGTCGGCGGCCCCGGTCAGTGGCCGACCTCTTCGGGGAGCTCGTACCACTGCACGCGGTCGCCGACCTTCGCGCGCAGCTTCCACTTCATCGTCTTGGGGCAGGTCCTGCAGTGCTCGAGCAGCGCGAGCGCCTGCCCCGCCGGGTCGAAGGCGCGCGCCTGGGGGATCAGGTCCCTGTGCTCGCCGTCGGCGAGCTGCGTCACCTTCTCGAGGTTCATCGTGACGGTGCGCCACCAGCCCCAGTCCTCGCCGACGATCTTGCCTACGCGCCCCGTCGCGATCGTCTGCGGCTCGTCCCCGTCCTTCACGGGGAACCCCGAGAGAAGGTGGAGGATGTCGTGCACGTCCTTCCGGTTCAGCTCGAAGATCTGGAGCTTCGTGAGCAGCAGGTCGGTGACGTCGAGCGTGTCGGGCAACCGATCGATCCGGTCCTTGAAGTCAAGGACGTGGCACATGTTCAGCCTGTCCATGATCACGTCGACCGAGGTCCGGCCGTCGGCGGTCGTGAAGTACATCTGGCGGTCGCCGTGCAGCAGGTTGAACTTCCGATCGCCCAGGAAGCCGCGCGCGAACAGGAACTCCATCACGTCGCGCTTCTTCGAGGATACCGAGGCGAAGTCCATGTCCTGGTCGTTGCGCGCGCGGTGAGGGAACAGGGGGCAGAGCAGCCGGACCGCCTGGCCTCCGATCAGCTTCAGCGGGATGCCGCGCTCGTTCGCCTCACGAACGACCACGACCGACTCGTCGAACGCATCGGAGGTGGGCTCCTGCATCACGGCGCGTAGCGTACCCCTCGCCGGATGGACGTGCGGCGGGGCGTACCCTCAACCGCGTCCCACCGACAGCAGGCCCGCGACCACCAGCGCGACGCCGAGGTACTGGTTTGGCGCCGGCCGCTCCTTCAAGAAGAGCACACCCCCGATCACCGGCAGGATCGGGTAGGTCGCCGACGCGGCCGACACGATCGAGATGTACCCGATCTCGGAGCCGCGTGCGTACATCACCACGCCGAATAGGTCCACGAGGCCCACGATCACTGCCGGCCAGAATCGCGCCAGGGCCGATGGGGGCGCCGCCGGCCGTTCCCTCGATGCGCCCCGGGAGCGGGCGACGAGCCCGGCGAGAAGGAGAACCGAAGTTCCTGTGGTGCGGGAGAGCCAGAGGGCAGGCAGCCATCCCGCAGATCGCGTGGCCCAGCCGAACACATACGCGCTCAGCCCGAACAGCAGGCTCGAGGCCAGGGCCCACGGCAAGCCGGGCGGCATCTTGGCGAGCCCGCTTCGGAACGCCCGGAGGTCGGTCGAGGAGAGCGCCGCCCCGACGATCGTGAGAGCGATGCCGGCGAACACGAGCGGCGACAGCGTCTCCCCCAGGAGCCCTACGGCGAGGAGCACCGGCACCACCGCGTAGGTCGCGAGGACCGGGGACACGACGGCGACCGGACCGAGCTCGAGACCCCTGTAGAGGGCGTAGTAGCCGGCGGCCATCGCGAAGGCGTTGGGCACGAGCCAGCCGGCCACCGATGCCAGCGGCGCGAGGTCGGTCCGGACCGCCAGGATCAGCGCGGTCGTGATGACCACCGACATCGCTTGCGCGATCACGACGGTCGCGTACGCCCCGATCCGGCGGCCGGAGATCGCGGCCCACAGGTCGCCCAGGCCCCAGCCGAACGCGGCACCCAGACCGAAGATCACCCGCGCGTCCGGGTCACGCGGGCGGCCTGACCTCGGCTAGAGCGTCCACTGCGACGGCGCTGCGAGCTCCGACCAGCAGGGGGTTCGCCTCGAGAGAGGAGAGCCGGCCCCGCAGGTCGTGCGCGGCGCGCGCGACCTGCGCGACCGCCTTCGCGAGCGCTTTGAGGTCGTGGCGCCGGGCGTCAAGACCGCATCGCGCGGCCTGGGACCGAACGTAGGCATCGGCCTGAGCCGCCGTGAGCGGCGCGGCCACGAACACGGCCTCCCCTGCCTCCGCGAGGGCGCCGCCCGGCCGGATCGTGACGCACGCGCCGAAGCGCTCGTCTATCACGGCGCCGACCAGGACCTCGGCTCCAGAGACCATCTCCTGCACCAGCACCCGGGGGGCCTTGGCGCCGGCGCGGCGGGCCGCCTGGATCACCTCGGCGGCCGCCACCTCCACGTCGGTCGGGTTCGCCAGGTCGAGGCGCACTCCCCCCAGCTTCGCCTTGTGCGGAAGCTCCGGCGCGAGAGCCTTCACCGCGACCGGGAACCCGATCTTCCGCGCGGCCTCCGAGGCCCTCTCCGGGGTCCTCACCGTCGCCTCCTTCGGGCGCCGGATCCCGTAGAGCTCGAGCAGCTTCGCGCCCTGCGCCTCGTCGAGGGGACCCGAGAGGCCGCGGAGCGAGCGGAGGGCCTTCGCGCGGTTCGGGTGCGACTGGAGCGCCGGCACCGCGCGGCGGCCGGCGTCCTGGAGGTCCACGAGCGCCCGGATCGCGCCGGCCGCCGCGCGGTGCCCCTGGAGGAACGGCAGCTTCGCGTCCTCCACGAACCGCCTCGCGGCCTTCGTGTACGCGAGCGGGCTCATCGCGACGGACGCGAAGACGACGCCGGTCTCCTTGCGTAGATCACGGACCTTCTGCAGCACCGGTTCGGCCCACACGCCCTCGTCTTCCAGCCGGGGAGGGAACGCGTCGAACGCCACGAAACCCACGGCCGGATCGCGCGCGATCGCCTCGAGCGCGCCCTGGAACATGTCGGTCTCGACCGCGGCCTGACCGGTGACGTCCAGCGGGTTGTTCTGCGAAGCGAAGTGCGGCAAGGCGCGCCTCAGCTTCTTCTTCGTACCGGCTTCGAACTCCGGGAGGCTCAGCCCCCGCGCACCCGCCGCCTCGGCGAACAGGGTGCAGGACCCGCCCGACTGGAGGGCGGCGGCGACCCCGGTGGTCCGCATCCGCGTGCCGTACGAGAGCAGCACCGCCGCCTCGAACATCGTGACGGGATCCTCCACGAGGACCGCGCCGTGGCCGCGGAGCCACGCGTCGCGCAGGGCGGTGTTCCCGGCGAGCGCGCCCGTGTGCGCGACGATCGACCGGCGCGCGGCCTCGCTCCTGCCCTCGGGCGCGCACACGAGGATCGGCTTCCTCGCCCTGCGGAGCGCCTCGAGACCGCGTTCGATCCCGGCGACGTCGCGCATCGTCTCGATGTACGTCGTGACGACCTTCGTGTGCGGATCCTCCGCCGCCCACTCGAACATGTCGCCCAGGCCGACCACGGCCTCGTTCCCCACGCCGAGGATGATCCGGAGCCCGACCCCCCGGTCCGAGGCGAGCTGGTTCATCGCCCACGCGACGGTGCCCGACTGCGACAGAACGCTTATCGAACCGGCGACCGGCTCGGGTGGCGGCGTCGTGCCGTAGGGAGCCACGCGGTCGACGTAGTTCACGAACCCCTCGACGTTGGGTCCGAGCACCGGGATGCCCGTGCGAGCGGCGGCCTCGCTGAGCCGCAGCTGGAGCTCCCGCCCCTCCTCGCCGGCCTCCGCGAAACCCGACGACACCACCATGATCCCGCGCGCGCCGGCCTTTCCGCAGTCATCGATCATCCGCACGACCACGCGCGCCGGCACGACGAACACGATCAGGTCGACGCCGCGCGGCAGCTCCAGCACGGAATCCAGGCAGGGACGGCCCCAGACCTCCCGGTACTTCGGGTTGATCGGGTAGAGCTCGCCTTGGAATCCCAGGTGCAGGAGCGAGCGGTGGATCTCGGGCGCCCACGAGTCGGGCGACTCGGACGCGCCCACTATCGCGATCGAGCGTGGGGCCAGGAGGGGCCGGAGCTTTTCCGGGTTCACGCGTCCTCGCCCCGGAACCGGGCGTCCCGCCAGGCTATCGCGGCCTTCAGCCCCCGTTCCCTCGTGATGCTGCGGAACTCGTGGCGCTGCGGCAGGTCCGCGGTCTCGATGAGGGTGTCGAGCTCGGTGTTCGCCTGCATCGCCTGGCGGAACCCCGCAACCTCCCATGCGCGGTTCAGCGAGCGCTTCGAGGTCTGCACGACGAACGGCTCGTTCTTCGCGATCTCCTCGGCGAGCGCCAGCGTGGCGGCATCCAGATCGTCCCGCGGCACGACGCGGTTCACGAGCCCGATCCGCAGAGCCTCCTCGGCGGGGATCCGGTCTTCCCCCGTGAAGAGCAGCTCCTTCGCCTTGCGCACGCCCACCACCCACGGCAGGAACATCGACACGACGCCGGAGCCGAAGCGGACGTCGACGTACCCGAAGTAGCTGTCGTCGCTCGCCACGCAGAGGTCGGCCGCGAGCATCAGGTCGGTCCCGCCGGCCAGGCAGTACGAGTGCACCTGGGCGACGATCGGCTTGGGGTGCTCGAAGAGCCGGAGCATGCGGTCGGTGTCGCGCTCGAGGGCGGCGTGCCAGCCGGCCGAGTCGACCGGGCCCGAGCCGGCGTACTCGTTCAGGTCGTAGCCGGCGCAGAACGCCCGGCCGGCCCCGCGGAGGATCAGGACCGAGACGCCCTCGTCACGAGCTGCCTCGTCCAGCGCGCCCATCAGCGCCTCCAGCAGGGCATCGTCCAGGGCGTTCAGCGCGTCTGGCCGGTTCATCGTGAGCCGGCGGATGGGTCCGAGGTCCTCCACCAAGAGGACGGGCTCGGGGACGCGAGGTGCGTCGTCACTCATGGGCATCCCTGCTTTCTGCGAAGGGGAAGCCGATGATATCGGGCGCCGGCGAGGATCCGTGAGCCGAGTGCGCCCCGCCCCGGGCCGTCAGCCGAGCACCTTCAGCGCCCTAGCCGTCGTCTGCCGGACTGCCAGCTCCGCGCCCCTCATCTTCCCGTGGTGACGCCGCCCCGCCGTGGGGGGGGTCACTACCGCGCGGTTCCCCCTCGTTCGACAGCCTTGGGGTGGCCGCGCGGCGCGGCCGCCTTGGCAGACGCGCCGGCGAAGCTGGCGACGAGCCGCTCCGCCGTGGCGCGGAACCGCGCGGTGTCGCCCTGGGCTCGCGCGACCAGCATCGCCCCCTCGAGCCCGCCGACGATGAGTCGCGCGGCCTCCTTCGCCGACCCGGAAAAGGTCAGCTTGCCTTCTCGACGGCCCTGCGCGAGGACCCTACCCAGCCACGCCTCGTTCACGTCGAAGAAGTGGATGACCGCTTCCCTCATCGACCCGGGCAGCGTCTCGTACTCCGCAGCCAGCATGCCGCAGAGGCACATCCTCTGGCCCCGCAGCACATCCGCATACAGACCCGCGTACGCATCGAGCTTGTCGCGGGGGTCGCCGCCTCGCGCGTCGACCTCGGCGAGCGCATCTGCGAACCGACCCGTGTACCGGCTGATCAGGGCCTCTCCGAGCTCCGCCTTGCCGGGGAAGTGGTAGTGAAGGCTCGCCTTCGTCACGGAGAGCTCTGAAGCGACGTCCGCGTAGCTGAAGCCGTTGAATCCCCGGGTCTGGACCAGCCGCTCCGCGATATCGAGGATGTCGGACGTGGTATCGCCCGTCCTGCTACGTCGTCGTGCTCCCGTCATCGGCAGAATCCTCACACGCGCGATCGAGA
>JACQDK010000125.1 GCA_016201135.1 Actinomycetota bacterium
GGATGTCGCTCATGTGGATCTCGCCGCAGACGACCACCCCGCCGGGGGCGACCGCCGCGAGGGCCGCCGGCACGAGCTCCCCCGACGCCGCGAACAGGATCGCGGCGTCGAGCGGCTCGGGCGGCGCCTCGTCGGAGCCGCCGGCCCACGTACAGCCCACCTCCAGCGCGAACGACTGCGTCCGCTCGTCACCGGGCCGCGTGAACGCTAAGAGGCGACGGCCCTGGTGGAGGGCGACCTGGGCCACGAGGTGCGCCGCCGCGCCGAACCCGTAGATCCCGATCGTCCGCGAGTCTCCGGTCATCTTCAGGCAGCGCCATCCGATCACGCCGGCGCAAAGCAGAGGCGCCGCCTGAAGGTCGGCGAACCCCTCGGGGATCGGCAAGCAGAAGCGTGCGTCGGCAACCACGAGCTCCGCGTAGCCGCCGTCCAGCTGATACCCCGTGAAACGAGCTTTCGCGCAGAGGTTCTCCCGCTCCGTGACGCAGAACCCGCACTCGCCGCAGGTCCAAGCGAGCCACGGCACCCCCACGTGATCGCCGACCGCGACGCCCGCGGCCCCCGGGCCCACAGCCTCCACGACGCCCACTACCTGGTGACCGAGCACCAGCGGCAGCTTCGGCTCCGGCAGGTCGCCGTCGGCCACGTGCAGGTCGGTTCGGCACACCCCGCAGGCGAGGACGCGTACGAGAGCCTGGCCTGGCCCCGGCGCGGGGTCCGGGAGCTCCGCCGCCACGAGCGGCTGCCCCGGCCGTTCGAGCACCATCGCCTTCACGGAAGCAGTATCACTCGCGACGCGGCCCGGCCGCAGGGACGTCCGGCTCAGGCCTCCTCGAAGAACACGCGCTCCATCGCTCGCCGGCAGCGCCGGGTGACGCGCAGGTAGTCGTCGATGAACGCCTGCCGCGGGTACTCCTGGTACCCCAGACGCCGGGCCAGGGCGGCCTGGTCCGCCGGGCTCGGAGGCACGGCCTCCGCGTGCAACCGCCGGTCGACCTCCAGCGCGTTCTTCACGTCCGACAGGAACACGAACGCCTCGCCGAGGTCGCGCGCCACGCGGTCCTCGATCAGCTTCCGCTCCGCGAGGCGCTCGATCGCCTCGAGGGTTCGGCGCGTGCGCACCTCAGGTCGCCGGCCGCCGAACCGCATCAGGCAGAGCTCCACGGCGAACTGAACGTCGGCGAGGGATCCGTAACCGAGCTTGAAGTGGAACTTGGCGGCCTCCGGCGGCTTCACGCGCTCGCGTTCGATCCGCTCGCGCATCCGCCGGATGTCGGCCACGCGATCCACCGTGATCCCCTCGGGCGGGTACGCGAAGTCGGCCGCGTTCGACTCGAAGCGCCGGCCCAGGTCCGGGTCGCCCGCGACGGCGCGCGCCCGAAGGAGCGACTGGAACTCCCACAGCTCGGCGTAGCGCTCCCAATACTCCAGGAACGCGGCCATCGATCGCGCGAGCGGGCCGCTGCGACCCTCCGGCCGCAGGTCCGCGTCGGGCTCCCAGCCCGCGTCCCGCACAGCTTGCAGCACGCGCTCGGCGATCTCGCTCGCACGCCTCAGGTCCGCCGGGCCCTCGCCCTCGTACACGAACACGAGGTCGAGGTCGCTCGCGAAGCTCAGCTCCTCGGCGCCGAGCTTGCCCATCCCGATCGCGGCGAACGGCATGGGCGGCGCGGCGGCCTGGACCGCCTCGCGGACGACGCGATCGGCGACGGCCGCGATCGCGGCGCCGGTCTCGCGAGGCCGCAGCTCCCGGGAGGCGTAGCGCCCGACCACCCCGACGAGCGCCGCCCGCCCGTCGGACGGCGCCGCCCGGTCGGCGAGCGCGGAGACGCGCGAGGGCTCGGTGACGATCAGGTCGGTCGCGAACGCGCTCGCGGCCACGACGTGCGCGAGCCGCCGCGCCGCCCCCGGGTCGTCGGCAAGGGCATCGGCCGGACCGGCGGCATCGCCCACGGCCTCGGACACCCGCTCCAACCGCACCAGGGCGGCATCGGGGTTCGCGGCAAGCGCGAGGGCGGGAGCCATCACGGGGAAGACGTGGGCGAGCACCTTCCCCAGGCGGGTGCCAGGCTGGACGATGCGCGAGAGAACCTCGTAGGAGCGTCCCGGCTCGGTGAAGCCCAAGCCGGCCAGGAGTTCCTCGGTGGCCCGGCGGTCGTGGCCGGGCGGCGGTTCGGCGGGGCCGGCGAACGCCTCCAGCAGAGGGCGGTAGAACAGGCGCTCGTGGATCCCGCGGACGAGGCCGGTCTGGCGGTCGTACTCCTCCTGAAGCTCCGAGGGACCGGCGAGCCCGAGCGACCGGGCGAGGGTCCGGCGAGCGCGCCGGTCGGACGGAAGGACGTGCGTCTGAAGGTCCCTCACGATCTGAAGGCGGTGCTCGAGGGTCCGCAGGAACCGGTACGCGCCGGCGAGCGCCTCGGCATCGGCCTCCGCCACGTACCCCTCCCGCGCCAGGGCCCCGAGCGCATCGAGCGTGTTCGGAGATCGAAGGCGCGGGTCGCGGCGGCCGTGCACGATCTGAAGGAGCTGTACCGCGAACTCGACGTCCCGGATGCCGCCGCGACCGCGCTTCACCTCCACGAGCTCCTTGCCGCGCTGGCGGATGTACTCCTCCAGCCGGACCTTCGTGCGGCGAACCTCGTCGATCGCGCCCGCCTCGAGCTCGACCGGGTAGACGAACTGAACGACGCCGTCCACGAACTGCCCGCCGAGCCATGGATCGCCCGCCACCGCGCGAGCCTTGATCATCGCCTGGCGCTCCCACACCGCGGACCGCCTCTCGTAGTACTCGAGCGTCGCCTCGAGGCTTCTCGATAGGGCGCCGCCGCGGCCGCCGGGGCGGAGCGTCGGGTCCACGCGAAGCGCGATCCCCTCGGCGGTCGGCTCCGACAGGAGCCTGATCAGCTGCGCCGCGGCGCGCTCGGCTCCTTCGCGCCCTCCGCGCTCGTGTACGAAGATCACGTCGACGTCGCTCGCGTAGTTGAGCTCCGCGCCGCCGAGCTTGCCCAGGCCGATGACCGCCAGGCGCACGTCCCCGGCCGCGTGACGGCAGGCCATCTCCAGACAGGCCTCCGCGGTCGACGAGATCTCGGCGACCACCTCGTCGAGCGGGGCGCCGACGAGGTCGCGCGCGGCCACCCTCGTCATCGCCCGGCGCCGGAACAGCCGCAGACCGTCCTCCGGCCCTCGGGCATCGGCGTCGCGCTCCAGCTCGGGCTCGAGCTCCGCGCGCCCTCGTGGGTGCAGGTCCGCGAGCGCCGCGACCTCCTCCGGGTGCTGCACCAGGAAGTCGGCCGCCGCGGTCGAGAACCCGAGCAGCCGGATCGCGGCCGGCAGCGCGTCGGGCTCGAAGACGCCGCCCGCTTCCCCGACCCGTTCGATCGCGACGCGCGCGAGCTCCGGGTCGGGCGCGTCGGCGACGGAGGCGCTGTCCATCTCCGGCGAAGCCTACCGGCGAGCCTTCATGGGGGGTCCGAGGCCGGCCCGGGCCTCCCGCGACGGAGCGCGATCCGCCCGGCGGCCGCCGAGAGACCCACCCAAGCGGGACCGGCGATGGCCAGGAGGAAGAGGCCGCCCCAGGCCGCGCTCCACATCAGCCCGCGCTTGCGCTGGAGCACCACGCCGAAGACGAGCACCACGCCCAGATACGCGAGGTAGCCGGCGAGCGCGAGCCGCGCCGTGGCGCCGGCGAGCCGCATTCGCCCCTCCCGCCCGAGCGGGCGCCACGGCGCGGCTCGCGGAACCGGATGGCGGACGCCGCGCAACACCACCATCGCGACCAGGGCGAACCCCGCGGTGCTCGGGATCACGGCGCCCCGGATCATCTGGGGCTCCGCAGGAAGAGCTCCCAATGACGGACGAATAGATGCCATCCGAGCCACAGCCACATCGCGAACAGGCAGATGCGACCGGCGGCCGGAGCCATGAAGGCCCGGAGCATGTCCGACATGGTGGGCCAATCGGCGCCCCGCGAAAGACCGATCCCCTGCCAGACGAAGACCGCGGCGAAGATGACGATCCAGCCGATGGTGGCCAGCGAGCGCATCCCGACCTCCCTCCTCAGCCGACCTTCGCAGCCTACGCCGGGAGATATGTAACCGCGGCGTAACCCCGATCCCGGACCGCCCGGCTAGCCTGTGATCGTGGCTCTTTCCGCCGAAGCCGAGTACGTACTTCGCACGATCGAGGAGCGCGGGATCCGGTTCGCCCGGCTCTGGTTCACCGACGTCCTCGGGTTCCTGAAGTCGTTCACGATCACCTCGCAGGAGCTGGAAGGCGCGTTCGCCGAGGGCATGGGGTTCGACGGGTCCTCGATCGAGGGGTTCTCGCGCATCCAGGAGTCGGACATGGTGGCGTTCCCCGATCCCGCCACGTTCCAGGTCATCCCGTGGAAGACCGAGCACCCGGTCGCGCGGATGTTCTGCGACATCTTCGACCCGGACGGCACGGCCTTCGACGGCGACCCGCGCGCGGTGCTGAAGCGGCAGCTCGACCGCGCCTCCGAGATGGGCTTCACGTTCTACGTCGGCCCCGAGCTCGAGTACTTCTACTTCAAGAGCCTCCAGGAGCCCGAGTTCCTGGACCAGGGCGGGTACTTCGACGAGACCCCGCTGGACGTCGCGACCGACTGGCGCAAGCGCACCGTCCAGTACCTGGAGTCGATGGGCATCCCGGTCGAGTACGTGCATCACGAGGTCGCCCCGAGCCAGCACGAGATCGACCTGCGGTACACCGACGCGCTCACGATGGCCGACAACGTCATGACCTACCGGCTGACCGTCAAGGAGGTCGCGCAGGAGTTCGGGATCTACGCGACCTTCATGCCGAAGCCCGTGGCGGGCGTGAACGGCAGCGGCATGCACACGCATCAGTCGCTGTTCGAGGGCGATCGCAACGCGTTCTTCGACCCGACCGACGAGTACCACCTCTCGAAGGTCGCGCGCTCCTACATCGCGGGGATCCTGCGCCACGCGCCCGAGATCACCCTGGTCACGAACCAGTGGGTGAACTCCTACAAGCGGCTCGTGCCAGGTTTCGAGGCGCCCGTGTACGTCTGCTGGGCCCGCAGGAACCGGAGCGCACTCGTGCGCGTCCCGATGCACAAGCCCGGCAAGGAGGGCGCGACGCGGATCGAGTACCGATCGCCCGACCCCGCGTGCAACCCCTATCTGGCGTTCGCCGCGATGCTCGCGGCGGGGCTCGCCGGGGTCGAGGGCGAGTACGAGCTGCCGCCGGAGGCCAGCAACAACATCTACGCGATCACCGAGGACGAACGCCAGGCGGCCGGGATCCGCTCGCTGCCCGAGGATCTGCACGAGGCGATCCGGCTGGCCGAGGGATCCGAGGTCCTGCGGGCGGCCCTGGGCGACCACGTCCATGAGTTCCTGATCCGCAACAAGCGCGCGGAGTGGGACTCCTTCAAGACCCACGTCACGCCCTACGAGCTGGAGCGGTACCTACCGATCCTGTGAAGCCGGCCGGGGCCGTTTCGACGGAACGGACGGCCCGCCCCGCTACCTCGGGCCATCCCGTCGATTTGCCCTCGGGGGGAGCGACCGGCTACGGTGCTCGGATGGACCCGGAGAAGGAGCTGACCCCGGCTCTCGAAGCGGCCAAGCGCCGCCGAGCGACGCTCCACGACCAGCTCGTCCACGTGGAGCAGGCGATCTCGTCCCCGGCCGCGGGCCGCGTCCCCGAGTGGGCCTCGCAGGTGGTGAAGGAGATGGTGGGTCTTCGCGACGCGTTCGACCAGCACATCCTGGTGACCGAGAAGCCGGACGGCCTCTACGAGGAGATCATGCACCGGGCTCCGCGCCTGGCCGGCAACGTCCACCGCCTCCAGGAGGAGCATCCCGCCCTCGAGCGGCAGATCGTGTCCGTGCTCGAACGCCTCGAGTCGGGGGAGGTCGGAGAGACGTGGGCGATCGACGACTGCCGGGACGACCTCCAGCGGGTGCTCGGCGGCATCGTCAAACACCGTCAGCACGGGGCCGACCTCGTGTGGGAGGCGTACAACGTCGACATCGGCGGTCACGGCTAGCGGGTCGCCCCGGTCTGCACCGCCTCCCGCGTAAGCTTGCTCACGTGGTGTGTGTCGCGCTCGGGCAGCTGAACGCAACCGTCGGCGATCTGGACGGAAACGTCGCGCGGATGGCCGAGTGGGCCGCCCGCGCCACCCTCGTCGGCGCCGACCTGATCTGCTTCCCCGAGCTGGCGGTGACCGGGTATCCACCCGAGGACCTCGTGCTCCGCCCGGAGTTCGTGCGGGACAACCTGTCCGCGCTGAACGAGCTGGCGAGGGCGACCGCTCCGGGCTGTGCGGTCCTCACCGGGTTCGTCGACCAGAGCGAGCGCGGGCTGCACAATGCCGCCGGCCTCCTGCGCGGTGGCCGTGTCGAGGACCGCTACCACAAGGTCCAGCTGCCGAACTTCGGCGTCTTCGACGAGAAGCGGTACTTCGTTCCGGGTGATGCGGCGTGCCAGGTCCGCGTCGCCTCCTCCGAGGTCGGCATCTCGGTGTGCGAGGACGCCTGGCACCCCGACACGCCCTTCGACGCGTACGCCAGGTCGCGCCCTCACGTGATCGTCAACATCAACGGCTCGCCCTACCACCGGCACAAGGGCGCGGAACGACTGGAGATCTGCCGGGACCGTGCGCGCCAGACGGGCGCGTGGATCGTGTACGTGAACGCGGTCGGCGGGCAGGACGAGCTCGTGTTCGACGGAGGGTCGATGGCGGTTTCGCCCGAGGGCGGGGTGGCCGCGCGCGCGGCGATGTTCGA
>JACQDK010000126.1 GCA_016201135.1 Actinomycetota bacterium
GATGCCGCGATGAGGCAGGTCCGGCACCCGGCGGGAACGGCGCTCGCTCTTCGGGACCCGCTGCCCTGGGCGGGGTTCGCCGCGCTCGCCCGGCGCGGGGAGGAGCTCGGTTACGTCGCGGTGTTCCTGCCTGAGATAGCCGGCCGCGACGTCTTCGCCGCGCTCATGGGGCTCGCCGGGGAGACGACCGAGATGCTGCTCGGCACCGGGATCGTTCCGATGGCGGCTAGGACGCCGATGCTCACGGCGATGGCCGCAGCCACGGTGCAGGAACGCTCGGGCGGAAGGGCGATCCTCGGCATCGGGACCGGTCCGGCTTCCGCCGGGACCCTCGAGCGTCTGCGCGCCGAGGTCGCGTCGTTGCGCGCCCTCCTTGCGGGCGAGGCGGTGGACGGCCGCAGCCTGTCTCTCCTGCCCGGGACACCGGTGCCGATCTGGATCTCGGCGCTAGGCCCTCGTGCCGTTCGCCTGGCCGGGGAGGTCGCCGACGGGGTCCTGCTGAACTGCTGCACGCCGGAGCGGGTCGCCGAGGCCCACGCGGCGGTGCGCGAGGCCGCCGAGGCCGCCGGCCGCGATCCCGGCGCGGTCGCGGTGGGCGTGTACGTGAGGTCGTGCCTCTGGGGCGACCAGGAGGCGTCGCTGCTGGCCATGAAGGAGGCCCTCGGCCAGTACGCGTCCTTCCCCGCGTACGCCCGCCAGTTCGAGCGGATGGGGTTCGGAGACGAGGCGAGGCGGGCCGCCGCCGCCTACGTCGCCGGCCGGCCCGGGGACGTGCCGGAGAGCTTCGCGCGCCGGCTCGGGCTGCTGGGCGATCCGGCCGCGGCCCGGGAGCGGTTTCGAGCGTTCACCGAGGCCGGAGCCGACGTGCCGGTCGTCTACATGGTGGCCGCGCCCGGGGACCCGGAGGCCTCGCTCCGCGCCACCCTCGAGGCGCTGGCGCCCGGGTAGGCCGTCCCCTTCCGGGCGGGCCCATCGGGTTCGTTGCAGACGGCTTCCCCGTGCGTACACTTACGCCCGGACGTTTACAAGGTCGGCACCGTGGAAAAGGAGAATAGGCCATGACGTACACGATCGCAGAGCCCTGCATCGACGTGAAGGACCGCGCCTGCGTCGACGAGTGCCCCGTCGACTGCATCTACGAGGGGCCCCGCATGCTCTACATCCACCCCGACGAGTGCGTTGACTGCGGGGCCTGCGAGCCCGTCTGCCCGGTCACGGCCATCTTCTACGAGGACGACGTCCCAGCGGAGTGGAAGCAGTTCACCGCGATCAACGCCGAGTACTTTTCGGACGGCGTCAGCGGCGTCGGGTCGCCGGGGGGCGCCGCGCAGGTCGGCCCCAGCGCCGTGGACCATCCCACGGTCGCCGGCTGGGCAGCCGTCTAGCGATCGAAGTCCACTCGGCAGCCCCCGATGGGACGGCCGATTCAGTCCTCGTGAGACTGCCCGTCGGGCAGGAAGACGCGGAACGAAGCGCCGCCGCCCGGGCGGTCCTCGACCCAGGCCCTGCCTCCATGGAGCTCGGCGAAGCGCTTCACGAGCGTGAGGCCCACGCCGACTCCGGGGGAGTGCTGCGGTGCGTCGGGTCCCTGCCGGAACGGCTCGAAGATGGCCTCGTGCAGCTCGGTCGGGACCCCCGGCCCGTCGTCCTCCACCGCGATCGAGGCGCCGCCGTCCTGTGGCCTCACCACCACCCATATCTGTGCGTTCGTGGGCGTATGGCGTACGGTGTTCGCGAGCAGGTTCTCGACGATCCGCTCGACCTTCGCGCCGTCGACCGAGACCAGCACCGGCTGGATGTCCATGTGCAGTCTCGAGCCGCCGATCAGCTCGGATTCCGCCAGCAGCCGCCGCACGAGCGCTCCCACGTCGGTCGGATGCAGCTTCGGCGTCACGATGCCGCGCGCCAGCCGGTCCATGTCGAGGAGGTTCGTGACGAGCCGGTCGAGCTTGCGCGCGTTGTCGGCGATCCGCCGAGCCAGGTCGCGTGAGTCCTGTGGGTCGAGCTCCACGTCTCCTCGCTCGAGCGTCACCGCGAGCCCCAGGATCGCGGCCAGAGGCGTCCGCAGGTCGTGGGAGACGGCCTGCAGGAACGTGTTCTTCATCTCGTCGAGCGCCCGGAGGCGCTGCGCCGCTTCACGTTCCACCTCCAGGGCATGGGAGAGCTGCTCCTGGGCCTCCCTCCTTTCGGTGACGTCCATCATGAACCCCTGCCAGTACGGTGCCTCGCCGCCGGCCTGGACGAGCTTGGCTTCGTCCAGGACCCAGCGGATCCGCCCGCCGCGCCCCACGATCCGGTACTCGAGGGAGAACGTGTCGCC
>JACQDK010000123.1 GCA_016201135.1 Actinomycetota bacterium
AGGTGCAGGTCGGCCAGGATCGAGGCGACCGCGAGCGGGTGCGAGACGAAGGGCTCGCCCGACTTGCGCACCTGGCCCTCGTGCGCCGCCTCAGCGAACGCGAACGCCTTCTGGAGCTCGCGGACGTCGGCCTTCTGGTTGTAGGAGCGGACGGTCTTCAGGAGCCGCTCGAAGGCGGTCGGCGGCGCCTGATCGCCCGGGCGCAGGCGCGAGAGGATCCCTCCGCGCCGCTGCGGCGCCTCGACGCGTACCTCGTCCTTGCTGTCCACGCTGCGCCTCCTGGCGCAAGTGTACGGGCACAGATGCTGCCAGGTGGGCCCCGCTCAGGGGCACGACCGCCGGTCGGACTCAGTACCGGATCAGCGTGAAGAGATCGTAGTCGGTGAGCCTCTCGCGGCCCTTCAGGAACTCGAGCTCGATCAGGCAGGCGATGCCGCAGACCTTCCCGCCGATCCGCTCGACGAGCGAGGCCGCCGCCCGGGCGGTGCCGCCGGTCGCGAGCACGTCGTCCACCACGAGCACGCGCTCACCCGGACGTACCGCGTCTTCGTGCAGCTCCAGGGTCGCCTCGCCGTACTCGAGCGCGTAGGACTCCTCCACCGTGCTCCAGGGCAGCTTGCCCTTCTTGCGCACCGGCACCACACCGGCGCCGAAGTGGTAGGCGACCGGCGCCGCCAGGATGAAGCCGCGCGCTTCGATCCCCACGACCTTGTCGACGTTGCCGCGGCCGAAGTGCACGACGATCAGGTCGATGATGGTCGAGAACGCGTTCTCGTCGGCAAGGACCGGCGTGATGTCCTTGAAGACGATGCCCGGCTCAGGGAAGTCCGGCACCTCGCGCACGAGCGCCCTGATCTCGTCCAGGTCCATCAGCTACCTCCGCTTCCGCTTGGCCGGCGGCTTCCTCTTGCCCTTGGACCGCGGGCGGGCCGTCCCTGAGGACGTCCGCGCGGTCGAGCGGGTCGCGGCGGCCTCGCTCGCCGCGGCCTCCCCGGCCGCGGCTCCCATGCCCACCCGGACGGGCCTGGCCGCGCGGCGCTGCTCGAGCTGCTGGAACCGCTTCTCCCGTCCCTTCAGGATCACCAGGATGGGAGCCGCGATGAAGATCGACGAGTACGCGCCCGTCGTCACCCCGATGAACATCGCGAACGCGAAGTCCTTCAGCGTGTCGCCCCCGAAGAGCAGCAGGGACAAGATCGGGAGCAACACGACGAGCGACGTGTTCACGGAACGCATCAGCACGTGGTTGAGCGAGTCGTTCACGGTCTCGGCGTAGCCGAGCTTCGCGACCATCCCCGACCCGGTCGTGTTCTCCTGGATCTTGTCGTAGATCACGACGGTGTCGTACAGCGAGAAACCGAGGATCGTGAGGATCGCGATCACGGTCGCGGGCGTCACCTCGCGGCCCACGAGGGCGTAGATGCCGGCCGTGATCACGACGTCGTGCACCAGCGCGATCATCGCGCCGGCCGCCATCTTCGGCTCGAACCTCAGGCCGATGTAGAGGCCTATCCCGAGCAGCACGACGATCAAGCCGCGGACCGCCTTCTTGGAGATCTCGCCCCCCCAGGTTGGCCCGATGTCCGTCTGATTGATGTCTGAGGTCGTGATGCCCGCCTGGTCGGCGAGCGCCTTCAGCAGGATCTCCGACTGCCCGGTCTTGGCAGTGAGGGTGCTCGTCCGGATCGAGATCGTGTTCCCGTTCACGATCTGCACCTGGGAGTTGGGGTGGCCGTTCGCGGAGAGCACGCCCTCGACCTGCTGCACCGTCACCGAGGTCTTGAACGGGTACTCCAGCTTCGCGCCGCCCTCGAAGTCGATCGAGAGGTTGAGCCCGCGGAACAGCAGGCCCCCGAGCGAGAGCAGGATGACGACGCCCGAGACCGTGAACCAGCGGTTGCGCTTCTCGATCAGGCGGAACCGAGGCACGGTGTGGCCCCGGTACGTCTCGAGCGCGTGGTGCAGGTTCATCGAGAGCCGCCCGAGATCGCGTCGGGCTCGGCGGCGACGCCGCTGGTCAGGCCGAACCCGCGCAGGTTGACCAAGCGCTCGCTTCGCGCGATCAGGAAGACGGTAGGCCGCTTGAAGAAGTACACGACGAACAGGTCGAGCCCGGTCGCCACTCCCAGTGTGAGCGCGAAGCCCTTCACCGAGCTCACGGCCGTCACGTAGAGGACGATGGCCGCGATGCCGGTGACCGAGTCGGCCGCCACGATCGTGCGGTAGGCGCGCTTGAACGCCGGCTGCACGGCGGAGCGAGGGGTCTTGCCGCTCCGCACCTCGTCCTTCAGCCGCTCGAAGAACACGATGTAGGAGTCGGCGGTGACGCCGAGCGAGATCACGAGCCCCGCCACGCCGGCGAGCGTCAGGCTGTAGCCGAACTGACCGCCGGCGATCGAGACCAGAGCGAGCGCGAGGATCGCCCAGATGGACATGCCGAGCCAGGCCACGACCCCGAGCAGCCGGTAGTAGAAGAGCAGGTACAGGAAGAGCGCGATCAGCCCGGCGACGGCGGCCACGATGCCCTGGCGGAGGGACTGCTTTCCCAAGGTGGGGCTCACGGTCTGCACCGATTGCCGCGTGAGCTCGACCGGCAGGGCGCCGGCGTTCAGCTGAGTCGCGAGGTCCTTCGCGCGCTGCTCGCTGAAGCTTCCGGTGATGACGCCGTTGCCCCCTGTGATGGCCCCCACGACCTGCGGGCTCGAGATGATCTTCCGGTCCACCGCGATCGCGATCTGCTTGGTCGGGTCGCCCTGAGGGAGCGCGGCCAGTCGGGTGGTGATGTCGGCGAACGTGCTCGCCCCCGTCTTGTCGAGCTGGAACTGCACCGCCCAGCCGGTCTGGAGGTTCGTCTGCGTCGCCTGCTGGTACACGGCGGTCGCCTTCGTGATCTCGGATCCCGAGATGACCACGGGACCGAGCTCGTACTTCAGGCCGCCGGACCCCATGTAGACGACGGGCTTCTTCGCGAGCGCCTCGAAGCCGCAGGAGGGCGTCTGCTGCTCCTCGGGGGTGGCACAGGTGAGAGGGATGCTCGCGTAGCTCGGATCGGTCGGCCCGACGATCTGCTGGACCTGGCGCTCCTCCAGCCGCGCGGTCTCGCCTATCACCTCCAGCAGGTGCTGCTGGCCGGTCTCCTGCTGGCGAGCCGAGGCCTCTGGGCGCGTGAGGTAGCAGCCGAGGTTCTTCCCCGAAGAGCCGAGCACGCAGAAGGTCTGGGTGGCGTGCACGGGCGTCAGCGCGGCGAGGGCTTCCTGCGCCTTGGCCTTCGTGCCGAAGGAGCACGGTAGCGGCGCGGGGTGGTCCTCAGTCGAGAGGGTGGAGAACGCCGAAGGCGAGGGGCTCGGGCTCGGGCTCGCCGAGGGCGATGGGCTCTTCTTCGCCTTGGCCGGAGACGTGGTGGGCGTGGGGGCAGGGCTCGGGGCCGTCGTGCTCGCGGCGGTCAGGCAGTAGGTGTTCTGCGTGACCTTGGTGGAGAGAGCCCCCTGGGCCTTGGTCGCCCCCGCCTTGCCCGGGAAGCAGCCGAACGTCGCGCCGGTCGCGTCGGTCAGGCAGTACTGCCCCGCGCCCGCGGTGGGCGGAGCCGGCGAGGCGGACGGCGAGGGACTCGGGCTGACGCTCGCCGAGGGCGACGCGCTCGCCTTGGGCGCCACCGTGATCCCCTGGAGGGCCGAGTCGGCGAGGGACTGCGCTCCGAAGCAGAGCTTCTTCTGGTCGAGAGGCTGCCCGTTGCCGTTCACGATGCAGACGGTCTTCGGCACAGGCGTGACCGAGATGTCACCGATCGCGCTCTGCACGGTCGCCTGGTCGGCGGCGCACCCGTAGCTCGTCCCCTCGGGATCCTCGAGGCAGTACTGGTCCTTCGCTCGAGCCTGGATCGTGCCCGGGGCAAGGCCCGGCAGCTGGATCTCGATGTTGGTCCCAGAGACGAAGATCTCGGGCTCCCCGACGCCGAACGCGTCCACGCGGCTGCGGATGTTCTCGAGGGCCTGGTTGAGGACATCGCGCGGCGTGCCCGCTGGGGCGGCGAGGATCACCGACAGGCCTCCCTCGAGGTCCAGGCCCAGGGTCGGCTGGAGGGTCTTGGTGAAGAACCCGGTGAGCGAGCCCACGATCAGGACCCCGACGAAGATCACCGAGATCCACAGCGGACGGGTGTTCCTCACGCGAGCTCCGCGCCGTTGATCGTCAGGCGGAAACGGCACTCGAGCGTCTCCGCCGCCTGGCGGCACATCACCATGCGGCCGAGGAAGATCTCGAAGTACTCCATGACCTGGCTTATCTCGGTGTCGATCGTGAGCTCGAGGTTGATCGTGCGAGCGTCGGAGTCTACCCGCAGGAAGGACTGCTCCGCGGCGTAGTTGACCCTGTCGTGGATGTCGAACTCGATCTGGCCCGACTTACGGACACGGCTCCTGTGCACGTCCGACTTGTCGGCCAGGATCACGGCCGAGGACACGGGCGAGACCGCGTGGCCGTCTGCCTCCTCGTGATTGGCTATCGCGGCCACGATCGCCGCGAGATCGGCGCCGGGAACCTTGTCGCGGAGGGCGTGGCACACGAGAAGGGCTCCGGTCTGGCCGTGTGCCTCGCGAGAGAGCATGTTGCCCACGTCGTGCAGGTATCCCGCCACGCAGGCCAGGTTCGCGTCGTGGTCGGAGAACCCGAGGCGGTGCAGCACCTGATAGGCGATCTTGCCCACGAGGTTCGCGTGGCGGAACCCGTGCTCCGTGAACCCCAGGCCCTCCATCACGCGGTCGGCCGAGGCGATGTAGAGAGACAGCTCCTCGTCGGCCTGGACCTGTTCGAGGGTGACGGAGGCCGGGAGCTGGCCTGCGGGCCGGTTCACCGGGTCGGCCGCCTCCTCACGAGGATCCGCCGGCCCCCGCGTCCTCGTCCGCATCGTCGTCGGCGTAGTCCTCGTCCTCGACGAGCTTGCGGGCGACGCCGGCCCGGATCATGCGGATGCGCGTGCCGGGAGCGATCTCGACGGTCACGATGCCCTCGTCCTCGTCGATGTCGGTGATCGTGCCGAGGATCCCGGCCGTCGTCATGATCTCGTCGCCGACCTCCAGGCTGCTCAGGAGGGCCCGCTGCTGCTGCGCCCGCCGTCGCTGGGGCCGGATCATGATGAAGTACATGACGCCGCCCATCAGGACGAGAGGGACGAGGAAGGTGAGGCCGCTCCCCGACTGTGTCCCGGAGCTCGCCTGCGCAAGGATCCCGATCATCGTCAGCGCCTTTCGTGGTTTCGGGCTGCGAGTCTACCTGCCAGGTCGCGCGTCGGAGGCTATAGGGGCAGCGTGCCCGGGGGGGTGAGCCCCAGGTGCCTCCAGGCCCTCTCGGTGGCCACCCGGCCCCGTGGGGTCCGCCGGAGGAACCCAAGCTGGAGAAGGTACGGCTCGACGACGTCCTCGACGGTGTCGGTCTCCTCTCCCACCGCGGCCGCAAGCGTCGAGAGCCCGACCGGGCCACCGCCGAACTTCTCCAGGATCGCGACGAGGATCGCGTGGTCGAGGCGGTCCAGCCCCTCCTCGTCGACCTCGAAGAGCTCCAGGCCCCGCCGGGCGACCTCGCCGCTCACCCGGCCGTCGTGGCGCACCTCGGCGAAGTCACGGACGCGCCGCAGCAGCCGGTTCGCCACGCGAGGCGTGCCTCGGGAACGCTTCGCGATCTCGGCGGCGCCCTCCTCGTCGATGCCGACGCCGAGGATCCCGGCCGAGCGCGCCACGATCGAGCCGAGCTCCTGCCGCGAGTAGTAGTCGAGCCGGGGAGAGAACCCGAACCGCTCGCGCAGGGCGAGCGTGATCCGGCCGGGCCGGGTGGTGGCGGCGGCGATCGTGAACCGCGGGAGCTCCAGGCGGATGCTCCGCGCCGTCGGCCCCTTCCCGAGAACCACGTCTAGCGAGAAGTCCTCGAGCGCCGGGTAGAGGACCTCCTCGACCGCGCGCGGCATCCGGTGGATCTCGTCCACGAAGAGGATGTCGCCGTCCTCCAGGTTCGTGAGGATCGCCGCGAGGTCGCTGGGGCGCTCGAGCGCCGGACCGCTCGTGGGCCGGAATCCCGCCCCCATCTCGTGCGCCACGATCTGCGCCAGGGTGGTCTTGCCCAGGCCCGGCGGCCCGCTGAACAGCAGGTGGTCGATGGGCTCGCGGCGGGCGCGGGCCCCGTCGATGAGCAGCGCGAGCTGCTCCTTCACGCGCTCCTGGCCGACGAAGTCGCCCAGCGAGCGCGGACGCAGCGCGAAGTCGAGCTCGCGATCCTCCGGCGAGAGCTCGGCCGGGTCGATCACTCGGTCCTCGCCGGTCATCTCGCCCCCGCCTTCTGGAGGGCCTCCCGCAGCAGATCCTCGGCGCCCCGG
>JACQDK010000127.1 GCA_016201135.1 Actinomycetota bacterium
GGCTACGACCCCCGCGAGGAGCACCCCGGCCGCGGGGTGCTCGAGGCGGTCGGGATCGGCATGGACCTTCGAGACGGTGACCTCGCCTACCGGGTGAACTTCGCGACGGCCGACTGGCCCGAGATCATCGACCGGCGGGTCGGCCGCGACCTCTCGAGCGAGGAGTCCAGGTCCCTCGCCGAGGAGGTCAACACGCAGCTCGAGCTTCCCGGCGCGTCGTTCGAGCTGCGGGCGACCGTGGAGCATCGGGGGGCACTCGTGATCCGCTCCACCGACGGCTCGGGCCTGTCCGCGAACGTCACCAACACCGACCCCGCCTACCGGCGCGAGGGGCATCTGGGCGTGGCACTGGAGACGTTCGAGCCCCGCGTCGTGACCTGCGAACCGCTCGACGGCTCCGAGGAGGCGCTCCACGCCGCGCAGCTCACGAACGCCTTCGTGGAGGGCTCCGCGAGGATCCTGGACGCCTCGGACGTGAACGCCCGCCGCCGAGCGGAGGGAAGGCTCCCCGGGAACCTGATCCTCACCAGGGACGGGGGCGACCGCCTCCCGCGCCTGGAGCCGATCCGCGAGAGGTTCGGGATGAGCTGGGGCTGCTTCGTCGAGATGCCGGTGGAGCGGGGGATCTCGATCGCGCTCGGGATGGAGCCGGTGCCGGCTCCTCGGCTCGATCCGGCGGGCTTCGGCCCGGCCGCCGAGGAGCGCTACGCGGAGTGGGCGGGGCTGGCGTCCGAGGCGCTCGGGCCCTTCCAGGCCCTGTACGTCCACCTGAAGGGCCCCGACGTGCCGGCTCACGACGGCCGGGCGGAGGACAAGCGCGACGTCGTGGCCGCGATCGACCGGGCGTTCTTCGGGGAGGTCCTGTCCGGGATCGACCTCGGGCGATGCGTGGTGGCCGTCACCGCCGACCACGCCACCTCGTGCTTGCGGAAGGCGCACACCGCCGATCCGGTCCCGCTCCTCGTGAGCGGGGCCGGCGTCGCCCCCGACGGTTCCGCCGCGTTCGGCGAGACCGCTTGCGCCGCTGGGTCCCTGGGAGAGCTTCGCGGTATCGACATATTGCCCCGGCTCGCCGACCTCTGCCGTTGACGGGCGCTTTCTTGAGGGGGTCGGCGTATACTCTGGGCGCTTCTCAGGGGAACCTTTCCTAGCGAGACCGGGACCAGGGGGATCACCGCGTGGCGAAGATCGCGGAGGACGTCTCGGCCGAGCCCGGATCACCGGGCTCGCCGGCCGGCCCTGCCAGCGAGGTAGTCGGCAGGAGTCCCCGCGAGATCTTCTGGAGCCGGTTCCGGCGCGACCGTTTCGCCTTCGTGGGGATCGTCTTCATCGCTTGCTTGATCGTGATGGCGATCGCCGCGCCCTGGATCTCGCGCGAGGTCACCCACCACGGTCCCAACCAGCTGTTCCTGTTCACGATGACGGACCAGTACGGGCTGCCGAAGGGCCCCAGCAAGGCCTTCTGGTTCGGCGCCGACGTGGCGGCCCGGGACCTGTTCGTAAGGGTCATGTACGGCGCCCGCACGTCGCTCATCGTCGCGTTCTTCGCGACGGGGCTCGAGATGGTGGTCGGGGTGCTTCTCGGCGTCGTGGCCGGCTTCTACCGCGGCAAGATCGACACGCTCATCTCCCGCCTGATGGACGTGGTCCTCTCGCTCCCCGTGCTGCTCCTTGCCCTCGGGCTCGTCTCGGCGTGCGGGCTCCAGGACACGGGCTGCATGTGGGGTCTCGTCAAGCCGGGCCTCCTGCTCGTCAGCTACGTGATCGGGCTCTTCAGCTGGCCGTACATAGCGCGGATCGTGCGCGGTCAGGTTCTCACGCTCCGCGAACGCGAGTTCGTCGAGGCGGCCCGAGCCATGGGCGCCAGCAACACCCGGATCATGCTGCGTGAGATCCTCCCGAACATCGTGGCCCCGATAATCGTGTACACCACGCTCCTCATCCCCAGCAACATCTTGTTCGAAGCGAGCCTCTCGTTCCTGGGGATCGGGGTTCCCTCGAGCGTGCCCTCCTGGGGTCACGAGCTGTCCGACGCCAGCCAGATCTTCGATGCGGCCTGGTGGACGATGTTCTTCCCCGGTATGTTCCTGCTGGCCACCACCCTGGCGTTCAATCTGGTGGGGGACGGCCTGAGGGACGCCTTCGATCCCCGGGCGGCAGCGATGTCGTATAGACGATCGAAGAGGAAGGCCGAAAGGAGGGCCGGGGAGCAGACGAAGGAGGCGGTTTCGACGGCATGATCGGAACGCGATCGAGGCAGGTAGGGCAAGGCAGGAGGGGGGATCGTATGACACGACATGTGAAGCTGTTCGCGATCGCCGCCATCCTCGGGATGGTGGCCGTAGCGTGCGGCGGAGGTGGTACCTCGAGCGTCGTGACGGCGTCGCCCGGGGCCCAGTTCCAGAAGGGCGGCACGCTCAGGATCGGCATGAACAGCGACGTCTTCACGGGCTTCGACCCGCAGAAGGAGTACTACCAGGTCTCATTCGCCTTCTACCGTTGCTGCTTGCTGCGGACGCTGTTGTCCTACAACGGCCAGGACTCGTCTCACGGTGGCAACGTGCTCCGGCCCGACCTCGCGTCGGCGATGCCGCAGATCTCCTCGGACGGGCTCATCTGGACCTTCAAGATGAAGCAGGGGATCCACTACGCGCCGCCTATGCAGGACACGGAGATCACCGCGCCGGACATCGTCAGGGCCGTCATCCGTGAGGCGACGCCCTCGGTTGCGGCGGGCTATCCCTTCTACTACAGCATCATCCAGGGGTTCGACGACTACTCGAGCGGCAAGGCAACGACGATCTCGGGGCTCGTGACGCCCGACAAGTACACGCTCGAGGTTCACCTCACCAAGCCGGCCGGGTACCTCGGCTACATGTTCGCGATGCCGGCGACGGCGCCGATCCCGCCCAGCCCAACCGACCCCAGCGCGCCGCTCGGCGTGGCCACCGGCCACGACGACGACTACGGGCGCTTCATGGTCGCCTCCGGTCCGTACATGTGGGCGGGTTCGGACAAGCTCGACTTCACCGTGCCGGCCAAGCAGCAGACGCCGCTCACGGGCTACCAGCCGAACAAGTTCTGGAGCCTCGTGCGCAACCCGTCCTGGGTCGCGGACGGCCAGGACACCCTGCGCCCCGCGTACGTGGACGCGATACAGGTCACGGTCTCCACGGGGGCGGACCCGGAGGTGCTGGACAAGAAGGTCCAGGCCAACGAGCTGGACACCATGTTCCAGAACGGGGTCCCGCCGACGGTCCTTCGGACCTTCAACTCGGACCCCAGCCTGAAGAGCCGGATCTTCGTCAACCCCAGCCCAGGCAACTACTACATCGGCCTGAACCCGGCGGTGGCGCCCTTCGACGACATCAACGTTCGGAAGGCCGTGCAGTACGCGATCGACAAAGCGGCGCTCCAGAAGATCAACGGGGGCCCCATCTCAGGGGACATCGCGACCCACTTCGTCCCCGACGGTCTGCTGACCACGTCGGACGGGACGGACCTGATGAAGGGTTACAACCCGTACCCGTCGACCAACTTCCAGGGGGCGGATTCTCCGGACGGACTGGCGGCCGCGAAGGCCGCGATGAAGCTGGCGACGCAGTACGACACGAGCGGTGACGGGGTCTGCGACGTCCCGGCGTGCAGCAACATCCTCGCGGTCGGAGCGAACGACACCGACGCCGAGGCATTCAACGCCCAGGTGGCACAGAACCTCAAGGCGATAGGGTTGAGCCTGGACCTGAAGGAGTTCGACGGCGGCACGGCGTACGCCAAGCTGATCGACCCCAAGAACCACATCGCCGTGATGCTGACGCCCGGCTGGCTCCAGGACTGGCCTGACGCCTTCACCTTCTTCTACCTGACGATGTACGGGCCGAACATCCTTGCCCAGGGGAACGCGAACTACTCCCTGATAGGGGCGACGCCCGATCAGCTGACGAAGTACGGGTTCAGCATCACCGACGTGCCGAGCATGAACAGCCAGATCGAGCAGTGCGAGAAGCTCAGTGGCGATGACGCTGTGAAGTGCTGGGCCGCCGACGACAAGTACCTGATGGAGCAGGTCGCGGCGATCATTCCATGGACCTTCTCGAACACGATCAACGTGATCTCCGACAGGGTCCAGAACTACACGTTCTCGGCCTTCGACAGCCAGATGGCATACGACCAGGTCGCTCTGGCGCCCGGGAGCTCCTGATCGGCTAGTTGGGTCATCGAGGGGGAGCCGGCCGTCCGGCCGGCTCCCCCTCACGACACGGAGGCGGCGGCGATGCTCCGGTACATGATCAGAAGGACCCTCTTCATGATCCTGGTCCTCATCGTCATCTCCATCTTCACATTCATCGTCTTCGTCAAGCTCCCCACGACCGACCCGGCGATCCGGGTCGCCGGCAAGCACCCGACGGCGGCTCAGCTGAGGGTGATCCGGCACAGCCTCGGCCTGGACCGGTCGGTCTTCTACCAGTACTGGGGCTTCGCCAAGGGCCTGATCCCCTGGCCGGGACTCTTCCTGAACAGGCAGGTGTACTTCTCCTGGTACAACCGGGTGGCCGTTCATGACGAGATCTTCTCGCGCCTGCCGGTCACCCTGGCCCTGACGGTAGGAGGAGCGATCATGTGGCTCCTGATGGGGATCCCCATCGGGATCATCTCCGCGATCAAGCCCGGGACGTTGATCGACCGGGCGGCCATGATCTTCGCCCTGGTCGGGGTCTCCGCGCCCGTCTTCTTCCTGGCACTCGTGCTGCTGTACCTGTTCCACTTCACGTGGCACATCGCCCCCTCGAGCGGGATCCCCCCCGGGGAGTCCGTGATCGGCGCCGTGCTGAAGGGCGATTTCGTCCTGCCGTGGATCTCGCTCGCGGTCACCTCGGCGGCCTTCTACTCGCGCATGGTCCGAGGGAACCTGATGGAGACGATGAGCGAGGACTACATCCGCACCGCGCGCTCGAAGGGACTCTCCGAGCGCAGGGTGATCTACAAGCACGGCCTGCGATCGGCCCTGACCCCCGTGGTCACGATGTTCGGCATGGACGTCGCGTTCCTGCTCGGGGGCGCGGTGATCACGGAGAGCGTGTTCCAGCTGCCGGGGCTCGGCCAGTACACGATCCAGGCGCTCTACAGCGCGGACTTCCCCGCGGTGATGGGCGTGACCGTGCTCGGGGCCTTCTTCATCGTGATCGCGAACCTCGTCGTGGACATCCTGTACGCGTTCCTGGACCCGCGGGTGAGGTACACGTAGGTGCCTGAGCCGCTGCTCGAGGTCCGGAACCTCACGGTCCACTTCCCGACCGAGGACGGTCTCGTCAAGGCCGTGGACGGTGTCTCGTTCACGCTCGACGCCGGGGAGACCCTCGGCGTGGTGGGCGAGTCGGGCTCGGGCAAGTCCGTCACGTTCCTCACGGTCATGGGGCTGATACGCGA
>JACQDK010000124.1 GCA_016201135.1 Actinomycetota bacterium
CACGAGGATCGCCGCCGATTTCCCCTTGAGATCGTTGTTCGCCATGTTATGCGTCTCCTCCGAAACCAGCCTCAATGTCTTCGCTCTCAAAAATGTCTCCGACCAATTTGTACTGTCCGTCGGACTCGCCCGCGTTCTCCTCGGCCTGCGCGGAACTCTTGATTCCAGGGATGACCACGCTCACTTCGGGCGCCGAAAGGACGAACTTGAGCGCCGCGCGGGACATCGAGAGTCCCGGCCGCACGAGCGAGCGGAACTCCTCCACGAGGTTCCGGTCGTCGTGGCGCAGTAAGGTGCGCAGCTGCGAGGGGATCGTCACGCCGTGGGTCGCGGCGATCGCCTCCGCCACCTCGTCGGGCGTGAAGACCTGGGTGGCGATCACGTACACGGTTCGCGGGTCGGAGCGGAGCGCGAGCGTGAGGAGCATGTTCGCCAGGTCGACCGACTGGCGCCACGGTGAGGGACGCACCTGACAGAAGGCGTCGTCGATCAGGATCACCTCTCCGTCGCGCACCAGCAGGTTCGAGGGCTTCACGTCCCTGTGGGCCACGCCGGCCCCCCACAGGCTGCGGATCAGGTCCAGGCCGCTGCGGATCACGCGCTCGTCGACCTTCGCGTCGAGGATCTCCGTGGCGCCCTCGACGAAACCCGTGACGAGCACGTACTCGCGCTCGGGTGTGAGCTCCAGGAACCCGATCGGCTCGGCGGTCGGGACGTCGTGGTCGCGCAGGTACCGGAGCATGTGATCCTCGTACTCCACCATCCGGCGGACCGAGTTGAAGGAGTGCTCGTCCTCGAGCGCGCCGTAGAGGATCGTTCGGCCGAGCTTGTACCAGCGGTCGGCGCGGAGATGGCTCGTGGCGTACAGCTTCCCGAAGAGGACCCCCCCGTCCTCGAGATCCATCCGCAGGGGGGTCGATCCGCCGGACCCGGCGAGGCCGAACGGCGCGACCCGGGCCACCGGAAGTCCGAGCTGGTCGCGACAGGCCTCCATGATCGCCTCGCCGCGGCGGCCGGTGACATCCAGGTGGGCGGCCTTGCCCCGGCGGTACGTGACGGGGAAGACCGCTTCCGGCGTGAAGATCCGGTAGGCGAGGAACGGCACCGCGATACCGATCACGAGCCCGGTGAGGACCTCCGTGAAGGTGTTCTGGTCCGTCACGAGAAGGACCGCCCAGAGCCCGGCGAGCAGTATCCATGTGGAGGCACGCGCCGCCGAGCGCCAGGGTCCTCGGGGCGCGAGCCCGTACACGACGCCCAGGAGCGTCACGGCCAGGCCCGCGGCCGCCTGGGAGGGATGCCCGACGACGCCCGTTCCCTCGGGTCCAGCCGTGGGCATCCAGAGGGTCAGGGCCCCCACCGCGATCACGGTCCCCGCGAACACCGCGATGTGTCGCCAGCGCCGCGCGACGAGGAGGGCCACGACGACCATCCAGCGGAACGCGATCAGCAGGACGGTCCAGTCGAAGGCCTCGTGGAGCTGCTCGGCCGTGCGGTGCAGCCGGTCGGCGCGGATCCGCGCCATCGATCGGGCTACCACCTCGTCGACGGTCCGCTGCCCCCGGCCGCTGACGCCCGATACGTATCCGAGGGCCACCACTACCGCCAGCGCGGCGACGGCGCCGATCCAGAGCCATGCGACTCCGCGGATGTCGCGCGGCAGGGGCGGTGGCTCACCGACCGGGCGCCGCCGGCCGGCGCGCCGAGGCGGCCGGCGCCTGCCCGCCGGCGTCCGCTCGGCCTGCAGCCCGTCCGTCATCGGACCCCCTCAGGCCGAGCCTATCGCGCCGCCGCAGCGGGAAGCGAACAGCCGGGTCGGTCAGGGGGCGTGGTTCGCGACGGTGGTCACGATCGCGTCCTCCATGCGAACGGCCTTGGCCTTCGTCAAGCCGTGGGACACGATCGAGAACTCCGCCCAAGCCCCCACCTTGTCGAGCCACACCCAGCCCGAGAGCGCCGAGACCGCCGAGAGCGTGCCGGTCTTGGCCCGCACGCGCACGCCCTTCAGGCGGTGCTCGAGGGTGCCCTCTCCTGCGTGCGGCAGCGCGAGGCGAAGCGTCGTCCCCCAGGTGGCGGCCTCGGCCGCCCACAGCATCCGGACGATGCTCGCCGCGGTGACCCGATCGTCGTAGGAGAGCCCCGAGCCGTCGTGGTGGTGGAAGCCGGCCACACCCTGGGCGTCCTCGAACGCCGAGATCGCCCGCGCGCCCTGGTCGAAGCTGGCCGGCGGACCGTCCTCCGCTGCGGCGAGCGCCTTCGCCAGCTCCTCCGCGTAGAAGTTCAGGGAGTCGACGTCCATCTCGCGGATCAGGGTCGACAGCGGCTGGGAGTCCACGCTCGCCACGAGCGTGAGGGGGCCGCTCGGATGACCCATCCCGGGCCTGCCGTCCACCTGCACTCCGTGGTGCTCCAGCCGGCGTGTCAGCTCCTTGGCGGCGCGCCTCTCGGGGTCGTTGATGTGGCCGCCGGACGGCCCCACGTTCCCGCGGTACGCGAGCGCGGTGGGGAACGGCACCTCGTCGAGCGTGTAGTGCTGTTTCCAGCCGTCGGCCCAGTGTTCGCGGCGGAAGTAGGAGGTGGAGCCCATCACGCGTCCCTGGATCTGGACGATCCCTGCGGCAGCGATCTGCTTGGCGAGCTCCGCCATCGTTGCGCGGCCCACCTGCGGATCGCCCCGTCCCGAGATCCATAGGTCGCCGGCCACGACGCCGTCCACGGGGGCCGCCTCGGCCCTCACGATCGTGGGGATCGTCGTGTCGGGGCCGAGAGCGTCCAGGAGCGCCATCGAGAGCAGGAGCTTCTCGTTCGAGGCTGGGAGCCGCTCGACCCAGGCGTCGTGGCGATAGATGAACTTGCCCTGGTAGGCGATGGCCACCGACACATGGCGGCCCGCGACGAGGTCGTCGATACGGCCGACCCACCCCGGCGTGCTGAGATCGCTCCCTGCTGCCGGGGCCGGCGACGTCCCGGCGGCGGCCGGGAGCGGGACGAGGCCGGGCGCGATCAGCAGCAGGGCAAGTGCGATCCGGAGGCGGGCGCGCACCTCCGCATGGTACGCGTCGCGTCAAGGACCGGGTGTGCTTGCGAAGTGTTGCCGGGAACCGCAGTGGGCGAGGGATCAGCCGTTCGCCAGGGCCTCGGCCTCGGACTCCATCTGCCGGCGCTCTGTGAGCAGCACGGTGAGCTCGTCGGACGGGAGCGGCTTGGCGAAGAAGAAGCCCTGGCCGAAATCGCAGTGCAGCTCGAGCAGACGCTCCAGCTGATCGGCGCGCTCGATGCCCTCGGCGACGGGCTTCAGGTTCAAGATCCCGGCCAGCTCGATCACCGCAGCCGTCAGGGCGGAGGACTCTCCGCCGTCCGAGACGCCGTCGATGAATGACTTGTCGACCTTCAGTATGTCGACCGGGAACCGGCGCACGTAGTTGAGCGACGAGTAGCCCGTCCCGAAGTCGTCGATCGCGAGCTGCACGCCGAGCGACTTCAGGGCGGTGAGCCGCTCGATCGAAAGGTCCATGTCCTGCATCATCACGCTCTCGGTTATCTCGAGCGTCAGCGAGCTCGGCGCGAGGCCCGTCTCGTTCAGGATCCCCGCAACCTCGTCCACGATCTCCACCCGCTGGAGCTGCCGCGCCGAGAGGTTCACGGCCATGTGACAGGGCGGGTCGGACGGGAAGTTCTTCTGCAGCGCCACCGCGTTCGTGCACGCCTCCCGAAGGACCCAGTGCCCGATCGCCACGATCAGGCCCGTCTCCTCGGCGAGCGGGATGAAGTCGAGCGGCGGGATCAGGCCTCGGGCCGGGTGGATCCAACGGATCAGCGCCTCCACGCCGGAGATGCGCCCGGTGCCGAGCTCGATGACCGGCTGGTAGTGCAGCCTGAACTCGCCGTGCTCGAGCGCGCGCTGCAGGTCCGCCTTCAGCTCCAGGCGCTTGAGCGCCGTGTCGTGCATCGCGGCCTCGAACACCTGGTAGCGGCCCTTGCCGTTCTCCTTCGCCATATACATGGCGACGTCGGCGTTGCGCATCAGCTCCTCGGCGCCCTCGGTGCCTCCAAAGTCTTCGGCTCCCTCGGCCGCCTCGGTCCCGGCGGGCGCGATCCCCTCGGTGATCGCGATACCGACGCTCGCGCGCACGAAGACCTCCTTGGCCTCCAGGAGGAACGGCTCCTCGAGGGATCGCATGATCCGGTCGGCGACGTCGGCGGCCTGCACGCCGTCTCCGCCGTCTTCGAGCAGGACCGCGAACTCGTCGCCGCCCATGCGCGCCGCGGTGTCGGCGGCGCGGAGGCACTCCCTCAGCCTCTCTCCCACTTCACGCAGGACCCGGTCGCCGGTGGCATGGCCGAGCGAGTCGTTGATGGTCTTGAAGTCGTCCAGGTCCATGAACAGGACGGACACGGGCCTCGGGTCGCGCTGCTGCCGCTCGAGGGCGTGGGTCACGCGGTCACGGAAGAGCGCGCGGTTCGCAAGGCCGGTCACTGTGTCGTGGAAGGCCTGATGCTCGAGCTGCTCCTCGAAGGTCTTGCGCTCGCTCACGTCGCGCACGTTCAGCACGATGCCCTTAACGTTCGGGTCGTGCCGGAGGTCGGTGCGAAGGGTCTCCGCGTGGATCGTGGTGCCGTCGTGGTGGTTCACGCGGAACTCGAGCAGACCCGTGTGACCCTCGCTCTCTCCGATCGCCGTCAGGAAGCTCAGAGCTCTCGTCTTGTCGTCGGCGTACACGAGGTCGGCGAACTTCGTTCCCTCGAGCTGACCCGGCTCGTAGCCGAGCACGCGCGACGAGGAGGGACTCGCGTACCGGATCACCGTGTCGGGATCGATGACGGCGACCACGTCGCTGGCGTTCTTGACCAGCGAGGAGAACCTGGCCTCGCTCTGCTGGATCAGTAGCTCCTCCGTCAGCACCGCGCTCTCCAGGGCCAGGGACAGCTGCGACGAGAGCGCCTCCAGGCCGTCGACGATGGGCCGCGGCAAGGGCGTCGCACCAGCGGCGACCATCAGACCTCGGAGCTCGTCGCGGATGAACAGGGGCGACACGTGGATGAACGCGCTCTCCTGCGGCAGGCCCAGCGGCTCACGCAATGAGCTGTCGACGCCGAGCACCTGGTACGACCGGCGCCCCAGCAGCCGGTCAAGCTTGGGCTGTGCGAGCGTCGAGACGGGGAACGTCCGGCCGAGGACGTCTTCGTCGGATCCGGCCGCGGCCGCGATCGTGAACGTGCCCGGATCGTCCAGGACGGCGCATACGCGGATCGCGACGTCACCGGCGAGCGTACGGACGGCGTCGATCGCGGAGGCGTAGATCCCTTCGCGGCTCGTGGCGGTCACCAGCTCCGCGCCGGCCACGCGCAGGGCGCGCTCGCGGAGGGTCGATCGCTCCTGTTGGCGGATCAAGCCGGCCATCCGGGAGACCACGAGCAGGAACAGGGCGATCGAGACCGAGCTGAGCACGCCCGAGTCGATCTGCTCGTGTCGGGCCGTCTGCACCAGTCGCAGCACCGGCGGGATGAGCGCGGCGCCGGAGAGCAGAGCCAGTCGTGGCAGGCTGAAGCGGTCCATCCGCTCGGGAGCCCGTTCCGCCAGCGTCGGCATCGACGGGTGCAACGCGGCCATCCCTATCCCCACGTAGAAGGCGATCCAGCCGATCTCAAGGAGACCGCTGCCGGGCTGGTAGGGCTTGTGCAGCAGGGACCACCCGTAGAGCGCGTCCGTGACGAAGAGCACGGCCGCGGCGCCGAGCATGAGAAGGAACGAGGGCGCCTTCCGGCCGGCACCCACCGCCAACCGGATCGCGACGGAGATCAGGATCACGTCCATGATCGGGTACGCCATCGAGGTGAGCTTCGTGAGCAGGCCCGACTGCTCGTCGTGCCAGTAGGGAGAGATCAGGAAGACCCACGACAGCGTGCCCACCCCGATCGCAACCATCAGGGAATCGATGAAGCTCGCCCAGTCGCGACCGGGGCTGCGGCGGCGCACCAGCAGCAGCAGGCCGAGCGCCAGGCATGGGTACACCGACAGGTACGCGACGTCGGCGATGGAAGGGTAGGGGAGGACCTGCCCGAAGAATCGTTCGTAGTTGTAGGCGAGGACGTCGCCGGTGATGAAGAGGGTCTGACCCAGCGCGAACAGGTACCAGGGGGCGCGCTGCTCGGGCTTGTGCATCCGTACCGCGATCACGATCGCGACCGGCGAGGAGAAGCCGATCACGTTGAAGAGGACGCTCACATGACCCGTGGCGTAGTACACGACGGTGGCGACCGTCGCCAGGATCGGGTATGCGAGCCAGGCACGTTTCCTCATACGAATCCTGCTATCGGCGCTCGGATGACCGAACTGACTACCTGAGAACTGGTATCGGCCCGTGCGCCGCCGCCTTGAGGGCCGGTCCGAACGGCTCAGACGGTCGCGACGGCCTGTTCCAGCAGGAAGTGGTCCTTAAGCGACCCCAGGACCTGGACCAGCTCGTCGATCTCCTCGTCCGTGTTGGCGGCGGTCACCTGGACCCTGAAGCCGACCTCGTTCTTGGGCACGAGCGGGTAGGCCGCCATGGTCACGTAGATCCCGTGCTCGAACAGGTAGCGCCCCATCTCGTCGATCTCCTCGTGGCTGGCCAGGGGCACCTCGACTATCGGGTACCCGGACCGGTTCGGGGTTCGGATCCCGAACCTGTGGAGCGCCTCCAGCACCCGCCGCGTCTTCCGGTGCAACTCGGCCCGGTACAGGTCGCCGCGCGTCCTGTTCACCTGGAGCCCGGCGAGCGTCGTGGCTAGCGAGGCCACGGGCGACGGTCCGGAGTATAGGTATGGAGGAGCCAGCACCTTGAGGGCGTCCTTCATCCTGGTGGGCAGCGCGATGAACGCCAGCAAGGAGGAGTAGGCCTTCGAGAACCCGGCCACCATGATCACGTTGTCGTAGGGCACGTCCAGGTGACGCATCACACCGTTGCCCTTCACCCAGTAGTCGCACAGCTCGTCCGGGGTCCGTTCTCCGATCACGCCGAACCCGTGGGCGTCGTCCACGTACAGCAGGGTGTCGTGCTCTCGCGCGATGCGGGCGAACTCGCCGATGTCGGGGGCGTTCCCCGTCATGGAGTTCACGCCGTCCATCGCGATCAGCCGGGGCAGCGCGGGATCGCTCGCGTGCAGCAGCTCCTCGAGATGCTCGAAGTCGTTGTGGCGGAACCGAACCACGGTAGCGCCGTGGCCGGCCGCGTACATCGCGCCGTCGTAGATCGTCTTGTGGGCACGGCCGTCCAGGAAGATCGTCCCGTCGCCCACGAGCACGGGGATCACCGAAGTGTGGATGTGCGTGATCGTGGGCAGGAGCAGCACGTCCTCGCACACGAGGAGGTCCGTCATCTGCTCTTCGATCTCCTCGTACAGGCGCGGGCTGCCGAGCAGCCGCGACCACGATGGGTGCGTTCCCCACTTCGCGAGGTACTCGGGAACCGCGGCGATGATCTCCTCGTCGAGGTCGAACCCGAGGTAGTTGCAGGACGCGAAGTCCGCGAGCCAGCGATCGCCGATGCGGATCCGGCGTCCGACCTGCTCGTCGATCACCGCGTCGACCATCGGATGGCTCCCGCGGAGCCGGGTGAGATCGGAGACGGTGTCGGCCCATCGATCCAGCCAGCCGTCCCCAGTTCGCCTTCGCGGCTTGGCGTTGGGAGACGGCGAGACCGGGACGTCGTCGAGCCTGCGCTTCACCCGATCGGTGGTCCGCCGCCGGGGGGCGGCATGCGGATCCTCATTCGTGGCCATGGCGCAATCGGCATCGGACGGTTTCGGCTCTGGCTTGACCATCCGCGCCAACTTCCTTCGACCCCCGGAGCGAGGCCCGCAGGACCGACCGTGGCGGGTGAGGTGACATCCGCCGGTCGGTCTCGCCCACCGCCCGGTCGGCGGGCGGTGGGCGGGGGGCGGCGGCCTTCGAGGCGAGCCCTCTGACGCGGGGACCGCCCGATCCGGCGCCGGGGCACTCGGTACTAGACTCTGCGCACCCCGCCGGAGGGAGGCACCTGTGAAGACCATCGATCGTTCCCGAGTGGCTGAGCTCACGAGCCGCGAGCGCTCCACCTTCCGCGAGCGGCACGCTCGCTCGGGGGCGCTCTCCGAGGACGCCAAGCGGTCTTTGCTGTACGGGGTCCCGATGAACTGGATGGTTCGCTGGCCCGGAGACTACCCGGTGTTCGTGGACAGGGCCGAGGGGGCCCACTTCTGGGACGTCGACGGCAACGAGTTCGTCGACCTCTGTTTGGGCGACACGGGCGGGATGGCCGGGCACTCGCCGAAGGTCGCGGTCGACGCGATCGCCGAGCAGGCGGCCAAGGGCATCACGCTGATGCTCCCGACCGAGGACGCCGCCTGGGTCGGCACGGAGATGGCCAGGCGCTTCGGCCTGCCCTACTGGCAGTTCTGCCTGACGGCCACGGACGCGAACCGGTTCGTGATCCGATGGGCGCGTGAGATCACCGGCCGTCCGAAGATCGTCGTGCACAACTGGAACTACCACGGGTCGGTGGACGAGACGTTCGCGCGCCTGGACGAGCAGGGCCGTGTGGTGGAGAGCCCGGGGAACGTCGGGAAGCCGGTTCCCCTCGACCTCACGACCAAGGTCGTCGAGATCAACGACCTCGAAGGGCTGGAGCGCGCGCTGGCCGAAGGCGACGTCGCCGCGTGCCTGTTCGAGCCGGCGCTCACGAACATCGGCATCGTGCTGCCCGAACCCTGTTATCACGAGGGCGTGCGGGATCTCTGCACGAAGCACGGGACGCTGCTGATCATCGACGAGACGCACACGATCAGCGCGGGTCCCGGTGGGGCCACGCGCGCCTGGGGCCTCCGACCGGACTTCCTCACGATCGGGAAGACCCTAGGGGCCGGGATCCCCTCGGCCGCCTACGGCGTCTCGGCCGAGGTCTCCGAGCGGATCTACGCGGGCACCGACTATGCGAATGCGGACGTGGGCGGGATCGGCGGCACTCTGGCGGGGAACGCGCTCTCGCTCGCGGCGATGAGGGCGACGCTCGGCGAGGTGCTCACCGACGAGGCGTTCGAGCGCATGATCAGGCTCGGGGAGCGGTTCGAAGGCGGGGTCCAGGGCGTGATCGATTCGCAGCAGCTGCCCTGGCACGTGACGCGGGTCGGGTGCCGGGTCGAGTACCTGTTCCGGCCCGACAGGGCGCGGAACGGGGAGCAGGCGCACGCCGGCCAGGACCACGAGCTCGACCCGCTGATACATCTGTACATGCTGAACCGGGGGATCCTGATCACCCCCTTCCACAACATGGCGCTGATGTCGCCGGCCACCACGGCCGAGGACGTCGACCGGCACTCGGAGGTCCTCGCTCAAGCTGTCGAGGAGCTGGTGGGGTCCGCCTGACGCGGTCGTCCGGCCGGCGTTGCCGCCCGCACCGGCAGCTTGATCCGCGAGGGCTCACCTGGCTCGCCGGGCGTTCGGAAGATGGCCTCGCCGCCGGACGCCACGACCCAGGTGCGTCCGGTTCGGCAGGACCCCGAACCGGCGGGTGGGCCGCAGGCGTCGCCCCGCCCAGCGGATCACGGTGTCGCGTCTCATCGCGCACCTCCCACCATCGAACCTAGGACCGCACGTCTTCCTCGCCCCGTGCCGAGGGTCCCGGCGCCGGCGGGCCGTCCCGTCAGCCCCGATCGAGAGGCCGCGTGAGGCAAGTGGGCCCGCCGTCGCCCTTGCGCGAGATCTCGTCGCCCCGGTAGGTGCGGACCTCGACCCCCGCAGCCTCCATCTGCCCGCGCGTCTGGTCGTTCCCCTCGAGCGCGAGCGCCAACCTCGGGGCCAGGGCGAGCACGTTGGGGCCCATCGACCCGAGCTCCTCCTCGGGAACGGGCGCGATCGCGACGTCCCTGGCGCGCAGGAGCTCCGCCAGGCGTACCGGAAGGAGGGGGACGAACGCGACCACGAGGTCGGGCGCGAGCGGGCTGATCAGCGACATCAGGTGCAGGCATTCGGACGGCCCTCCTCGGCGAGGAAGGTCGAACGCGATCACCTCGACGCCGCGGGGCTCGAGGAGCGCGCGGATCTGCGCCACGCCGGCCTCGTTCGTGCGGTAGCCGAGGCCCGCGAGGAGCGTGCGCTCGTCCAGCCAGAACATGTCGCCGCCCTCCGCGGTCGCCGGCTCGCGGAGCGAGCCGGCGAC
>JACQDK010000122.1 GCA_016201135.1 Actinomycetota bacterium
AGGCTGCCCGAGGCCGCGGTGTAGTCGCTGGGCGCGACTGCCGTTCCGTCCGCGGTCGCGTAGCTAACCGTGATCGTCTTGCCGCTCGCTGCGGAGAGGGCGACGGTGAAGGTGGCGTTGGTAGTGCCTGAGTTCCCCTCGGTGACCGTCACGTCGTTCACGGTGAGGCTCGGAGGGGCGTCGTCGTCCGTGATCGTGCCGAGGCCCTGCGAGTCTCCGATCGCGCCGCCGGACGCGTTGGACAGGTTGACGAAGAACGTTTCGTCGTACTCGTCGATCGTGTCGCCGATCACGGGCACCGAAACCAGCACGGTCGGGGCGCTCTTCGAGACGGTCACGTTGCCGCTCGCCGAGGTGAAGTCGGTGCCGGCCGTCGCCGTTCCGGCCGCCGTCGCCCAGTCCACGCTGATGCTTCCGCGGGCAGGGGAGAGAGAGATCGTGAAGGTGGCGTTCGTCGTGCCCGAGTTGCCCTCGGTGACGCTCACGTCGTTGATGTAGACCTTGCCGGGCGGCGGGCCGGCCGCGGACGCGGGGGACGGGAGCCCGAGGAGCGCCAGGCTGATCACCAGCGATGACCCGATGGTTCGGGCCATCCTCCCCAGGTTGGGCCCCACCGTTCGCCTCCCTGATTCGGCCGCGGATCCGGCCGTCTACCTGCACCTATCGGTCGTCTCCGAGTCCAAGTGGATGCGCAGCCCGGGCCATCTTCGGGTACCGGGAAACGGGTACTTCGTGCCTACCGAGCGTGCCGGATGCCGTCGGCACGTCACCCGGCTCGGCGCCGTGGCGGCGCCGAGCGCCCTACAGCGCCCGTGAGCGAGGGTTCAGCTCGGCCAGCTTTCAGGTGCACCGGCCGGGTACAGCTCCTGCTCGACCAGCAGCGCAAGCAGGTGCTCCACCGCCAGGTGGCACTCCTGGACGTGCCCCGTCGCCGGGCTCGGGACCCGGATGGCCACGTCGGCCAGGGGGGCGAGCCTGCCGCCGCTCTCACCGGTGAGCGTCACCACCTTCAGGTGCTGGGCACGGGCGCGCTCGGACGCGCGAACCACGTTGGAGGAGTCGCCGCCGGTCGAGATGGCGATCAGCACGTCTCCTTCGCTCCCCAGCGCCTCGACCTGCCGCTCGAAGACCTCTTCGAACCCGAAGTCGTTGGCGATGGCGGTGAGCAGAGAAGTGTCCGTGGTGAGCGCGATCGCCGGGATCGCAGGGCGGCGGTTGGCGACGGTAAGGGTGCTGACGAACTCGGTGGCAAGGTGTTGGGCGTCGGCGGCGCTCCCGCCGTTGCCGCAGATCAGCAGCTTGCCCCCTCCCCGTAGGGCGTCCGCGAGGAGCGCGGCGGCGTCAGTCACGTCGTTCAGGCACTCGACCCCGACGCGATGGATCGCCTCGGAGCTCGCGTCCAGGTAGCCGGAGGCGAGCATCCGCGCGCGATCGACGTCCACGAGGCCTACCAGATCCGGGGGGCCCAGGCGGCTGCGCCCCTCCGGGCCCGCACCCCCTCCGGATGGAACCTGAACGGCGCGACCCGACCCCCCAGCCGCTCGAGCTCGGACCTCACCTCCGGCCGGCGCTCCGGGGAGCAGTAGACGAGCACGTAGCCCCCGCCGCCGGCTCCGCAGATCTTGCCCCCGGCGGCTCCGGCCCCTCGAGCGGCCGACAGCATCGCCTCGATCGGCGTGCTCTCGGCGACATGCGGGTTCATGCGCTTCTTGTTCTCGAAGGCTTCACCGAGCATCGATCCGAGGGCGTCGAGGTCCCCGGCGGCGAGCGCGCCGCGCATCGAATAGGCCATCTCCTGGAGGTGCTTCATCCCCAGGATCGTCTCCTCGCGCCCCTCCTCGTAGAGCCGGATCTGTGTGTCGATCAGGCCGACGTTGCTCCTGACCAGGCCCGTGTAGCAGAGCAGGAGTCGCTCCTCGAGCCGCCCGACGATCTCTGCGCCGACCTCGACGGGCGTCACTCGGACGCCCCCGGCCGAGAACTCCATGAGGTTCATCCCCCCGAACGACGCGGCGTACTGGTCCTGCCAGCCACCCGCTATCCCGAGGTCCTCACGCTCGATCGTATGCGCGAGCCGGGCCAGCTCGTCCGCCGCGAGAGGGACATCGACGAGCGCCGCGAGCGCCGCGACGACGGCCACCACGAGCGCCGAGGATCCGCCCAGGCCGCTTCCCGGGGGCGCCTCGGATCCGATCGAGACGTCGATCCCGCCACGCACGCCCATCCGCTCGATCGCGGCCTTCGCCAGGTCCATGACGCCGTCGTACGTCGGGCCCTCGTCGAGCCGGTACTCGACGAGGTGGCCGAGGTCGAGGGAGTGGACCCGGACCTGCCGGTCCGTTCTCGGGGTCACTGACACAGTGACGAAGTGGTCGATCGTCGCCGAGAGGACGGCCCCGCCGTGCTCCCCGAAGTAGTGGGGGAAGTCGGTTCCGCCGCCGACGAAGCTGATGCGCAGAGGGGCTCGGGCCCGAACCGGTTCGCCAGCCATCACCCCAGTATCCCCGCCCCGGGGAGCGGCGACCAGCGCGCGGCCGGCTAGAACTCCACGTCCGAGGCCCCCGACTCCGTCACCGCCGCGGTCGAGCAGGCGTTCCCCGCGGGGTCCAGCGCGGAGCTGCTGGGGGTCCAGGTCATCGTGGTGGAGGTGGCCTGGGTCCCGACCGCGCCGGAGGGGGTTCCGAGGGTGACCGTGATCGAGCTCCCCGTCTGCACCATCGTCGAGCTGGTGAACGTCCGCGTGGCCGTCACGTAGTTGACGCCGCCCAGGCAGGGCGTTCCGAGCGGGAGGGTGGTAGTGCCCGCGCTGTCCAGGACCGTGAGCGAGTCGTTCGGGGCGCATCCCGAGTTCGTGATCCGGACCGTGACCGTCGTCGCGGCGCCCGTCCACCCGGCGAGGATCGACACGGGGTCGATCTGCTCGGAGAACGTCCATGTGATCGTGTCGCCGGTCTCGGCCTTGCCCACGGTCGCGCCGGCGTCGGCGGTCTGGATGTCCACTCCGGTCGGCGCCGTGTTGTCGACCGTGACGGTCCAGCCACCCGAGGTCGTGGAGTTCGCAGGCGTGGCGGCGTCGGCGGCCGTGATGGAGTACGTCTTGGCCCCGGCCGCGAGCGGATTGTTCGCCGTCTGCGCGGCGCTGCGGTAGTTGTACGACAGGCTCCCGGCGGTGAAGGAGCCGGCCGAGAGCGCCACCGAGCCGGCGCCGGTCGTCACCGCCGTGAGGTCGGCGGTCACGGACGCGACCCCGCTGGCGGGGTTGCCGGAGTCGGTGACCTGCGCGAACACGTAGTACAGGCCCCCCTGCTTGATCGCTCCGGGGACAGATCCGGTCGTGCGCATGATCACGGAGCGCGAGACGGTCGGCGATGTGAGGTCGGCGGCGGCGGACAGGGTGTTACCGAGGTCGACCGTCGTCGACCAGAACGCCGCCGAGGCACCGCCGGCGAGCCCGAGGACGAGTCCGATCGCGACGGGAAGCACGAGCCGGCGGTGTTCACGCTGCCGCGTCATCGCCGACCTCCTCTACCGGTTCCTGCCCGGGGTCCGATCGGACGGGCCGCCAGATCCGGCGCAGCTCCAGCGCCCCGAGCGCGAGCGCCGGGACCACGACGAACCCGATGCGCCCCACCCGCGACCGGAGCCAGAACATCAGGTACCCCAGGTGCCAAAGGTGGAACTGCACGCGCCCGACCGTCCCGTCCGCGGACACGTGCCAGCGCTCGGGTTCCGTGTTCGCGTCGCCCATCGTGACCACGTATACCTGGCCGGCCTCGGCCGAGATCTCGCGAACGCGGTGGGTGAGCATCCGGGAGGGGTCGTTGGGATCGCGGAAGGTGGCTATGTCGCCCACCCGCAGGTCGAGCGGCGCGATCTGGCGCACCACGACCACATCGCCGGTGTGGAGCGTCGGCTCCATGCTCCCCGACATCACCACCAGCGTCCTGTATCCGAGGGCCGTTGGGACCGAGACCGCCAGGGATATGCCCGCGAGGAAGCCCAGCGCCGTCCAGGCGACGAGCGTCACGGCACCGCGCGCGAGCCGCCTGGTCACTGGTTCCTCGCCTCCCACGTGAACCCCGCCGTCGACGACAGGCCCTGTCCCGCCGCCGAGTTGAACGTGAGGGTGAAGCGGTATGCGAGGGAGTCGCCGGTGTTCCACCGCGTCTGGGAGCCGGGATAGGCGCCGGCCCCGCTCGCGAAGTTGACATCGGTGTTGCGGAAGCCCTGGAGGGTGCCGGAGAAGATCGTGGCTTCAGAGCTGAACCCGCCGCAGTTCGGGAACCCCGTCCCGGAGGGCATGGTCCCCTTCTCGATGGAGAAGGTGAGGTATTGGTCAAGGGGGTCGGGCCCCGACCCCGCGTAGAGCCGGACGTCGGTGGGCAGGGTTCCCGAGTAGGTCACCCGGATGCACCGCGTCACGGTGTCGCCCGGCAGGAGGCCCGATACCGACCACATGGCGCTTGCGGCGTCGTTGTCCGTGAGGGCGACCGTCCCGGCCGAGTAGGTGTTCCCCGAGTTGCCTCCGAAGGAGGTGAACGCCGCGAACGTGGCCACGCCGGCGGCGAGCGCCGCAAGACCCACCACGAGCACCGCCACGAGGAGACGCCGGACGCCGGTCATCCCGTCCCTCCTACGACGGTCGAGCGGAACTCGACGAGGACCTGGACCACACGTCCGGCCCACCCCGAGCCCTGCGCGAGCCACGCGCGGACGTTGAGGTCCTCGCCCGTCCCCGGAGTCAGGGTCACTCCCCGGTCCGTCCAGGCCCGGAACTCGCCCGCAGTGCCGTCGAAGAGATCTCCTTGGGCGTCCTGCACCCTGATGCGGAGCAGGGAGTCCAGCTCCGTCGTGGAGGCCGACCCGCGGAGCTGGATCTTGAGTGTCGAGCCCGTCTGGTTGTAGACGTGCACCGAGCCGGTGACTGGGTCGCTCTGCGGGGTGAGCTCCACCGCTCGCAGGAACGGACCGAGGGGGTGGAGCGTCAGCTCGCCGGCCGGGGCGGACGCCACCGTCACGTCGGCGCCGAGCACACCCGTGCCCGGCGGGATGCTCGACGTGACGACCAGGGCCGCCGAGAGGATCAGTCCCAAGGCGAGAGCGCCGATCCGAAGGGCCGCGCTCCCGCGCCCTTGCCTCGGTCGGGTTTCGCCTGCGGATCGCATCGCTCTCATCCTCGTTCCTGGGGCTGCTCGGGCGGCTCCCCTCCTCCTCCTCATCGGCCGGAGGGCCCGGGTCCGTTAATCGGACCCGGGCCCTCTCAAGGTCTGCCGGTTCGGGGAGGCCGTGAGGAGACCTCGGGTCTCCTCACGGTCGGGGCTCTACTGGTTCCTCGCCTCCCACGTGAAGCTGTGGCTCCCGGTCGTGAGCGCGCCGCCGGATCCGCCGTTCGCGTTGTTGTTGTCCTGGAGCGTCAGGGTGAACTTGTAGACGACCGAGTCGCCGTTCCCCCACTGGGTCTGAGCTCCCGGGTACGCCGACAGGCCGCTCCCGTATCCGGTGACGGAGCTGGCGAACGCCCCCAGGGTGCTGTTGTAGAGCACGGACTCGGAGCTGAAGGACGTGCAGTTCGGGAAGGTCGTGGTACCGGGCATCGAGCCCTTCTCGATCTTCAGGTCGACGTAGTTCGCCAGGGCGTTCACCGAGGACGTGGTGTAGAGGCTCACGTCGGCGGCCAGTGTCCCGGTGTAGGTGACGCGGATGCACCTGGTCACGACGTCGCCAGGCTTCTGGTCGGTGACGGTGTACATCGCGCTTCCGGCGTCGTCGTCCGCGAGGTAGACGGTGCCCGCAGCGTACGTGTTTCCGGTGTTGGAGGTGGTGCTCGAGAACGCCGAGAAGGTCGCCGCTCCCGCGATCAGGCCGACGATCCCGATGAGGAAGATCGTCATCAGCACCTTGCGAGCCCTTGTCATCTGTCATCCCCTCCTGAGATCGAGCGGTGCGATGTCTGTCTCAGGAGGCTTCGGTCATATGGGGGAGGTTCTCGATTCCCGTTACAGGGGGTTCTGCTCTACCCCAGGCCGGGTACCCGGTGGAGCGGCCCTTGGGGTCCTCAGGCGACCTGGCGCTGGAGGCGCCTGCGCTGCTGCTCCGTCGTCCCGCCCCACACCCCGTAGCGCTCGCCGTTCTTGAGCGCCCAGGCCAGGCAGGTCTCGCGGATCTTGCAGGCCCCGCAGAAGGTCAGGGCCGGGCCGGCCTCCTCCTCGGAGATCGGGAAGAAGACGTCGGGGTCTATGCCGAAGCAGGCGGCCTTCTCCTGCCACATGTCCGGGGGGGACGGGTTCGCGGGCAGGGTTTGCAGGTCGAACTCGACGAACCGATCGGTCCTCACGTCTCCCCCCTCAGAGGCGACCCTTGCGGGCCCCGGCCCGCCTCTCGGAAGTGATTCATAACACCCAGAGGCCGTCCGGTGGAAGGGGTCCGTTGGGTGCCTCACGGATGGCCCGGAAGGGGGATGGACGGGGCGCGGGGACGCCGGGCCGGAAGCGGCCCCCTCAGGGGATCGGCGACAGGGGCCGTCCGTCCTCGAGGACGACCGGCGCGGCGGCGGCCTCCCGGCGAACCCTGGCTAGCGAGACCCAGCCACCCGCGCGCGGGTCCGGGGTCGCCGACGTGATCTCGCCGACCTTGCGCCCCGCGGTGAGAACGGGCTCACCGGCGACGACCGGGCCCACATCGCATCGGAGATGGAGAAGGACGCGGGGCGGGTGGCCGAGATTGCGGACCTTCGCCACGGACTCCTGCCCGAGGAAGCAGCCCTTTCCGAAGTCGATCAGGTGCTCCAGACCGGCTTCCGCCGGGAGCGAGTCGGGCCCGAGATCCGCTCCGAAGCGGGCCTCGCCGCGGAGGATCCGGCGCCGTTCGACCGCCTCGGAGCTCGCCCGGACCGGTACGTCCATGACCGCTGCCTCGACGGCGTCCGCGGGCCCGCGAAGCAGAAGGTCGGAGCCCTCGCCGATGAGGGAGGGGGTCCAGGCCTCCTGTGCGGGATCATCCGACGGAACGGAGACGATCAGGAGCTCCGAGCGCTCCAGGAGCACGTCGGACGAGAGCACGTACGAGGTGAGCACCTCACGGACGTCCTCTGGCTGGTCGGCCCGTTGGGCGAGAAGGACCGACCCGTCGGGGAGCCCCAGCACGTGCAGGTCCGCGCGCACGCGGCCCTTCGGCGTCAGGAGGAGCGTCCTTCGGACCTGATGAGGCGCGAGCGACGCGACGTGGGCCGTGACGAGGTCGTGGAGCCACCCGCGGGCGTCGGCGCCGGAGGCGCGCGTCAGCCGGAGGTCCTCGTGAACGAAGAAGGCGCGTCCCTCCTCCAGGGCCAGGACCTGCTGGTCCACGGTCGTCTCCATCGTCTGGGAGCATAGGCCCCCGTGGAACTGCCCAGGACGCTGCTCGTCACGAACGACTATCCGCCCCGCGTCGGCGGCATCCAGCGGACCCTCGAGGCGCTGGTGCGCGAGTTCCCGCCCGACAGGGTCGCGGTGTTCGCACCGGGGTGGGACGGGTCCGAGGCCTTCGATAGCGCCGCCCCGTACCGGGTGCTGCGCCAGCGTGAGCGGTTCCTGTGGCCGACGCCGGGGGTGGCCGCCCGCGTCCGCGAGGCGATCGCGGACACCGGAGCGGAGGTAGTCCTGTTCGGCGCCGCCTACCCCCTTGCGATGCTCGGACCCGACCTCGCCGCGCGGGGGACCCCGTACCTCGCCGCGGCCCACGGCTTCGAGTACTGGCTGTCGATCGCGCCGGGGACCCATGCGCTGCTGCGGTACGCGACCTCGCGGGCATCCCGCGTCCCGGTGCTCTGCAGCGAGTTCGTCGCCCGGCGCGTGCGCACGGCGGTTCCCAGCGAAGTCCCCGTGTCGGTGCTGTATCCGGGCGCCGACGTCGAGCGCTTCCGCCCCGACCTTCCGACGGAGGATCTGCGCGCGAGCCTGCGGGTCGCGGACCGGCCGCTTGTGGTCTGCGTGAGCCGGCTCGTGCCGCGCAAGGGTCAGGACGTGCTTATCCGGGCGATGGACCAGGTGCGCCGGCGGGTTCCCGAGGCGGCGCTGCTGATCGTCGGCGGCGGGCCCTTCGAGCCGAGGCTGCGGAAGCTCGCCGCGGGATCCGCGCCGGCGGGGTCGGTGATCTTCGCCGGGCAGGTGCGTGAGCCGGAACTTCCGCGCTACTACGCCCTCGGCGACGTCTTCGCGATGCCCTGCCGCTCCCGCCTGGGCGGGCTCGAGGTCGAAGGTTGGGGGAACGTGTTCATCGAGGCGGCGGCGTGTGGCAGAGCGGTCGTGGCCGGCGACTCCGGAGGCGCGAGCGAGGCTCTCGTCGACGGAGAGACGGGGCTGCTCGTGGATGGAAGGGACGTCGGCGAGGTGGCCGACGCCCTCACCACCCTACTCTCGGACCCCGCCCGCGCCGAAGCGATGGGCAAGACCGGGCGAGCTCGAGTCGAGCGCGACCACACGTGGCCGAAGATCGCCGAACGTCTGGCCGGATGGCTCCGGGAGGCCACCGGCTGAGGTCGTTCCCGGGACTCCCGGCCGGGGGTACCCTCAGCCGGTGAGTCCACCCGAAGCGCGGTGTCCGAGCTGCCGAGCCCTCGTGAGCCCAGAGGCCGAGTGGTGCGGCCAGTGCTTCTCCCGGCTGTCGAAGGACGAGGGGGGAGCGACGGAGCAGGCTGCGGCGGTCGTGGCTGAGACCGTCGGGGCCGTAGCTCAGGACCCGACCGAGCCCCCGGCGATCGCCGCAGGGGAGGGGACCGTTCTGAAGGTCGCGACGTGGCCCTGCCCCGTCTGCGAGGCCCGCAACCCGATCGAGATCGACGCCTGCGCGGTGTGCGGGACCCCCTTCGCGGCGCTGCTCAAGCAGGACGAGGCGCCCCCGAAGGTCGACCCGAGGGACGCCTTCAGGCGCTCGCTCGCGTTCCCGGGGCTCGGGCACATGGCGATCGGCAGGGGAGGAGACGGGCTCGCTCGCGGGGTCCTCTTCGTGATGACCTTCGGCTTGGCGGTCGTGGCGGCCGCGTCGGGGGTCTCCACCCCCGCGGTCGCCACGATGGCGCTGGTCTTCGGAGGGATCGGGGTCCTGGTGTACTTCGGCACGGCGTTCGAGGCGGCGCGCATGGCGCGGGGCCTGCCGGCCGTCCTGTCCTCGCGCGCGATCCTTTGGATCGTGGTCGGGGTCCTGCTCGGCTCGGTCATGATCCTCGCGCTCCTCGTTGTAAGCGCGGCGAGGTCCGTCCCGAGCCCGTAGGATTCGTCACGATGGATCAGGCAGAGGGCACGGTCGTGATCGAGGCGCCCCTCGAGGACGTCGTCGAGGTCATCGAGGACTACGAGTCCTATCCGGGGTGGGCGGACGTGAGGACCGCGGTCGTCAAGGCCCGGGGAGAGGGCGGGCGCGCAACCGAGGTCGCGTTCGAGGTCGACGTGCCGGTGCTTGGCAAGGCGAGCTACACGCTCGTGTACGTGTACGCGCCCGGGGACACGGGCCTCTCGTGGACCTCGAAGGACGCCCACGGCGCGATCCGTGAGATACGCGGCGAGTACCTCCTCAACGAGCTGGACGACGAGACCACGAAGGTGACGTACCGCCTCGCGGTCGAGCTTGGACCCCTCATGCCCGGGTTCCTGCGCCCCGAGGGGCAGCGGCGAGTGATCGAGAACGCCCTGGAGAGGCTGAAGCGCCGCGTCGAGATGGGGTAGAGCAGGCGGGACCCGGGCGCGCCGTCCGCTTCCCTCCGCCGGCCCCGCGCGTTCCGGAGCGGACCCCCGGTAAGCTGGGCGCATGCGGGTCCTGCTGTTCACCGGCAAGGGCGGCGTCGGCAAGACGACCGTGGCGGCCGCCACCGCGGTGCGCGCGGCGCGGGCCGGCAAGCGAACGCTGGTGATGTCCACCGACCCCGCGCACTCGCTCGCCGACTCGTTCGAGGTGGAGATCGGGGGCCGCCCGACCTTCGTGGCGGACAACCTGTGGGCCCAGCAGATCGACGCGCAGGAGCGCCTGGAGGGAAACTGGCGCGAGATCTCCGACTACATGGTCGAGGTCATGAACTGGGCCGGCACCGAGACGATCCAGGCCGAGGAGCTGACGGTGATCCCCGGTCTGGACGAGATCTTCGCCCTGATAGACGTGAAGACGCACGTGGAGTCCGGCGACTACGACATGCTGGTCGTGGACTGCGCGCCCACGGCCGAGACGCTCAGGCTGCTGTCGCTCCCCGAGATCATGAACTGGTACATCGAGCGGATCTTCCCGGTGGAGCGTCGCGTCGTGAAGACCCTGCGCCCGATAGTGTCGAAGATGACCTCGCTGCCGATCGCCGGCGACAGGGTGTTCGCGGCGATCGAGCGCCTGCACAAGAACCTCGACGCCGTGAAGCGGATCCTCACCGACGAGAACGTGTCGTCGGTGCGCCTGGTGGTCAACCCCGAGAAGATGGTGATAGCCGAGGCCCGGCGCACCTACACCTATCTCGGCCTGTTCGGCTATCGCGTGGACGCGGTCGTCGTGAACCGGATCATCCCCGATGACGTGGTGGACCCCTACTTCGGCAAGTGGAAGGACATCCAGGCCGAGCACCTGGCGACGGTTCGGGAATCGTTCGAGCCCGTGCCGATCCTCACGGCGCGGCTGTTCGATCGCGAGATGGTGGGCGTGCCGCTGCTCGTGGAGATGGGCGACGAGGTGTACGGCGAGCTGAACGCCCTGGAGGTGCTCTACCGCGACGAGCCGATCCGAGTGCGCAAGCGCGGCACCGGGTACGTGCTATCGATGCGGCTTCCCTTCGTGTCCCGCGAGGAGATGGACATCCACCGGCGCGGGGAGGAGCTGTACGTCCGCGTCGGCTCGTACAAACGGAACCTGATCCTGCCGCAAACCCTCAGGAGGATGGTGGTCCGCGAAGCGAGCTTCGCCGGGGACCGCCTCGAGATCGCGTTCGCCCGGGAGCCCGTGCCAGCGGACGAGCGCGGAAGGAGCTGACGATGGCCGAAGCCGCCCGGAAGCGCACCACCCGTCCGAAGGCAAGCCCGAGGGCCGAACCGGCTCCGGAGCCGGAGGCGCAGCACGTCTGCACCGTCGCCCTGTGTCCGATCTGCTTCGCGGTTTCGGCGCTCCAACCGCTCGCTCCTGAGGTGATCGAGCACCTGCTGAAGGCCGGGACGGAGCTGCTGCTCGCGGTGAAGGCCGTGATGGATTCGCGGGCGGACGATCTCCGCGAGGGAGGCGACGGCGCCCGACGGCTAGAGCGCATCGACATCGCGTGAACGCGGGCGGGACCCGCGCAGGCACCGCGGTTGGCATAGACGTCGGCGGCACGAAGATCGCCGCGATGCGGGTCTCGGCCGGCGGGGAGATCCTCGCGCGCGAGACGCTGCCGACGCCGGCCGACGACATGGCCGCGACGCTGGGCGCGATGGTCCAGGCCGCGCGGACCGTTCTCGACGAGGGGGTACGCGCGGTCGGGGTCGGCGCGGCCGGCCTGGTCAGGTACGACACCGGCACGCTCACCTTCGCTCCGAACCTGGCCTGGCGCGACGTGGGGATCACCGCCCACGTCGCGGGCGCCCTGAAGCTCCCCACGCTCACGGACAACGACGCGAACGTGGCGGCCTGGGGCGAGTACCGGTTCGGCGCCGGGCGAGGGGCGCAGGACATGCTCCTGGTGACGGTCGGGACGGGGATCGGCGGCGGGATCGTGTCCGGCGGCCGCCTGTTCCGCGGCGCGAACGGTTTCGCGGGCGAGATCGGCCACACCGTCGTCGAGCCGGGAGGGCCGCTCTGCGGGTGTGGCAACCGCGGCTGCTGGGAGCAGGTTGCGAGCGGGCACGCGATCACGCGCGCCGGGCGCGAGGCGGCCCGGGAGAACCCCCACTCGCTGATCGCGCAGATTGCCGGGGGGGATCCGAACCGGGTCACGGGGCCGCTGGTCACCGAGGCCGGGCGCCGTGGCGACGACGTGGCGCGCCGGATCTTGGCGGAGGTGGGCCGGCGGCTGGGCGAGGGCATCGCCGGTCTCGTGAACGTGCTGGACCCGCGGGTGGTCGTCGTTGGCGGAGGAGCGATCGAGGCGGGAGAGCTGATACTCGAGCCGGCGCGCTCGGCGTTCCGGGAGGCGGTCGAGGCCCCGGATCACCGGCCCGAGGTGCCCATAGTCCCGGCCGAGCTGGGCAACGACGCCGGGGCGGTCGGCGCGGCTGTGCTCGCGCTCGAGGGGCTGGGCGGGTGAAGCTCGGCGTCTCCCTTCCGGTGTTCACCGCCGACCCATCGCGCCCGCTCGAGGTCGCCGCCCGGGCGGCGGCGCTCGGGATCGACGGCGTGTTCTCGCCCGATCACCTGTTCCCGCCGGTTCCGGCCTCGGGCGCCGGGCGCCCGGCGCTGGAGGCGTTCGCCCTGCTCTCGGCGGTGGCCGCGCGGAATCCCGGCCTGGCGGTGGGGACCCTGGTCGCTCGCGTCGGCCTGCGCCCTCCGGGGATCTTGGCGAAGCAGGCCGCCGCGCTGGGGGAGATGAGCGGCGGGCGCGCGATCCTGGGCCTCGGGTCGGGGGACCGCGCGTCGGCGCCTGAGCACGAGCGGTTCGGGCTGCCGTTCCCTCCCGCCCGAGAGCGGCTCGCCCTGCTGGAGGAGACCGTGCGCGCAGTCCGGGCTCTGTTCGCGGGCGAGGCATGGACCGGAGGCGAGATGGTTCCTCCGATGGCCGGCCCACTCTTGCCCCCGGGAGCCCCCGAGATCTGGGTCGGAGGTCTCTCGAACGCGGCCGTGGGGATCGCCGCCCGTCGAGCCGACGCGTGGAACGGGTGGGGTCTGAGTGCCGGGACGTTCGCGACGAAGGTCGAGAGGCTGCGCGAGGCCGCCGGCGACCGGGAGGTGGTGCCCACCTGGGGGGGGATCGCGGTCGTGGGGGAGGACGCTTCGGATCTCCGCGGACTCTTGGAAGACCGGGAGCGTCGCGGCCTTCCTTCTGAGGGCGTGTGGACCGGAACCGCCGGAGAGCTGCGCGGGTTCGCTGAGGAGATCGAGGCCGCCGGCGCCGCCTGGTTCGTCGTGCTGCCGGCGGGTCCGGCCGACCGCTTGGACCTGATCGTGGAGACGTTGAGGCCGTGACCGGCGCCGAGCTCAAGAAGGCCAAGAAGCGGGTCCGGTCGCAGGTGAAGTCGCTGCGCGACGAGTTGTCGCCGAAGGAGCGCGATCGCATCGGCCTCGTGATCGTGGAACGGCTGCTGGGGCTGCCGGAGCTCGCCCAGGCGCGGATCGTGATGGCCTTCTGGTCCTTCGGCTCAGAGGTGCCGACGGCACCACTCCTCGACCGGCTGCACGCCCGCGGCGTGCGGATCGCGCTGCCCCGGATCGCGCGAGGAGAGATCGAGGCCTGCACCTACTTCCCCGGAGACCCGGTGACGATCGCGCCGTTCGGAGCCGGGGAGCCGTCCGATGGGGTGGTTCTGGCGCCTACCGACGTGGATGTGATCGTCACGCCTGGGGTCGCCTTCGATCGGCGCGGCCGGCGGGTCGGCTACGGCGGCGGCTTCTACGACCGGTTCCTGGCGCGAACGCGGCCCGACGCGCTGCGAGCGGCGATCTGCTATGGGGTCCAGCTCGTCGTCGAACCCCTGCCGGCCGGCAGCTTCGACCTTCCGGTGGACGTGCTCGTGACGGAGTCGGAGATCCTGAGGTTCTCTCGGTGAGTGATCTGCCGAAGGGGCCGGTCCGCCGGCCCCGCCGGGGCTGGCGCCGGGCCGAGTACGCGTCCCTGGACTTCGAGACGACAGGCCTCGATCTCGGACGCGACACGGTGGTGTCCTTCGGGGTCGTGCCGGTGCGCGGCGGGCGCGTCGTCGTCGGCGAGGCGGTGCATCAGCTGGTGCGGCCGCACCTGCCGCCTTCGCCCCGGTCGCAGACGATCCACGAGCTGCGTCCGATGGACCTCGAGGATGCCCCGCCCCTTCGGGATGCGCGCGAGACGCTGCGGCAGGCGCTGCGCGGACGTTACCTGCTGGTCTGGTTCGCCGACGTCGAGCTGAACTTCCTGATGTCGATCTTCGCAGGACCCAGGCGGGCGTGGCGACGGCGCATGATCGACGTGCGGAACCTCGCGATCGCGGTCGACGGGCAGCCGGCCGCCGTGCGCAAGCAGCACGGGTACGCCCTGGCCTCGGAGGCCGAGCGGCGGGGGGTTCCCGTCGCCAGCCCCCACGACGCGCTCGACGACGCCTTCGTCACGGCGCAGCTCTTCGTGGTGCTCGCGCGGAAGCTGCCCGGCCGGCCCGATCCCACGGTCTCGGAGCTGCTCCGCGCGGCAAGCCCCCTCCCGGCCCGAGTTGAACGACGGTTCAGTCGTGGGATATAACGGTGCCCGCGGCGCAGACCTCGAGGAGGCACCCACGGTGAGCCAGAGCAGGGAGACCGCTTTTCACCCCATCACGTCGAAGAAGGCCGCCGGCTTCATGGAGGAGGCCGGCTGGTGGTGGGTGACGAGCTACGGCGACACCGACGCGGAGTACCGGGCGGTCCGGGAGGGCGTCGGCATGTGGGACCTGTCGCCGCTCAACAAGTGGGAGTTCCGCGGGCCCGACGCGCTGGAAGCGGTGCAGCGCATGCACTCGAACGACGTCCTGGGGATGCGCGCCGGGCAGGTTCGCTACGGGGCGTTCCTGGACGAGGACGGCCTGCTCGTGGACGACGGCACGGTCTTCATGCACGCGGGCGACCACCTGTGGGTGTGCACCAACGGGAACGAGCACGTCGAGTACTTCACCGACGCGATCAAGGGCCTCGACGCGTCGTTCGCCTACATCGCGCCGGATCTGCCGAGCATGCAGGTCCAGGGCCCGAAGGCCATGGACCTCCTGAGCTCGCTCACCGGGGCCGATCTGCAGAAGATGAGGTACTTCACGTTCCTGCCGGAGCAGGTGAGGGTGGGGGGCGTGCCGGTGTGGATCTCGCGCACGGGGTTCTCCGGCGAGCTCGGCTTCGAGCTGTTCCTGCGGCCCGAGCACGCCTTGGACCTGTGGGGGGTCATCGAGGAAGCCGGCGCGGTGCCCTACGGCGCAGACATCATCGAGCCCCTCCGGGTCGAGACCGGCATGGTGGTCACCGGCTACGACTACGAGCTGCACCAGCGCTCGCCGTTCGACCTCGGGCTCGACCGGACGGTGGCGCTGGGCGCCGAGGGCGAGTTCATGGGCAAGGGCCACCTCCGGGAGATCGCGAAGAACCCGCCCAACCGGTTCAAGACGATCCGTCTCCGGGGAGAGGTCCTGCCCGAGTACGGAGCAACCGTGCGGTGCGAGGGCGAGGAGATCGGCGTGCTGACCTCTCCGGCCACCAGCCCTCTCTTCGGCGGTCTGGGGCTCGCGATCCTTCGCACGGAGGACTCGGCGGACGGGACCCAGGTCGATGTCGAGCTGGCCGAGGGCACGGCCGAGGGCACGGTCGACGTTCTCGCGATCTACGACCCGCAGAAGCGAAAGCCACGCGTCTGAGGTTGGGCCGGTCCGCTTCGGGCCGATCGGAGCCGGGAGCCGTATCCTGGCGCCGCCATGAGCGAGATCGTCGGCGTCGTGCCGAACTTCAGCGAGGGGCGACGCGCCGACGTGATCGACGCGATCGTCGCGGCCCTGCGGGTGCCGGGGGCCCGGGTCGTCTACGCTGAGGCCGATCCCGCCCACAACCGCCTGGACACGACCGTGCTGGGCTCGGCGGAGGCCGTTCGGCGCTCTGCGATGGCCGGCGCGGCGAAGGCCGTCGAGACGATCGACATGTTCGCGCACCGGGGAGGGCATCCTCGGATGGGCGCCGCCGACGTCATCCCCTTCATGCCCGTCCGGGGGGTCACGATGCAGGAGTGCGTCGAGCTCGCGCGCTCGTTCGGCAAGGAGCTCGCCGACTCGCTGGGGGTCCCCGTCTACCTGTACGACCGGGCGGCGCTCCTGCCTGAGCGCGCGTCGCTCGCGGACGTTCGCCGGGGCGAGTTCGAGGGGCTCCGGGAGGCGGTTTCGAGGGGCGAGCGCCTGCCGGACTTCGGGCCGCCCGAGATAGGCCGCGCCGGCGCGACCGCGGTCGGGGCCCGCAAGCCGCTGGTGGCATTCAACCTCTACCTGGCGGGCAGGAACGAGGAGGCCGTCAAGGAGATCGCGAGGACGGTGCGCGAGTCGAGCGGCGGGCTGCCCGCGGTGCGCGCTATCGGGTTCTTCGTGCCGGAGCGGGGGTGCGTGACCGTGTCGATGAACCTGGTCGACCACGAGGTCACCGGCATCCGCGCGGCCTTCGACGCGGTGGCGGCCGAGGCGGCTGCTCGAGGTCTGGAGATCCTGGAGTCGGAGATCGTGGGGCTGGTGCCGGCGTCGGCGCTCGGGGAGGGCGACGCCGAGCACGTGGGGCTGGCCGGGTTCGACCCGGCCAAGCAGGTGCTGGAGAAGCTGATCGAAAGGGGACAGGCGTGAGCGCAGACGAGGTGAGCATCGCCGCCCAGACGGTGGGAGGGTTCCTGGAGGTCCTCTCGTCAGACGCGCCGACGCCGGGCGGCGGGGCGGCGGCCGGCGTGGCCGGGGCAGCCGGCGCGTCGCTGATCGCGATGGCGGCGCGGCTGACGGTCGGCCGGAAGGGATACGAGGAGGTCGACGCGCGGATGCGAGAGGTGATCGTCCGCTGCGAGGCCATCCGCGACTCGTTCCTGGAGCTCGCGGACCGCGACGCGCACGCGTTCGACGCGGTCATGGATGCCTTCAAGATGCCGAAGGAGACCGAGGAGCAGAAGTCCGAGCGCTCCGCAGCGATCCAGGCCGGCTACGGGCTTGCGGCCCAGGTCCCTCTCGAGTGCCTGCGGACGGCGGTGACGGCGATGCCCATCGCCGTGGAGACGACCGCGAACGGGAACGTTCAGGCGGCTTCCGACGGCCTCTCGGGCGCCGCGCTCCTTCACAGCACCGCCCTCTGCACGGCGGCCAACGTGCACATAAACGCCGTGGCGCTGAAGGACGAGGTCCGCCGCGGCGAGCTGCTCAGGGAGATCGCCGCGCTCCGCGCCGACGCCGACGAGGCGCTCGCCGAGGCGCTCGCCGCGTTCGAGCGCCGCATGGCCTAGCCCAGCCTGGGTTGTCCCGGCCGCGCGGATGCGTCAGGCTCGGGGCGTGAGGATCGACGCGATCGTCTTCGACTGTGTCGATGCGGCGCCGCTCGCCAGGTTCTGGGCCTCGGCGCTCGGGTGGAGCCTCGCTCCGTACGAGGAAGAGGAGCTCGAGCGACTCGCCGCCAAGGGGATCTACGACCCGGAGGAGGACACCTCCGTGATGGTCGAGCCGCCCGAGGACCTGGATCTGCCCGCGCTGCTCTTCACCGAGGTACCCGAGAGCAAGGTAGTGAAGAACCGGGTGCACCTCGACCTCGTGCCCGACGGGGAGCTCGAGGACGAGGTCGAGCGCCTCGAGTCCCTCGGCGCCTCCGTCCACAACTGGACCGAGGAGGACGGCGGCATCTGGTGCGTCATGCAGGACCCCGAGGGCAACGAGTTCTGCGTGATGCCCGGCGAGGATTGACGCCCCTTCAGAACAGGCCGACCGTGCGCCCGTTCTCGTCGATGTCGACGCCCATGAAGTTCGGGGTCCGGCCGAGCCCCGGCATCCGCTGCATGTCCCCGCACAGGACCACGACGAAGCCCGCCCCCGCGCTCGGCACGACCCCGCGCACCGGCAGGCGGAAGCCCCTGGGCCGGTTCAGCACGAGGGGGTCGTGCGAGAGCGACAGGTGCGTCTTGGCCATGCACACGGGGTACGTCCCGAAGCCGAGCTGGTCCATCCTCGCGATGTCCTTGTCGGCCTGCGGCAGGTAGTCGACCCCGTCGGCGCCGTAGATCCTTGTGGCGATCGCCTCGATCTGCTGCCGGAGCGGGGTGCCAACGGGCGTGAGGTAGTCGAACGAGCTCGGCTCGTCGGCGGCCTTCACGACCGCCTCGGCGAGCTCCGTCGCGCCGGCACCCCCTTCGGCGAACCCGCGATTCACGACGACCGTCTCGGCGCCGGCCTCAGAAGAGAGCTCTCCGATCAGATCGATCTCGGCGTCCGTGTCGGTTGGGAAGTTGTTGATGGAGACGACGCACGGCACCCTGTACTCGCGAACTATCCCGATGTGGGCGGCCAGGTTCTCCATCCCGCGCCGCAGCGCGCCCAGGTCCTCGTTCGCCAGGTCGCCGAAGGCCATGCCGCCGTGCGACTTGGTGGCGCGCACCGTGGTCACGAGCACGGCCGCGGACGGCCGGAACCCGCCCAGCCTGCACACGATGTCGCAGAACTTCTGGAACCCCAGGTCGCTCGCGAAGCCGCCCTCGGTGACCACGTAGTCGGCGAGCTTCAGCGCGATCCTGTCCTCGATGATCGAGTTGTTCGCATGGGCGATGTTGCCGAACGGGCCGGCGTGGATCATCACCGGCTGCCCCTCCAGGGTCTGCACGAGGTTGGGCTTGAGCGCGTCCTTCATGATCACGGTCATCGCCCCGGCGACCTTGAGCTGCTCGGCGGTTACCGGCTCGCCCTCGTACGTGGAGGCGACGACGATCGCGCCGAGCCGGTGCCGCAGATCCTGCAGGTCCGAGGCCAGGGCGAAGATGGCCATGATCTCGGAAGCGGCCACGATCACGAACTGGTTCTCGCGCGGCACGCCGTGGACCTTGCCGCCGAGGCCCACCACGTTGTAGCGGAGCTCGCGGTCGTTCACGTCGAGCGTGCGGGGCCACGTGATGGTGCCGGGATCGATGTTCAGGGGGTTGCCGTGGAAGATGGAGGCATCGAGCGCGGCCGCCAGCAGGTTGTGCGCGGCCTGCACCGCATGGAAGTCGCCGTTGAAATGGAGGTTGATGTCCTCCATCGGCACGACCTGTGCGTAGCCCCCGCCGTTGCCGCCGCCCTTGATGCCGAAGACCGGGCCCATCGACGGCTCGCGAAGGCACAGGATCACGCTCTTGCCGATCCGGCCGAGGCCCTGGGTTAGCGAGACCGATGTCGTCGTCTTCCCCTCGCCGGCCTTCGTCGGCGTGATCGCGGTCGTGATGATCAGCTTCGCGTCCGGGCGGTCCTTCACCCGGTCGAAGACCGAGAGAAGGACCTTCGCCCGGTGGCTCCCGTAGAGCTCGATCTCGTCGTCCTCGAGGCCGAGGCCGTGGGCGACCTCGGCGATGGGCCGCAGGGCAGCCTCCTGGGCGATCTCCAGTCCGCTCTTCATCGGTGCCTCCGTTCCGTCGGGATCCCGTTGGAAGAAGTCCGCGCGGAGGATACCGGAGCAGGAGCGTCCACCGACCTTCCTTCCGGTGGACGGTTCCTCCATCGTCCGGCCCGCGCGCTGGTGCGATACTCCGGCCGATGGACATCCCGTCCTTCTTCCGGACGTACCCGCCATTCGACGAGCTCTCCGAGGAGGAGCTAGGAGAGGTCGTCCGCCACACCCACATCGAGTTCTACCCGGCGGGCGCCTTGATCCTGCAGCAGTCGGCCGAGCCGTCGCGCTTCCTTTACGTGGTCCGCGTGGGGGCAGTGGAGGTGATCGACGGGACTCAGGTCACGGATGTCCTCGGGGAGGGCGAGGTGTTCGGGCATTTCTCGCTGCTCTCGGGGATGGGACCGGCCTTCACGATACGCGCGCACGAGGAGGCGATCTGCTACCTGGTGGACGGTGAGGTCGCGAAGCGGGTCATGGGAACCCGGCGCGGCCTCGCGTTCCTCTCGGCGACGCTCCGAAAGCGGGAGGTGCGGGCGGTGGACGGCCTTGACCGCGTCACGCTCGACCCCTGGCAGACGTCGGTGCACTCGCTGATCCGCAGGCCTCCGGTGGTGGCCCCGATCACCTTCTCGATCCGCGAGGCGGCCGAGATGATGTCCACCGAGCACGTCTCCTCGCTGCTCGTCGAGCGCGCGGGCGGGCTGGCGATCCTGACCGACCGGGATCTCCGCTCCCGCGTGCTCGCGCGCGGCAGGAGCCCCGACACGTTCATCTCCGAGGTGCTCACGTTCCCGGTGCACACCGTCACCGGCGACATGATGGTGGCCGAGGTCATGGCGCTCATGCTCGAGCGCGGCGTTCACCACGTGCCGGTGCTCGACGACTCGGGGCAGCTGCTGGGCGTGGTGACCGACTCGGACCTCATGGGTCTGGAGCAGAAGACGGCGTTCGCCCTGAAGGCCGACATCGATCGGGCGACCAGCGTGAAGGAGGTGGTGGCGCTCGGCCTTCGGCTGCCTGAGACGGCATGCTCCATGGTGGAGGCCAACGTCGACCCGCTGGACGTAGGCCACGCGATCGCCGTCGTGATCGACGCGCTCACCCGCCGGCTGCTGGAGCTCGCGATCCGCAAGTTCGGGGACCCGCCCTGCTCGTGGGCCTGGGTGTCGCTGGGGAGCGAGGCCCGGCAGGAGCAGGCCCTCTTCACTGACCAGGACAACGCGATCATGCTGGACACAGGCGAAACTCCGCTGGCGATGGTGGATGCTTTCTTCGGGCGGATGGCCGCGTTCGTGAACGATCACCTCCAGGAGGCCGGCATCCCGAAGTGCCGGGCCGGTGTGATCGCCTCGAACCCCGAGTGGCGCGATTCGGTGCTCCAGTGGGAGTATCGGTTCCGCAGGTGGATCGCCGACCCGGGGAGGGTGGGGAGCGCGTTCACGGGCATCGCCTTCGATTACCGGCCGGTGGCGGGCCCGCTGGAGGTCCGTCCGACCCTGGACGAGGTGATCCGCTCGGCCCCGAGGGAGCCGCAGTTCGTCCGGCACCTCGCCAGGCTGGCGATCGACGGGCGCCCGCCGACCGGCTTCCTGAAGGCGGCGGTGGTCGAGGCCAAGGGCAATAGCTCGGTGTCGCTGGACGTGAAGCACGGGGGCATCACGCCCATCACCAACCTTGCCCGCGTGTACTCGATCGGCGCGGGGCTCGCCGAGAACAGGACCCTGCACCGGCTGCGGGAGGTCGCCGCGGTCGGCCGGATCGATGAGGAGACGCGAGAGGGACTGGAGGAGGCGTTCCGCCTGCTCTGGCAGATCCGGCTCGAGCACCAGGCGGGGCGCGTGCGGGTTGGCCTCCGTCCGGACGACCTCGTCGACCCCCGTGACCTCGGTCCGCTCACACGACAGGGAGTTAGGGAGGCGTTCCGGATGATCGAGCGCGCCCAGAACGCTCTCGCCGTCGAGATGGGGCTGCGGAGATGAAGGGTCCCCGCCCCTCGGCGCCCCCGGCAGCAGGGCGCCGGATGCCCTGGCATGCGGTGGAGTTCGCGTCCCTGGACTTCGAGGCCACGGGGCTCGACTTCGCGAGGGACCGGATCATCTCGTTCGGGGTGGTCCCGATACGAGGGGGCCGGGTCGAGGTGGGGGAGGCTGCGTACCAGCTGGTGGATCCGGGCGACCGTCCGCCGTCCCGGGAGTCGGTGACGATCCACGGCCTGCGGCCGGTGGACCTGCGAGGGGCGCCGACCGTGGCCGCCGCGCGACAGGCGCTCCGCGAGGCTCTGGACGGACGGTTCCTGGTGACGTGGTGGGCAGGCGTGGAGGCCGCCTTCCTGGACAACCTGTACGGGGGCGGCGCCAGGTCCTGGATGCGCCGGTCGGTGGACGTGCGCAAGCTCGTGCTGGCGCTGGGCGGCGAGCAGGCGGCGAGGCTCACGCTCACCGAGGCGGCGGCGCGGTACGGAGTTCCGGTGGCGAGCCCCCACCACGCGCTCGACGACGCGCTCGTAACGGCCCAGCTCTTCCTGGTCACCGCGACCCACATGGCCGCCCAGGGGAAGAAGACGGTGGCCGACCTGCTGGAGGCCGGTCTGGTTCGGCCGCCGGTGCTAGTGCGCCCGCGCGCCCCCGGGTGAGGGCGCGGGCACCGGGACGGCGTGCACCGGGATGCCGCAGCGCCGCTCGATGTCGCGCGCCAGGTCGCCCTCGATCACCCGCCGCCACCGGGGCCGTTCGGGGTCGGGGACGACGATCGCGTGGAAGTTCTTCGCCTTGCCCCAGCGGGCGATCATCTTCGCGGCGTTGCGGGCCTTGGACATCGCGGAGCGGACCTCGAAGCCCTCGCTCCGCAGAGCCTCGACGGCCTCGGCGATGATCCGGCGCTGCTCCTCGATCTCGAGCCGGTTCGGCTGGAGGCCCGGGTTCGGGAACCCGAAGGAGGTGCCGTGGACCCGCGCGATCGAGATGACGGTGATCTTGGCGTGCTCGGGGGTGGCGAGGTCGATCACGCGCCGTAGGACCTCGTGACCGAAGGGCACGCCGGCCGACGCCAGAAGGACGCGGCGCGGAGGATCCGGCAGGACGCGGGGGGCCGCCGGAGCGGCCCCCCGTCCCAACAGCTTCCACGGCCGCCCGGAGGAGGGGCGTGCCGCCATCGATGTCCTAGGCAGAGGTTGACACCTTGTGCTCGGTGGTGCCGTGACGCCGGTCTTCCATCTGGCGCCACTTGTACAGCGGGAAGTACAGCGCCACCAGGATGAGGCCGATGACGAACATCTTGCCGCCACCCAGCTGACATCCCTTGATCGCGCAGGCCGGGATCGCGAACGCCCACACGATGAAGTAGAGGGCGGCGAGCGCCACCGCCACGTACTTCATGAACTCGGGCAGCCTGTAGGGCCGGTGGATCTCCGGCCGCCACTTCCGCAGGAAGTAGTAGCCGAGCAGCACCGGCACGAACGAGCCCACGTAGCCGACGTTCGAGAGCACGTAGATCGCGCCCGGCGTGCCCGCGAAGAGCAGCCCGATGTTCAGGATCACGTTCAGGCCCATCGAGAAGTCCGGCACGTTGTGCTTGTTCACGCGCCCGAAGATCCTGGGCGCCTGCCCGTCCAGCGACATCATGTAGAGGGACCTCGCGCACCCCATGATCGCGTTGAGGCTGGAGAGCAGCAGCGCGATCAGGAGCGTCGCCGTGACGATCTTGTCGACGCCGGCGAAGTTCAGGGACGTCCTCGCGTACTTCGCGAGGATGCCGTTGATGTCGAACTGGTTCGCCGTGATGAACTTGGATCCCAGCACGCCGAGCACGGCCAGCGGCAGCACGGTGTAGATGAACACGCCGTAGCCGCCCTCCAGGTTCATCGCACGGGGCGCGTCGGTCTCGGGGTTCTTGCACTCTCCGATGTAGCAGCCGGCCGCCTCCATGGCGATCACGTTCCACGTGAGCAGCGCGGAGAACTGGAAGTACAGGAAGAACGCGTGCCCGCCGAAGAACGAACCCGTGCCGACGAGGTGGAACGCGTCCAGGTTGGCGGTGTGGAAGTTACCGGTGAAGAACGGCGCGACCGCGAGGATCGTGAGCGGGATCATCGAGAGCAGCCCCAGCACGGTCGCGAACACGGTGCCGAACTTGATCCCCAGGAAGGCTGGGATGAACAGGAGCATCGAGAGCACGGCACCCAGACCCAGGGTGAAGTAGGAGACAGGAGCGCTGTTCCCGAAGAGCTGGATCGTGTGGGAGTTGTCCTTGAAGCCGAGGAGCACCGGCAGGTACGCTCCGGTGAGCAGCATGTTCACGGCCATGACCGGCATCCACCCGATCCAGTACATCCAGTTCGTGACGCCGTTGATGTGTGGGTAGGCCCTGGGCAGGCGGTCCTTGAACGCGTAGTACGCGTACGCGGGCGCGCCGCCCGTGCGATCCGGGAGCATCGCGGCCAGCTCGGCGATGAACAGGCAGAGCAGCCACCCCGTGAGCGTCCAGAAGATGAAGTTCGGGATGGCGGCGCCGCCGAGGGCGGCGAGCACCGGGCCGGTGATCCCCGTGACCAGGATGGTTCCGGCGAGTCCCACGACGAAGGCGCCCCACCAGTTCGTTTCCTTGGACAGGTCGCCCTTGACGTAGTCGTCGACCCTGATGGTTCCTTCAGGCGGTTGCGACATGCGATCCCCCCTCGCTCCGCTAGACCTTCACACGTACCCTTGGCCCGACGGGCGAAGGGTATGCCGACCGCACCCGGGCGGACAAGGCGTCCGCGCACGTCGGAGGATGTGGGAAGCGCCCACTCATCCGTCCGGGTGCTGGCACATCTTGCCGTTGCTCCTGCGTGTTCCTCCTTCCGTGTCGCGAGCCTTGGCGCGAGCCTCAACCGATGGGATCAGAAGAGCGACAGGTACTTGCGCACCTCCCAGTCGCTAACGCGGTCGTGGAACTCCTTGAACTCGCGCTGCTTCACCTCGACGAAGTAGTCGATGTAGTCGCCGTGCGGCGTGCGGCCCAGGGCCTCGCGCAGGACCTCGTCCTGCTGGAGGTTCCGGGTCGCGTCCAGCAGCGTGCTGGGCAGGACGTCGATGCCCCGCTTCTTCCGCTCGTCCGCGGACATCTCGTACATGTTGCCCTCGTTGGGCTCGCCGGGGTCGAGCTTGTTCTCGATCCCGTCCAGGCCTGCGGCAAGGATCACCGTCGCGGCGAGGTACGGGTTCGCTGCCCCATCGATCGTGCGGTCCTCGAACCGGCCCGGGGCCGGGGTGCGGATCATCTGCGTGCGGTTGTTCCGCCCGTAGGTGACGAACGCCGGCGACCACGTTGCGCCCGACGTCGGCGCGCCGACGACCAGCCGCTTGTACGAGTTCACCGTGGAGGCCGTCACCGCGATGTACGCCTTCGCGTGGGCGAGCACGCCGCCCAGGAAGTGATACCCGACCTCGGAGATCCCGAGGCCGCGGGGGTCGTTCGGGTCCTCGAACAGCGGCGTGTCGGTGTCCTTGTCCCACAGGCTCATGTGCATGTGCAGCCCGTTGCCGGTGAGGTTCGCGAAGGGCTTGGGCATGAACGTCGCCTGAAGCCCCTTTGCC
>JACQDK010000131.1 GCA_016201135.1 Actinomycetota bacterium
ACGGCTCATCATCGAGCACGCGGAGAACCAACCCGAACAGACCCTCGGCGTGATCGCCATGGGGATCAAGCATGCCAGCCGGATCGAGGAAGCGCTGCGCCTCGCCCTGACGGACCGCGCCGCTCGCGGTAGTCTCCGCGAGACGGGCCGTGGTGCTCGTCCTCAAGGACAAGGCCGAGGTGGTGCAGAGCAACGGCCAGGTCTTCCACGCCGAGCGGTTCCAGATGGAGGCGCCCTCGATCGTGCGCCTCCGCCGTTTCGTGCGGATCCCGTACCGGCCCCGGGCCCCGCTCACGCGCCGGGCCGTCTTCGCGCGCGACGGGTGGATCTGCCAGTACTGCGGGACGCCCGCGGAGAACCTCGACCACGTTATCCCTCGCTCGCGCGGCGGCGAGCACGTCTGGGAGAACGTCGTCGCCGCGTGCCGGCGCTGCAACGCGAAGAAGGAGAACCATCTCCTGACCGAGGTGGGGTTCACGCTGGCCCGCCGACCCTTCGCCCCCTCGGACGGTTTCCGCCTGTCTCTCGGACGGCCCGAGCCCGGCTGGGAGCTCTTCCTCACCTGAGCGGTCCCGGCTGAGGCCGGCCCGGCAGATTTCCCCCCTTTCCCCGCCTTTGTGCGCCCAAGGCCATTGACGTAGTGGAGCATCAGTGGCATAAACGTGGGGCGCAGTGGAGGGAAAGGGGAGGAGGCGTGGCCGAACTGCTCGGCGCGCACAGTTACTCGCTCGACCCCAAGGGCAGGGTCTCACTGCCCCAGAGGTTCCGTGAGGCGTTCGCCGAGGGCGTCTGGCTCACGGTCGGGCAGGATCGCTGCCTGTACGGCTTCCCCAGGGTCGAGTGGGAGCGTCGGAGCCAGGAGGTCGCCTCCTTCCCCCTCTCCGACAACGACGGGCGCGCCTACGCGCGACAGTTCTTCGGATCCTCAGCGGAGGCGGAGCTCGACGGCCAGGGGAGGGTGACCCTGCCGCAGCGGCTGCGGGACGTGGTCGGCATCGTCAAGGAGGTCGTGGTGCTCGGAGTGAGGGACCGGTTGGAGATATGGGACAGGGAGACGTGGGAGCGCTACGAGCAGGCTCACGCGGGCGCCTATCAGGCCGGCACCCTCGCGCCCAGGAGGAACGGATGAAGCCCTCGCTCGGCCAGGAGGTTCGACAGAGCCTCTACCTGATCGGCATCGCGGCTCTCACGATGCTGGTCTTCATCGGACTGGGCGCGCTCGCGGCCCACGTGTGGGCATGAGTGGGGACTCGCATGAGCCGGCGCTGGTGGACGAGGTGACCGGGTTCCTGGGGTCGGCGGCCGGGACGGTCCTCGACATGACGCTTGGGGCCGGGGGGCACTCGGAGGCGCTCCTTGAAGCCGGGGTGCCCCGCGTCCTCGGGATCGACCGGGATCCGGAGGCGATCGAGATGGCGAAGGAGCGGCTGGCGCGGTTCGGGGAGCGGTTCCATGCGTTGCAGCGGCGGTTCTCCGAGGTCGAAGAGGCGGACGTCCAGGGGCCGGTCGCAGGCGTCCTCTTCGACCTCGGAGCCTCGTCGATGCAGCTCGACCGGGCCGAGCGCGGGTTCGGCTACCGGGTCGAGGGGCCACTCGACATGCGGATGGGCGGCGAGGCGGAGGAGGGTCCGAGCGCCGCGGATCTCGTGAACTCGCTTCCCGAGTCCGAGCTCGCCGATCTCATATACGGGTTCGGGGAGGAACCGCGGTCGCGGCGGATCGCGCGCGCGATCGTGCGCGCTCGCCCGATCCGAACCACCGATCACCTCGCGCGCGTCGTCGCGGGCGCCTTGGGACGACGTCCGGGGGGCCCCCACCCCGCACGCCGGACGTTCCAGGCGCTCCGGATCGCGGTCAACCGGGAGCTCGAGGAGCTCGCCGCCTCCCTGCCTCGGGCGGTCGAGCTCCTCGCTCCCGGAGGCCGCGTGGTCGTCATCTCCTACCACTCGCTCGAGGACCGGATCGCGAAGCGAACGCTCCGCGACGACGAGCGCCTGCGGGTGCTCACGAAGAAGCCCGTGCGGCCCTCGGAGGAGGAAGTGGCGCGGAACCCGCGGGCGCGGAGCGCGCGCCTGCGGGCCGCGGAGCGGATCGGGGAGGCGGCATGAGCGTGCCCGCCCGAGCCGTCGCTGCGCCCGTCGCCGCACCTGTCCCTCGGAGCCCGACCCCTCCCGCGCGGCGTCCCCCTGCGGAGCCGCCGCGGCCCGCCCAACCTTCCCGGCGGGCCGCGGCGCGCCCGCGGACCCGTGCCGCGGCCGGCTCGAGGCGGCGGGCGCGCCGCGGGGTCCACGCCGGGTTCGTGGTCTTCGCAGGTCTGCTCGTCGGGA
>JACQDK010000128.1 GCA_016201135.1 Actinomycetota bacterium
CGGCCAGCTCGCGCAGCCGCTGCGCCAGCTCGGCGGTGTTGCCCTGCGCAGTTCCCCAGTGCTCGATCTCCAGATCGATCCCCTCGGTGAACTCCGAAAGGTCCAGCCGCACGCGCCCCTCGATCGCCTCGTCCAGCGGGAGCAGCGCTCGAGGGCCCGGCCAGCCGGTGGCCTCGGCGAGCCCCTCGGCCTCCTCGAAGGCCTGGCGGGCGCGATCCAGGGTGCGCCCGGCTTGCGTGAGCACCACCCAGCCGCCGGGCGGCAGCAGCTCGGCCGGCGGCGGCAGGTGGTCGAAGATCAGGGGGGCGAGCGTCTCGGAGCCCTCCGCGTGCAGGCCGTCGGCCAGGCGTTGCAGCCCGTCGCGGAACCGGTCGACGTGCCGCATCGCCTCGAGCCCCGCCCGCAGGCGGAGATCCTGGTCCGCTATCAGCTCACGGACCGGCGGCACCTCGACGCGAGCGACCGCCGCCGTGGAGAGCTGCGAGGAAGGCGAGAACTCTCGCATCGACTCGATCTGGTCGCCCAGATACTCCAGCCGAGCGGGCCGCCGCGCCGCGCCGGGGAAGACGTCGACCACCCCTCCGCGCATCGCGAACTCCCCCCGGTGCTCGACGACGTCCGCTCGCGAATAGCCGAGCTCCACCAGCCGCTCGGCGAGGGCGTCGGGGGCGAGCTCCCGCCCGGTCACGAGCTCGATCGAGGGAACCGTCCCGAGCGTCGGGACGAGTCCCTGGATCGCCGCGAGCGCGGGCGCGACGAGCGCGAACGGCCCCTCCGCCTCGCGAAGCCGGGCAACGGCGTCAGCGCGGCGGGCCGCGACTTCCGGCGAGGGCGAGATCCCCTCGTACGGCAGGGCCTCCCAGGCCGGCAGGACCGCCACTCGAGCAGGACCCAGGAACGCCTCGATGCCCGCGGCGACCTCCTCTGACTCGCGAGGCCCGGGGGTCACGACCAGGATCGGCGTCTCGAGGCTCGTCGCGAGGCCGGCGATCAGGTAGCCCTCGCCGGCCCCGGCGCGCGCCACCACCGGGCGGGCGCGCTCGAGCATGAGCCGCTCGAACGGCTCAGACCCCACCAGAGAGCGCAGAGCCTCCTGGAGCACCTCGACCTGGAGCACCTCGCCGACCTCCACCGGACAGCACGAACAGCCCCGGTCGCGGCGCGACGGGGGCATCCGGGGCGATGCTAGCAGCGGTGGGCGAGCCTAGATGGCGCGCAGGCTCGGACGCGACGATTCGGGGTCCGGCGCCGCCGGATGCTCCTCGGCGAAGCTCGCCGGATCGGGCGCGCGGGCCGCGAGCCACCGCGTCGCCTCCCCGGCCGGCAGGGGCCCTGAGAGGAAGTATCCCTGGGCCACGTCGCACCCGAGCGCGCGGAGCTGGTCCCATGCCTTCGCGGTCTCGACGCCCTCGGCCACTACGCGCAGCCCCAGGTTCCGCCCGAGCTCCACCGTGGCACGCACGATCATCGCGTCGCCCGGGTCGTCCTGCATGTGCGTCACGAACGAGCGGTCGATCTTGATCTCGTCGATCGGCAGGCGCCGCAGGTACGACAGGGAGGAATACCCGGTGCCGAAGTCGTCGATCGAGAGCTCGACGCCCACCCGGTCGAGCCCATCGAGCACTCCCAGCGAGCGCGCCAGGTCGGACATCATGAAGCTCTCGGTGAGCTCGAAGACGAGCGCGGACGCGGGAGCGCCGAAACGCGAGAGGACCTGGGCCACCTGCTCGGGAAGCTGCGCGTCCAGGAGGTTGCGCGCGGAGAGGTTCACGGCCACCTGAGTGTCGACCCCGGCCACCATCCATTCCTGCCATTGGCGGAGGGCCTCCTCCAGCACGTACATCGTCAGCGGGCGGAGCAGGACCGTCTGCTCGACGAGGGGGATGAACTCATCGGGAGCGACCAGCCCGTGCGCCGGGTGCTGCCAGCGCACGAGGGCCTCCATGCCGGCGACGCGCCCATCGCGCAGGGACACCTTCGGCTGGTAGTGCAGCACGAACTCCCGGGCCTCGATCGCGGGACGGACCTGGCCGACCAGCGTGAGCCGGTGCGGGCTGTACCGCTCGAACGAGGGATCGTAGACCTCGTAGACCCCGCTGCCTGACTCCTTGGCGGCGTACATCGCGACGTCTGCTCGTCGCAGGAGCGTCTCCACGTCGCCGCTGTGGATCGGGAACACGGCGATGCCCACGCTCGCCGACACGTCGAGTTGCAGGCCCTCCACCGAGAGCGGCTTCTCGAGCTCCTCCAGGAGCCGCTGCGCGACCTGCACCGCGACGTCCGGGTTCGGCAGGTCCGGCAGGACGACGCCGAACTCGTCGCCGCCGAGCCTCGCCATCAGGTCCTCGTCGCGGAGCACCCGCGAGAGACGGGGCCCGATCTCCTGAAGCAGCAGGTCCCCGTAGTGGTGTCCGAGGGTGTCGTTGACCTCCTTGAAGCGGTCCAGGTCCATGATGATCACGCCGAGCATCCCGGCGGTCGCTCGGGCGCGCCCCGCCGCCTCGGTCAGCGCCCGCAGGAAGAGCGTCCGGTTCGGAAGGTCCGTGAGCGAGTCGTGGAGGGCCTGGTACTCGTTCTCCCTCTGGCGGTCCGCGAGCTCCTCGGTCGCCACCTGTAGGGAATGCGTGCGCTGGAACATCTGTCTCGCGAACACGAGCGGGGCGATGAACACCGCGATCGACGGCAGGCCCACGCTCACGAACGAGGTCGCGACCAGCACGCTGAAAAGGGCCAGCCCCATGTAGCTGAAGACGAACTCGCCGAAGACGCCGACGTGCATCTCGCGGAGCAGTTGGAGGAACGGCCGACGCGACTGTAGGTGGAAGTACCAGCCGACGAGCGTCACGTTCGTGAGGTAACCGAGGGCGGTCACGAACATCACGGAAGAGCCCACCACGTACCAGCGCGAATCGAGAGAGGCGATCCGGTGGAACAGCCATCCTTCGGCTATCACCGAGACCGCGATCTGCGCGCGGATGAACAGCGCCTTCATGAGCGGCAGCTCTCGCCGGAGCTCGCGCCTGTCGCTCGTCCCCAGGAAGGCGACCAGCCCGGCGACGGCCGGTGCGTAGATCAGCGCGACGGCGAGCTGGAGCGGGAAGCTCAGGCTGAAGCGCAGCTCGACGCCGGTGGGCACCGGCATGAGATCGACCACGGTGATCGCGGCCACCCAAAGGAGGAGCCGGACGTCTGCGAATCGCCCGGGATCGGCGTGGATCTGAGATCCGAGCCAGACGAGCAGCGGCAGCACGACGGCGAGCTCGTAGAGCCTCGTGATCGGCCGGCGGTAACGCGGATCCGCTCGCGCCTCGACCGGCCTCCGGGCTTCGGCGGCCGAGACCTCACCCTCCGACATGCTGAACCTCCGGACGCAGCGCCGGCTGGATCCTGCCTCGCATCCCGGCCACGATGAGCCACATGACCCCGCCGTAGGTGAGCACGTCGCCCACGCTCACCGCCTGCTGCAGCGGCCCCAGCGGGATCACGTCACCCAGGAACAGCAGCACGTCCGAATCGTTCGCGAGGTGGTGCTTCGCCCCGCCGTCCTCGATCAAGAGCCGAAGGGTGCTCGCCTGCCCCGACGCGACGAGCGCGTCCTCGGTGACCGGCATCCCCCGGTTGACGCCGATCACCAGGAAGTTGCAGCAGATCCCGATCGCGATCAGCGGGAAGCCCACCAGCCTGATGTTGACCGCGGCGAACACGGTCAGGACCACGAACGAGGCGTAGAGCATGAGGAGCGGCAGCGTCTTTCCCGGAAGCGGCGCGAACTGCATGGCGAGCCCGATCATCGCGGCCGGAGCCCAGCGGACACGGACCCGGCCCAGGTTCGAGAGGCGCCCACCGAAGATGTAGCCCACGCCGAGCGCGAGGGCGAAAGTCGCAAGGACCAGCCTCATAGGGTCTCCATCGGGACGGCCCGGGTGTGCCTGAAGCGGCACACGACCCGGGTCTCAAGGACGCCGCGGTGTCCGGGCACCCCGCGCCCCGGAGGGCGCGGGGTGCCCGGACACACGCTGCCCCCGACTCCGGGGGGACGTCGGGGGCGGCAGTGTGCCTCTACTGCGAGCGGTTCACTCGTACGGCCGCCAGCTCGCGCCCACCGCGAGGGCGAGCGCCACGAGCCAGCCGAGGGAGTAGACGACTCGACGAAACCGCATGTGAGTCCCCCTTCCTTCCTCGGACCGGATCAGCACGGCCGCCACTTCGCGCCCGCCGCGAGCAGAAGCGTGGACAGCGTCGCGGCCGACACGAGGAGCTGGCGCCAGCGGATCGACGTGATCTTCGACTTCATCCGACCACCTCCTGTGACGGACATCATCCCGCCGGTGAGGACGCCGGAACATCCGGCGGTGGTCTAGAAGAGGGACCCCCCCAGGAGCATGTCCGCGTCATCCTCCCCTATGGGGACGGGCCGGAGCGGGCTAGGCCGAAGGTCGGCAGCCGGCGTTTCGGCGCCCCGACGGATCGTGGGGGCGCCGGCCCGATCAGGCGCGGGGGCCCGCGCGGTTGAACCGGTCCTGCGCCCGGGCGAGGCCTTCGCGAACGAGCGAGCGCACCGCGCCGGCGGCGCCGTCGATCAGGATCGCGACGTCGGGCTCCTCGCGCTTCGCGAAGGGCTCGAGGACGAAGTCCGCGGGATCCTGCCGGCCCGGCGGGCGTCCCACGCCGAGCCGCACTCGCAGGAACTCCGGCGTGCGCAGGGCCTGCTGAAGCGACCGCAGGCCGTTGTGGCCGGCGGAGGAACCGCCGATCTTCACCCGAAGTGCCCCGAACGGCAGGTCGATGTCGTCGTGGACCGAGATCACGTGCTCGGGCACGACGCCGTGCTTCGTGGCGAGCGAGGCGTACGAAGGGCCCGACTCGTTCATCCAGCGCAGCGATCTCACGAGCCAGACCCGCTCGCCGTCCAGGACGATCTCGGCCGCCTCGACCGGCACGAAACGCACCTTGCGCAGGCGCTCGCCCTCCTCGCGGGCAAGCTGGTCGACGACCATCGAGCCGACGTTGTGGCGGGTCCTCGCGTAGCTGTCGCCGGGGTTCCCCAGGCCGGCGACGAGCCAGGACATCGGCTAGCCCTCGCCGCCCTCCTCGGGCGCCGGCGCGGCGGGCTCCTCGCCCGCGCCTTCCTCGGCCACAGCCTCGACCTCCGGAGCCTCTTCGCCGGGCAGGAGCAGCTCGGCCTCGGTGCGGAGCGCGGCCGGGGTGATAACCGACAGCACGGCCTCCTCGGGGTTCGTGAGAACCGAGACGCCCTTGGGCACTGCGAGGTCGGAGACGTGGAGCATGTCGCCGATATCGAGACCCGAGACGTCGGCCTCGATGCGCTCGGGCACGTCCTGGGGGAAGCACTCGACGTGCAGCTCGCGCAGGTGATGCTCGATCACGCCGCCGGCCTTCACACCCGGAGCCTCGCCGACCTCCACGATCTCGACGTTCACGGTGATCGTCTCGTCGCGGCGCACCGCCAGGAAGTCGACGTGCACGAAACGGCTGCGGATGTGGTCGCGCTGGACCTCGCGCGGGATCGTGAGGTGCGTCTTGCCGTCGACCATCAGGTCCACGAGCACGTTCGCGCTGGCCGCCTGGTGGAACAGGTGCAGGAGCTCGCGGGCATCCACGGACAGCGGGATCGCCTCCTGGCCGTGGCCGTACAGCACGCCCGGAACGCGGCCCGCGGCGCGGAGCTTCCGGGCCGCGCCCTTGCCCTTCTCCTGCCGGCGCTCGGCCTTCAGCTTCGTCTCAGCCATGGTGGTATCGGATCCTTCCGTGGGGTTCGGCCGGGCATCGTACCGCACACGCTGCGACGATGACCCCGTCGGGCAGTGTCTTGCGTCCTCTCACGCCGGGTTCAGCTCGCCCGGGCCCGCGGAGCCACGGGGAGTCCCAGCGCTTCGACCTCCTGCGGACTCCGAGTCGTGAAGAACCAGTCGCGGAACCGAGCGTGGGGCTCGATCCGCTCGGACGCCAGCAGATCGGCGCCCCGGACGAGGTGGTAGCGATAGCCGTGGGGCGCAAGGAGAGCTTGCAGCCCGGCCGCATCGGCGACCCCCTCCAGCACCTCGCAGAGGATGTCCGGGCGAAAGGTCGCAAGGAATCGCTGCCCGCCGGCGAGGACATCGTTCTCCGTTCCTTCGACGTCCACCTTCATGACCACCCGGGCGCCCTCCGGCATCAGCGGCAGGAGCGAGTCGAGCGGCACGATCCGCACCGGCACTCCCTGGTCGAAATGCAGCCTGCTCGAGAAGAAGTCCGGAAGCGCCGAGCCCGACGCGTGCACGGGTAGCGTCATGGTCCCGCCCTCGCCCAAACCCCCGTGGTGGAGCGTCACGCGGTGCAGGATCGCGTTCCGCACGCAGTTGTCGAAGAGCGCCCGGTAGACCTCGGGCACGAGCTCGAACGCGTGCGCCTCCAACCCCGGATTCGCCGCCGCGCCGAGCAGGGTGAAGATCCCGGTGTACGCGCCGACGTCGAGCATCACGTCCGCTTGCCGGGCAACCGTTGCGAACAGCTCGAGCGCGAAGTCGTCCTCGGGACGCGGGCGCCGACCGTTCCCCCAGTAGAGCTCCTTGGCCACCACGCAGCGGTCCGGGCGCAGCATCACGAAGCGCGCGCCGGCCATGCGCCCCTCGACCTCCTTCACGTGCGCGGGCGCGGGAAGTCGGCCGGTGCGCCGGAGCTCGGGCCGGAACGCGGCGATCCGTCGCAGTCCCCAGTTGGGGATCCGCCATCCCAGGAACCGCTTGACGTGCTTCTTCGCCCCGTGCCAGCTCCGCTTGCGACCGACCGGGCTCGCGCGGTAGTCGGTGGGTCCTTCGGCGCGAGGCGGGTCCCCGCTGGGGCTAGACCTGGTTGTCGCCACCGAAGATCTCGCTCACCGAGCTGTCCTCGAAGACGGCGCGGAGCGCGCTCCCGATCAGCGGCGCGATGGAGAGCACCTTCAGCTTGTCGAAGTAGCGCTCCTCGGGGATCGGGACGGTGTTCGTGACGACAACCTGCTCGATCGGCGACTCCTCGAGCAGCTGGCGGGCCTTGCCCGACAGGATCGGGTGCGTCGCGGCCGCGAAGATCGGCCCGGCGCCCATCGCCGCAAGCGCCTGCGCGCCCTTTGCCACGGTCCCCCCCGTGTCGATCATGTCGTCGACCAGCACGCACGGCCGGCCGTCGACCTCGCCGACCACCGCCATCTCCTCGATCTTGTGAGCCTCGCGCCGCGAGCGGCGCTTGTACAGGAAGGCCAGGTCCGCGTGCAGGTACTCGCGCAGCTTCTCGGCGGTCTTGATCCGTCCGGCGTCGGGGGCCACGACGACGAGATCGTCTCCCTGAAGCCCCAGGTCCTGCTGGAGGTAGTTCGACAGGATAGGCAGCGCGGTCAGGTGATCGAACGGGAAGTTGAAGTACCCCTGGATCTGGCCGCTGTGAAGGTCGACCGAGACGACCCTGTTGGCGCCGGCCATCGACAGGAGGTCCGCAACCAGCTTCGCGCTGATCGGTTCGCGGGAAAGGCCCTTCTTGTCCTGCCGGGAGTAGCCGTAGTACGGCACGACAGCGGTGATGCGCTTGGCGCTGGCCCGCTTCATCGCATCCAGGATGATCAGCTGTTCCATCAGCGCCTCGTTCACCGGCTCGTAGTGCGTCTGCACCACGAACACGTCGGCGCCGCGCACGCTCTCCTCCGAGCGGAAGTAGATCTCCCCCGAGGCGAACCGGCGGAGCTCGCACTCGCTCACGGGGATCCCGAGGTTCTCCGCGATCTCGTTCCCGAGGGCCGGATGGATCGTCCCCGAGAACAGCATCATGCGCTTCTTGGTGATGATCTCCACGGTCAGGTCCCTCCGCGTCCCCTCCGCTGCGCGTCCTTGCGCTCGCGGTAGTCCTTCACGATCTTCTGCTCACCGCGCTCCACCGCCAGGGCGCCTGCCGGCACGTCCTTCGTGATCACCGAACCCGCCCCGGTGACGGCGCCCTTCCCCACCCGGACCGGCGCCACTAACATCGTATCCGAGCCGATGCGGGCATCGTCCCCGATAACCGTCACGCGCTTCTCGTACCCGTCGTAGTTCGCGAAGACGCTCCCGGCACCGACGTTCACGTTCCTGCCGAGCACCGCATCTCCCACGTACGAGAGGTGGGGCACCTTCGAGCCCTCTCCGATCGTCGAGCTCTTGATCTCCACGTGGGCGCCGGCCTTCGATCCGTTCCGCATGACCGTGCCCGGGCGGATGTAGGCCCACGGACCGATCTTCACTCCCTTGGCGATCCGCGACCCGAGGACCACCGAGAACCAGACCTCCGAACCGTCGCCGATCCGCGAGTCGAGGATCCGCGACCCCGGCCCGACGACGCAGCCGGCGCCGATCCTCGTGTCGCCCTCGAGGAACGTGAGCGGGAGGATGGTCGCGTCGGAGGCGATCCGAACGCCCACGTCTATGTACGTGGCCGCAGGATCCGCGATCGTCACGCCCCCTGCCATGTGCTCCTCGTTGATGCGCGCCCGGACCACGCGCTCGACGGCGGCGAGCCCCGCCCGGGAATTGAGCCCCATCGCTCCCCCCGTGTCGGCGAGGAGCGCCGAGACCCGCTCACCCTTGTCGGCCAGGATCGGGTAGACGTCGTGCAGGTAGTGCTCGCCTTGGCGGTTGTCGCGGCCCACGAGCGGCAGCGCCCCGTAGAGATCCTTCCTTCGGAAGGCGACCCAGTTCGTCGCGACCTCCCGGATCGCGCGCTCGGCCCGTGTGGCGTCGGCGTGCTCGGCGATCCGTACGAGCCGCTCACCGTCGCGGATCACCCGACCGTATCCGGCGGGCTCGTCGAGCTCGGCCGTGAGCACCGATGCGGCGCTCCGGGTCCTGCGGTGGGTCCGGATCAGCGCGCGGACGTCCTCCGGCGTCACGGGGTCGAGGTCGCCGTTGGCGACCAGCACGTCGTCCACGCGCCCGACCGCCCTCTCCGCCGCCAGCACCGCGTGGCCGGTTCCCCGCAGCTCTCCCTGCTCGACGAAGACCGGCTCGGGCTTCACGCCCCAGGAGCCAACGGCCGCGCGAACCAGGTCGGCCTGCTTGCCCACCACGATCACGATCCGGTCGGGGCGCGCGGCGCGCGCGGCGCGGATCACGTGCCAGAGCGCGGGCTTGCCGCAGACGGGCGTCAGGACCTTCTGGGACGCCGACCTCATGCGCTTGCCCTTGCCGGCGGCGAGCACCACCAGCGCGAGCGTCCGGCGGGAGGTCGTGGTCGTCTTCGCCAACGCGGTCGGCTCCCGTTCCAGGGACCACCATTGTCCGGGACCCGGAGGCCCACGGCAACGCGGAGGATCGTTCCGGGGGGAGGAGTCGAACCTCCATCTAAGGCTCCAAAGGCCCGCGTCTTGCCGTTAGACCACCCCGGATCGCCGCAGAGGATTATCCCTGGCCGGCAAGACCCAGGGCGACGAACGCCCCCGGAACGGCGGTGGCCAGATGCTCGGCCTGCATCGGGTGCGTCGCCAGGGCCGCGACCGTGGGGCCGCTGCCGCTCATGACGGCGCCGAGGGCGCCGGCCTCCAGGAAGGCCTGCTTCGCCTCGGCCACCTCGGGATGCCTGCGCGAGACCGGCCCCTCGAGATCGTTGAAGATCGATGCGCCAAGGATCTCGAACGAGCCCGCCTCGACGGCCGCGTAGAGCACGCCGGTGTCGGGCCCGGTCTCCGCACCGTCCTCGTCCCACCAGCGGTACGCGTCGGGAGAGCGCGTGGGAAAGTCGAACGGCTTCACCGCCCAGAACGTCGGCTGGGCGGCGATACGGTCCACGTGCTCGCCGCGGCCCCGGATCACGACCGGCCCCTCCAGGAGGAGCGCCGGCAGGTCCGAGCCGATCCGCTCCCCGAGCCCGAGCAGGACCTCGAGCTCGAGCCCGCACCCCCAGAGCTCGTTCAGCACGTGCAGGGTCGCGGCGGCGTCGGCGCTCCCGCCCCCGAGGCCTGCGGCCACAGGGATCCGCTTCACGATCTCGATCGCCGCGCCGGGCGAGGCCGCGCCGCAGGCCTCCGCGATCGAGAGCGCCGCCACGAGCGACAGGTTCATCCCGCCGGCGGAGATCGCGTCGACGAGCTCGGACTCTCCGCGCACCTCCACCTTCAGCCCGGCCGCGGCGCGCGCGGTCACCGTGTCCGCGAGATCGATCGGCAACACGAGGCTCTGGATCTCGTGATACCCGTCCTCGCGCCGACCGATCACCCGAAGGCACGCGTTGATCTTCGCGTGGGCCTCGCGAGCCACAGCTCGGCGGGCCCTCACGACGGGACCTCCCCGGCGATCCGCGCGAAGGCCGCGAGCGAGAGCTGCTCGGCGCGCGCGGCCGGGTCGACGCCGGCCGCCCTCAGCACGCGCTCGGGGTCCTCCGAGAGCGAACGGAGCGCGACGCGCATCGTCTTCCGCCGTCCGGCGAAGCCGGCGTCGACCACGCGCCTGAGACGGATCGGATCGACCTCGACGGCCGGCCGCGTGCGCCGCTCGAGCAGCACGACCGCCGAACCCACCTTCGGCCGCGGCCAGAAGACCTCCGGCGGCACGCGCCGAAGGAGCGAGGCCTCGGTGTGGTAGGCCACGAGGACGCTCACCGGCCCGTACCCCTCCTCTCCCGGCCGGGCGACGAAGCGCTCGGCCACTTCCCGCTGGACCATCACGGCGAGCCGGCGAACCCCCGGCGCCTCGGCCAGCACCCGCTGCACCAGCGGCACGGCGATGTTGTACGGGAGGTTCGCGCACATCGTCCAGCTACCGGGCCCGAGGGTCTCACGCCAGTCGAGCTTCGACGCGTCGGCGCCGAGCACCCGGACCCCGGGGCGACCCTTCACGGCCTCGCGGAGCGCCGGCAGGAGCGCCCGGTCGAACTCGATCGCCAGGACCCGTGCGCCCGTGGCCGAGAGGGCGACGGTGAGCGACCCGAGCCCGGCTCCCACCTCCACGACGCGATCTTCCGGCCCCACGCCCGCGTCGGTCGCGATCGCGCGCGCCAGGTTCGGATCGATCAGGAAGTGCTGCCCGAGCGCCTTCGAAGGGCGGATGCCGTGTCGGGCGGCGAGGTCCCGGACGGCGGCGGCCCCGAGCCCGCCGGCCATGCCCCTACCAGGTGAGGCGGACCTGCATGAGCCCGACGCTCAGGGGCGCGAGGGCGGAGAAGGCCTCCGCAGACAGGTCGATCACGCGATCGAGGTAGGGACCCCGGTCGGTGATCACCACGACCACGCTCTTGCCGGTGGCGAGGTCGGTCACCGTGACGTGGGTGCCGAACGGGAGCCACGGCGATGCCGCCGTGTAGCCGGTGCCGGGCGCGTCGTACCAGGAAGCCACGCCGGTCTCCGTCCCGTGGACCACGGAGTTCGTGCGACCCACCTCTCGCACGCCCGGGATCGCATCGCGCGCCACTTCGCGCGCGAGCAGGACGCGCTCGACCACGTGGCCGTTGACGATGCGGACGCGGTAGGTCTCCAGCAGCAGCCCGGCCACGCCCGACCGCACCCACCGCACCTGGCCCGGCGAGAGATCGGTCACGTAGGTGGTGTGGGAGGTCGGCGGGATCTTCTTCCGCACCACTCGGGTGACGACGTCGATCCGGTCGTAACGGATCGTGCCGCCGTAGTGAAGGGGGGTCTGGAGCGATGGACGGACGCGGTCAAGCGCGTCGGGTGTGATCCCCATGGCCGAGAGGAGCTCCCCGGTCGTGGTCGCGTTGGTGAGCACGTCGTGAACCTTCCCCATCACGACGGCTCGCACGACCACGACCGGGGACGTTCCGACGCCCGGCGCGGAGGCATTCGCCTCGACGAGGCGCTCCGACTCCAGCCGGAACAGCCTCGCCCCTTCCACCACCCAGACCCCCACATCTGGAAGCTTCGCCTGAGCCACGGGAGAGGTGCCGACCCGAGTCGGCCGCTCGCCCGCGGCGATCTGGAACTGGAACACGATGGTGAGGGCGGCGAGCACGGCAACCGCGACAGCCGATCGCTGCTTCGCCTGGCGGATCCTCAGCCGCCGAACCCGTCGCGCGCGAACCGCCAACCTTCCTCCATGTGTCTGAGGAAGGCTCCGAGGGGAAGCGGCAGCGCCGGACCGAAGCCTTCATGTTCGTGGGCCGCGACCCTACCAAACCCTCAACCCTCACTGCAAACTTGAAAGTGAACAGGTGTTCGAGGGGTTTCCGAGACCTTTTCCACCGTCAGGAGTCACTGGAGCCCAGGGAAAGCGACGCGCGCGTTCGCCGAAGTCGCGTCGCGAACGTGTTCGAACGACTCGTCGCGCGCGCTTGCGATCGAGTCGATCGTCGCGATGACGTTCGCCGGCTCGTTGTCGCGACCCCGCAGCTTCTGTGGAGAAAGGTACGGGCTGTCGGTTTCCACGAGCAGACGGTCGAGCGGCAGAGCGGATGCAGCGACGCGGAGGTGCTCGTTCTTCGGGTAGGTCACGTTGCCCGCGAAGCTGACGAAGTAGCCGCGGCGCGCGCACTCCTGCGCCTCGGTGGTCGTCCCGCTGAAGCAGTGGATAACCACCTGCTCGGCAGAACCCTCATCGAGAAGTCGAAGGACGTCGGGCCATGCCTCCCGAACGTGGACCACGAGCGGCTTGCCGGTCTCGCGGCTCCACGCGATGTGGAGCCGGAACGCGCGCTCCTGGTCCTGCCTGGGCGAGTTCATCCTGAAGAAGTCCAGGCCGGTCTCCCCCACCCCCACCACGCGCGGGTCGTCGAGGAGCTCCTCGATCCGGGCTCCGGCGGCGCCGTCGAGATCCCTCGACTCGTGGGGGTGTATGCCGGCCGTCGCGAACACACCCTCGAGCGAATCGGCCAGGTCGCGCGACCGCGCGCTCGCTACGGGGTCCACTCCGACGCAGATGAGACGGTCCACGCCGGAGGCCCTCGCGGTCTCCACCACTTCTGGAGGTTCGCGGTCCAGCAGGAACAGGTGGCAGTGGGTATCCACAGCCCCTGGCTTCACCGGCACTGCAGGGTTCACGTCGGTCATCGGAGCCGAACGATACGCGGTCTCAACCTGGGGTCAATCGGGGGAGCTTCACGTGAAACATGATCCAGGTCGCGGGCATGCCCCCGCGCCCGTCAGAGACCGTCGGCTTCGGCCCTGGGGAACAGCGATTCGCCCTTCGTGGTCCTGGTCCCGGGCGCGAGGAGCCCCCACTCGGCGGCTCCCGGCAGGCGTTGGTCCGAGACCTTCCCGCCGATGCCCAGCTGATCCCAGAGGCGCTGGGCCGCGCCCGGCATGATCGGCTGGATCAAGACCGCGAGGATCCGAAGGGTCTCGGCGGCGGTATAGAGGACCGAGGCGGCCTGACCCCTCTTGGCCGGGTCCTTGGCCAGCTTCCACGGCTCGAGCTCGACCAGGTACTTGTTGGCGCGGTCGACGATCTCCCAGACGGTGGCGAGCGCGGGCTGGAGGGCGATCTCCCCCATGTGCCGGTCGTACCTTCCGGCCACGTCCCTGACCGTCTCGGGCAATCCGCCCTCGAGACCCGCCTGGCCGCCTTCGGGAACCACCCCGTCGAAGGAGGAGCCGAGCATCGCGAGCACCCGGCTGGCGAGGTTCCCGAGGCCGTTGGCGAGGTCGGCGTTGTGGCGCTCGGTCATCGACTCCCACGAGAAGCTCCCGTCCTGCCCGAACGAGATCTCCCTCATGAAGTAGTAGCGGTAGGAGTCGACCCCGAAGTGATCCGTGAGCTCGAACGGGTGGATCCCTGTGAGCTTGGTCTTCGACATCTTCTCGCCGCCGACGAGCAGGTAGCCGTGCGCCCAGACCTGCACCGGCGGCTCGAGTCCGGCGGCCATCAGCATCGCCGGCCAGTAGATCGCGTGGAACCGCAGGATGTCCTTGCCGATCAGATGGATGTTCGCCGGCCAGACGCGGGCGAACCGCTCGGGGTCATCGGCGTAGCCGGCCGCGGTGATGTAGTTCGTGAGGGCGTCGAACCAGACGTAGCAGATGTGCCGCTCGTCCCAGGGCAGCCGGATGCCCCAGTCGAATGAGGTGCGGCTGACGGAGAAGTCCTTGAGGCCGCCCCGGATCGTGGAGAGCACCTCGTTGCGGCGGACCTCCGGCTGGACGGCCGACGGGTTCTTCTCGTAGTGCTCCAGGAGCCGGTCCTTGTAGGCCGAGAGCCTGAAGAAGTAGTTCTCCTCCTGGAGGATCTCGACCGGCCGATCGTGGATCGGGCAGTTCCCACCTCTCAGGTCGTCCTCCGAGTAGTAGGCCTCGCAGGCCACGCAGTACAGCCCCTCGTAGGCGCCCAGGTAGATGTCGTCCCGGCCATTGTCGTGCACGGCCGCCAGGATCTTGCGGACGGCGGCCTCGTGCCGGGGCTCGGTGGTGCGGATGTAGTCGTCGTAGGCAATGTCCAGACGCGCCCAGACCTGCCGCCACCTGGGCTCCATCGAGTCCACCCAGGCCTGGGGGCTCACGCCCGCCGCCTCGGCCGCCCGCTGGAGCTTGAGGCCGTGCTCGTCGGTCCCCGTGAGGTGGAACACCTCCTCGCCGCGGAGCCGGTGGTAGCGGGCGATGAAGTCGTTCGCGACCGCGTTGTACGCGTGGCCGATGTGGGGCAAGTCGTTCGGGTAGTAGATCGGAGTGGTGATGAAGAAGACGTCCCGGCCCATGGTCGGGTCATTCTACGCGGGGGCCGCGCTCCGGGGGAGCCCGCGAAGGCATCTAGTCTGTTACGGACTAGGTGACCCGGAAGCCTGATCGTCGCGGATGTCCGTGAGGCAGCCCGCGTCGCGCCCCAGGAGGTGAAGACCCTCGAGATCGCCGGGGCCCCAGTCGTCGACGGCCGCTCCGGGTAGCACGCGGCTCTCGAACATCACCTCGTTCGGGTCCTTCACGTGATCGAGGCCGACGATGTGGCCGAGCTCGTGCATCAGCACGAGCCCGTCGCTGTACCGCGAGTCGAACCCAACGACCGGCACCCAGATGGTGATCATCGAGTACACGCCGTCGTCGGAGTCGGTGTGGGGCAGGGTGGCATCGGCGGTGCCTGGACGGACGATGCGGAAGCCGCACTCGTGGTCAACCAGCTGGCCTGCGAGGTTCACGCGCTTAACCGAGATTCGCTCGTGCTGATGCCACATGTAGTCCACGATCGGGAACAGCAAGGGGGTCAGGAACAGCGATTCATGCTGAGGA
>JACQDK010000129.1:0-8408 GCA_016201135.1 Actinomycetota bacterium
ATCGGCAGGTGCTTGCGGAGACCGCCCATGTCGCTCATGTCGTTCGAGTGCACGGCGTGGATAACCGAGCCGGCGCCCAGGAACAGCAGCGCCTCGAAGAACGCGTGGGTGAACAGGTGGACCATCGCGGCCGCATAGCCCGCCTCGCCGAGGCCCAGCGCCGCCACCATGTACGCGAGCTGGGAGATCGTGGAGTACGTGAGCACCCGCTTGATGTCGTCCTGGACGATCGCAAGGAAAGCCGAGACCAGCAGCGTGATGGCGCCGACTACAGAGACCACCGTCAGCACGATCGGGGCGGAGTGAACGAACACCTCGAACATGCGCGCCACCATGTACACGCCGGCCGCCACCATCGTGGCGGCGTGGATCAGCGCCGAGACGGGGGTGGGTCCGGCCATGGCGTCGGGGAGCCAGACGTACAGGGGGAACTGGGCCGACTTGCCGATCGTGCCGCCGAACAGCAGCAGCGCCGCCCCGATCATCAGGGCGCTCGACACCTGGCCCCTGGCCGCCATCTCGCCGATCCTCTGGATGTTCGAGGTGGTGAACCCCGCCGCGAACACCAGCGCGAAGATCCCGAACAGGAACGGCACGTCGCCGGTTCGCGTCGTGATGAAGGCCTTGATCGCGGCGTTCGAGTTCGTCTTCTCCTCCCACCAGTGACCGATCAGCAGGTAGGAACAGACGCCCATCACCTCCCAGCCCACGAGCAGCTGGAACAGGTTGTCCGACACGACGACGTTCAGCATCGCGCTCGTGAAGATCGAGAGCACGACGTAGAACCAGGTGAACCGGGCGTCGCCGTTCATGTAGCCGATCGAGTACACGTGCACGCAGAGCGAGACGCCCGTCACCAGCACGAACATGACGGCGGTGAGGCCGTCCACGTACTGGCCCAGCTCGAGCCGGAACGACCCCACCTCGAACCAGCCGACGGAACCGGTCGTCGGGCCCCCGCCCTGGACGAAGTGCCAGAGGATCCCGATCGAGAGCGCGAACCCGGCACCGACCGCGAGCACGCCGTAGATCCAGCCGCGCCCGGGCGTGCGCCTGCCGAAGAAGAGCGTGAGCGCGGCCGAGATGAGCGGCAGGAACGCCACGATCCAGGCGTACCGGGTGAGCCCCGGGGCGACGGCGACGGCCTCCGCTACCACTTCAGGAGGTTCACCTCGTCGACGTTGATGGTCTCGCGGTTTCGGAAGAGCAGGATCACGATCGCGAGGCCGATGCCGACCTCTGCGGCGGCCACTGCGATCACGAACAGCGCGAAGATCTGACCCGTCAGGCTGCGGAGCGCCGCCGAGAACCCGACCAGGTTCACGTTCACGGCGTTCAGCATGAGCTCGATCGACATCAGCACCAGCACGGCGTTGCGCCGGGCGAGCACGCCGTACACCCCTGCCGAGAAGAGCAGGGCGGAAAAGACCAGGACCAGCGGCAGGCGGATCACTTCGCCTCGTCCTTCCTCGCGAGCACGACGGCCCCGATCAGCGCCGCGAGCAACAGGAACGAGACCGCCTCGAACGGGAGCACGAAGCCTCTGAAGAGAGAGTCGCCCACGCGCGCCGTCGGCGCGGGGAACGCGGCGAACCTGGCCCTCGAGTCGAGGTGGAACGCCCGGTCGATCAGGAACACGAGACCCGCGAACACGCCCCCCGACACCATCATCGGGACCCACTGATGCTCGTTGTCCAGGGCATCCCGACCGATCGGGGCCTTCGTGAGCATCAGACCGAAGAGGAACAAGATCACGATCGCGCCCACGTAGATCAGGATCTGCACCCAGGCCACGAACTCCGCGGACAGCACCAGGTACACCCCGCCCACCGAGGCCAGCGTGACCACCAGGTACAGAGCGGCGTGCACGACGTTGCGCGCCGTCACGACCGCGATCGCCGCGATCGCGCCGATCACGGCCAGGACGGTGAAGGCGTACTCCTGCGCGGTCACGAGGCGGCCTCCTGGGGCACCTCGGCGCCGTCCTCGAGCTCAGGCGGTGGCAGGACCTTGTAGGTCCATTCCTCCAGCCGCTCCTTCTCGTGGAGCAGCTCTTGGATGTCGTACTCCGCGTACTCGAACTCAGGGCTCCAGAAGAGGGCGTCGAACGGGCAGACCTCCACGCAGATCCCGCAGTACATGCAGAGGGAGTAGTCGATCGCGAATCGGTCCAGGATCTTGGCCGACCGGGCCCGCCCTCCCCCGGCCGGATCGTGGGTCTCCTTGTGGGCGTCGATGTAGATGCACCAGTCGGGACACTCGCGCGCGCACTTGTAACAGACGGTGCAGTTCTCCTGCTTCAGCGCGATCACGCCGCGGGTGCGAGGCGGCAGGTCGGGCTTCACGTGCGGGTAGGCCTGCGTGATGGCCGGCTTCAGCATCGTCTTCAGGGTCACCGTGAGCCCCTTGAGGAGCCCCGACCCGTAGGTCTGCTCCAGCTCTTCCAGCTCGACCTCCGCCATCTACCTCATCGCCACCTTCAAGATCGCGACGACCATGATCTGGACCAGCGTGAGGGGGATCAGCACGAGCCAGGAGAACCGCTGGAGCTGGTCCTCGCGCAGGCGCGGGTACGTCGCCCGGAGCCATATGACGATGAAGGACAGCACGGTGATCTTGCCGAGCATCATCAGGGGCTCGGGGATCGGCAGCCCTGGAAGCGCCCTGTACCCGCCCAGGTACAGCACCGAGGCGATCGCAGAGAGCGCGACGATCCCTCCGTACTCCGACAGCAGGAAGAAGGCGAACTTCAACCCCGTGTACTCCGTGTACGCGCCGAAGATGATCTCGGAGTCGGCGACCGGCATGTCGAACGGCGGACGCGTGAGCTCAGCGAGCGCCGCGATCATGAAGATCAGGAACCCGATCGGCTGCGTCGCCACGAACCAGTAGTGCCCCTGGGCCTCGGTGATCCCGACCAGCCTCATCGTGCCGGCCTGCATCACGACGGCGGCCGTCGCGAGCACCAGGGGCAGCTCGTACGCGATCAGCTGCGCCGCCGCGCGCAGCGCCCCGATCAGCGAGAACTTGTTGGCCGAGGACCACCCGGCCATCAGCACGCCGATCACCGAGACCGACGACATCGCCAGCAGGAAGAAGACCCCGATGTCGAGGTTCTCGGCGAACACCGTCTTCGAGAACGGGATCGTGACGAAGAGGACTATGTACGGGATCAGCGCGACGGCGGGCGCGAGGGAGAAGACCGTCGGGTCCGCGGCCTCCGGGATCACGTCCTCCTTCTGGACGAACTTCACGCCGTCGGCCACGAGCTGAGCCCACCCGTGGAAGTTGCCGGCCTCCATCGGCCCGAAGCGCGACTGCATGTGCGCGAGCACCTTGTGCTCCATGTAGCCGACCGCGAGCGGCGCCACCAGGAAGAACCCGAGCACGGCGACGGCCTTGATCAAGAGCGCGATCCAGAAGCTCGAGACCCACTGATCCACGATCGAGCCGCTGGCCTGGGCGAGGAACGTCACTCCTCTTCCTCCTCCTCGCCCTCGGCGGCGCCGGGCCACGGCTTCGCCTCGCGGGTCATGAGGGGGAAGTCCTTGCGGAGGGGGTGTCCCTCGAACGGCTCCGACAGCAGGAGCTTCACCGGCTGCGGGTGCCCCTCGAACCGGATCCCGAACATCTCCATCGTCTCGCGTTCGTGCCAGTCCGAGGTGGGGAAGAGGTCGGAGACCGTCGGGCAGACCGGATCCTCGTGCGGGAGCTTGACCTTCACGCGCGCGTTGTGGTGGTGCGTCGTCGAGAACAGGTGGGTCAGCACCTCGAAACCGCCCTCGTCGCCCCAGTCCACCGCACCGGTGAAGTCGCAGTAGTCGAACCCGAGCTCGGGCTCGTCACGTAGGAACCGGCAGACGTCGCGGTACACGCCCGTCGACACGGTGGCGACGGCGTGCCCGTGCTGATCCTCGAAAGCCAGGACGTCCTGGCCGAAGCGAGCCCGAAGGCGGGCCTCGACCTCAGGAGGAGACAGCCGGCGCGGTGAGCTTGCCACTGAACTTCTCCTGGATGTCCTCGTCCTTGATCTTCTCCTGCAGCCTGATGATGCCGTGCAGGAGCGCCTCGGGCCTGGGCGGGCATCCCGGCACGTAGACGTCGACCGGAAGGATCTGGTCGACGCCCTTGGTCACCGAGTAGGAGTCCCAGTAGGGGCCGCCGCAGTTGGAGCAGGACCCGAAGCTGATCACGTACTTCGGGTCGGGGATCTGGTCGTAGACGCGCTTGAGGGCCGGCGCCATCTTGTCGGTGAGCGTGCCCGCCACGACCAGCAGGTCGGCCTGCCGGGGCCCGTGCGCGAACGGGATCACGCCCAGCCGGATGAAGTCGTTCTTCGACGTGGACGCCGCGATGAACTCGATCGCGCAGCACGCGAGGCCGAAGTTCATCACCCAGAGCGAGTACCTGCGGCCCCAGTTGAGGATGAACTTGACCGGCTGGAGCTTCGGCAGGGGGGTGTTCTCGGTGATCAGGCCCACTTGAGGACGTCCTTCTTCCACGCGTAGAGGAGCCCGGCGGCCAGGATGCCGATGAAGATGCCCATCTCCCAGACGGCCGCCCAGCCGAGCTTCACGAAGACGCGGGCCCACGGGAAGAGGAAGACCGACTCCACGTCGAAGATCACGAAGAGGAACCCGTAGATGTAGTAGCGCACCTGACTCTGAGCCCAGCCCTTGCCCACGGGGTCTATGCCGCATTCGTACGTGGTGAGCTTGGATGGAAGGGGCCGCTTCGGGGCGATCAGCCTGCCCGCCGTGAAGGCAACGGCAACCAGGGCGGCGCCGGCAACTGCCACCGCTAGGACGACCGCGTAGGACTGGAAGTAGTCAGGCACGCTCGTGAAGGTTTTCCCGGGCGCGGATTCTAGCAGCGGTCATGCCGGAACCTCGGCGCCGCAGCGATGGGCGAGGAACCTCGCGAGCTGGACCAGGGCGTGCCCGGCGGGACCCAATGGCAGGCGCTCGGCCAGGCCGACGGCGCGGGCCACCTCGCCGGCCACCGCTTCCCTCGCGTGCTCGATCGACCCGTCCTCCCGGATGATCTCGAGCGCCCGGTCGAGGCGCTCCCCGTCTGGAGCACCGTGCCCCAGGAGCCGGGCGAGCTCGTCCCTGCGTCCGGAGGTCGCCAGGGAGTGCAGGACCGGCAGGGTGTAGACGCCCAGGCGCAGGTCCGAGCCGGGCTCCTTGCCGAGCTCCAGCTGGCTCGCGGTGATGTCCATGATGTCGTCGGACAGCTGGAACGCCATCCCGAGGGCGTCTCCGAACCCGTCCAGGATCTCGACGTGCTCGATCGGCGCGTCGGAGCACATCGCGCCCAACCGGCAGCTGGTGGAGATCAGCGACGCGGTCTTCCGGTTGATGATCTGGAGGTAGTTGGACTCGGGCTGCTCGATCTTGGCCGAGCTGTCGACCTCCCGGATCTGGCCGTCGCACAGCACCGCGATCGTGCGCGCGAGCAGCCGGCAGACGTCGGTGCCGAGGTCAGTGGAGAGCTCCGAGGCCCGGGCGAACAGGTAGTCCCCCGTGAGGATCGCGACCGTGTTGTCCCAGCGAACGTTCGCGGAGGGAGCGCCGCGACGCGAATCGGCCTCGTCGATCACGTCGTCGTGGTAGAGCGTCGCCAGGTGCACCAGCTCGATGGCGACGGACGCCGGGATGAGCCGCGGATCGGTCGGGTCGCCGAAGTACCCCGCGAGCAGAACGAGCATGGCCCGGAAGCGCTTCCCCCCCGCTGCGATCAGGTACGAGGACGTCTCCGACAAGAGCCCCGAGGACTCGACCCTCACGGACTTCTCGAGCGCCTCCTCGACCTGATCCAGGCGGTTGCGGACGTCCGCCTCGAGAGTGGCGTCGGGCGCCTCCAGACCGGGGATCACGCGGCGGCTCATGCGGGCCAGCCTACCGGGGCGGGGACCCCGGTGCGAACCTCCGGGAGGACCCCGGTGCGAACGGGCCGCCTCACCACCGCAGCACCGAGGCCTTGTCCAGTACCCCCAGCAGCATCTGAGGGAACACCCCGAGCACGAGGGTGAGGATCGCGGGCACCGCGAGCGCGAGCCGAGGAAGCGGCGACCGGTCCTCCTCCTGCTCCTCACCCTGGGGCTCCTGCATGTACATCAGGACGACGACCCGCAGGTAGAAGAAGGCCGCCGCGACGCTCGACACCACTCCGACGAGCGCCAGCTGCCAGTGCCCGGCGCGGATCGCGGCCCCGAAGACGCCCACCTTCGCGATGAACCCGGCCGTGGGCGGGATCCCGGCGAGCGAGAGCATGAACAGCGCCATGAGCCCCGCCAGCAGAGGCTGGCGCCGGCCGAGCCCGGAGTAGGAGGCGAGCGAGGTGCGCTCCTCGCCCCGGACGGACACGAGCATCACGACGCCGAAGGAGCCGAGCGTCATCATCGCGTAGGCGATCAGGTAGAAGAGCGCGGCCCGGATCCCGTCCTGGTTCGCGGCCGTGAGCCCGGTGAGGACGAAGCCGGCGTGCGCGATGCTCGAGTACGCGAGCATGCGCTTCACGTCGCTCTGCGCGATCGCCAGGACCGAGCCGACCACGACGCTCGCCGCGGCGAGCGCCCATATGACGGGCATCCAATCCCATGCCAGCGGCTGGAACGAGACGTCGAGGACCCGGATCAGGGCGCCGAACGCGGCCACCTTCGTCGCCGCGGCCATGAACGCGGTCACCGGGGTCGGTGCTCCCTGGTAGACGTCGGGGGTCCACATGTGGAACGGCACGGCAGACACCTTGAAGCCGAACCCGATCGCGAGGAAGCCGAGGGCAACCAGGGCCAGGGCCTGCCCGCCGGTCTGCCCCGCGAGGGCGTGCGCGATGCCCGCGATCTTCGTCGTGCCGGTCGCGCCATAGGCCATCGCCACGCCGTAGAGGAAGAACGCCGAGGCGAAGGCCCCCAGCAGGAAGTACTTCATGCTGGCCTCGGTGGCCTGCCCGCGGCGCGACATGCCGGTCAGCACGTACAGCGAGAGCGACAGGATCTCGAGCGCGAGGAAGACCACGATCAGGTCCGCGGCAGCCACGATCAGGGTCATACCGGTCGTGGCGAATAGCACGAGCGGGTAGAACTCGCCCCGCCGCTCGTCGCCCGAGCGATCGTAGTAGTGGGTCCCCAGCAACAGCCCGACCGCCGCCACCGAGATGATGATCACCCTCGCGACGACCGCGAGCCGGTCCGCCTGGATCGCGCCGGCCAGCACCGTGGGGTCGCCGGTCCGGTCCCAGAGCGCGATCGAGGCCCCCGCGGCGGCGGCGAGCCCGACGAGCGAGAGCCCCAGGTGGGTCGCGCGGCTCGCCCGGGGCGCGAGCGCTTCGTAAAGGAGCGTCACGATCCCGGCGCCGGCAAGGATCAGCTCCGGCAGGACGGGCAGGAAGTCGAGCTTGGGAGTGGGGAGCATCTAGGGCGCCTTCCCCTGCGCCGAGACGCCCGCCTCGACCGGATGACCGGCGTGCAGGGAGGTCACCACGGTTCGCGTCGTGGGCTCGACCCGGTCGGTGATCAGCTTGGGGTACACCCCGAAGACGAGCAGCAGCGACAGGATCGGCACGAGGATCGCGACCTCGCGGATCGACAGGTCCGGCAGGTGGCGGTGCTCCTCGTGGACCTGCCCGTGGGCCATCCGCTGGTAGGACCACAGGAGGTAGATCGCGGACAGTACGACGGCCACAGCTGCGAGCGACCCGAACACCCTGTTCGCCGCGAACGAGCCGAGCACCACGAGGAACTCGCCCACGAAGTTGTTGAGGCCCGGGAGCCCGGCCGAGGCGAACGCCGTGAACAGGAACGCCCCCGTCAGCCAGGGCATCACCGAGGCCAGCCCGCCCATCTCGTCGAGCCGTCGGGTGTGCGTCCGCTCGTACACCATCCCGACCAGCAGGAACAGGGCCCCCGTGGACAGGCCGTGGTTCACCATCTGGAGCACGCCGCCGGTGAAGCCCTGGTTCGTGAACGCGAAGACGCCGAGGACCACGAACCCAAGGTGCGACACCGACGAGTACGCCACGAGGCGCTTGATGTCGGTCTGGATCAACGCCACCACCGCGCCATAGATGATCCCGATCACGGCAAGGATCGAGACGAGCTCGGCGAAGTGCACCGAGGCCTGGGGGAACAGCGCCAGGTTGAACCGGATCAGGCCGTAGGCGCCCACCTTCAGCAGGACGCCCGCCAGCAGCACGGACCCCGCGGTCGGGGCCTCCGTGTGGGCGTCGGCGAGCCAGGTGTGGAGCGGGAAGATCGGAACCTTCACGGCGAACGCCACGAAGAAGGCGAGGAAGAGCCAGCGGGCGGTCGAGGCCGGCAGCGCCTGCGCGACGCCGGTGAGCGTGCGCAGATCGAAGGTGGCCGCCCCGGTCTCACCGCTCTTGAAGTAGAGGAACAGGATCGCGAC
>JACQDK010000129.1:8413-18031 GCA_016201135.1 Actinomycetota bacterium
ATCGCGACCAGCAGCAGGGCCGAGCCTGCCATCGTGAACAGGAAGAACTTCACCGCCGCGTACACCCGCCGCTCGCCGCCCCAGGCCCCGATGATCAGGTACATCGGGAACAGGATCGCCTCGAAGAAGACGAAGAAGAGCAGCAGGTCGAGCGAGACGAACGACCCGATCACCCCGGTCTCGAGCACGAGCATCGCGGCCATGTACAGCCGGACGTTGCGTTCGACCTTCCAGGAGGCGAGCACCGAGAGCGGGAACAGGAACGTCGTGAGCAGCACCATCCACAGGCTCACGCCGTCGATCCCGACCAGGTACCTCATGCCGAGCGAGCGCACCCATGTGGCCTGCTCCACGAGCTGGAACCCGGCGTGCCCCGCGTCGAACTTGCCCAGCGCGCCGAGCGAGACGATGAAGGTCGCGACCGTGACGGTGAGCGCCGCCGCGCGGACGGCGTCGTCGCGCATCCGCCGGCCGAGCAGCATCACGGGGACGCCGGCGAGCGGCAGGAACGTCGTGACGGTGAGCCAGCGCATCAGATCTTCAACCCCACGTAAAGGAGGATCCCGACAGCCCCCACCAGGAACGCGAGCGCGTAGTTCCGCACGAACCCCGTCTGGATCCTGCGGCCGGCGGCGGCGAGGGCGTTCGTCGCGATGCCGACGCCGTTCACGAAGCCGTCGATCACCCTCGCGTCAAGGACGTAGGCCGCGAACGCTGCGGCGGCCTTGCCGGGGGTCCCGAGCCACGCGCCGTACGCGTCGTCCACGTACCAGGCTCGCTCCAGGAACCGGTGCAGCGGCGAGAGGCGCACCCGCAGCGCCAGCCAGTCCACCTTCCCCGAGCCGTAGAGGAACCACGTGACGGCCAGGCCCAGCACGCTCACGCCCAGCGCGATCGCGATGAGGGCGCCCTTGGCGAGGCCGGCGCCACCCTCGCGGAACACGCCGACCACGGGCTCCAGGAAGCCCGGCAGCCGTCCCTCGATGCCGGTCGCGAGCACGCCGCCGGCCACCGCGCCGATCGCCAGCACGACCAGGGGCGCCGTCATGACCGCCGGGGACTCGTTTGCGCGCTCGGCCTTCTCGCTCCGCGCTTCCCCGAAGAACGTCAGGAACACGAGCCTTCCGATGTAGACGGCCGAGAGCAGAGCGCCGAAGGTCCCGAGCAGGTAGACGGAGGTGCGTCCCGACGTGCTCGCGATCTCCAGGATCGTGTCCTTCGCGAAGAAGCCCGCCAGGGGGAAGATCCCGGCGAGCGACACGGCGCCGATCGTCATCACGGTGGCGGTGAGCGGCATCGGCGAGCGCAGGCCGCCCATCTGCTTCATGTCCTGCTCCTCGTGCGCGCCGTGGATCACCGAGCCCGCCGACAGGAAGAGCAGCGCCTTGTAGAAGGCGTGCGCGACGAGCATGAACATGGCCGCCGCGTACGCGCGCATGCCCGCCGCCACGAACATGTAGCCCAGCTGGCTCGTCGTGGAGTAGGCCAGCACCCGCTTGATGTCGTCCTGCGCGAGCGCCGCGGTCGCCGCGTAGATCGCGGTGATCAGGCCGATCACGAGCACGACCGTGAGCGCCGTGCCGGATGCCTCGAACAACACGTGGCTGCGCACGACCAGGTACACCCCGGCCGTGACCATCGTCGCGGCGTGGATCAGGGCCGACACGGGCGTGGGGCCCTCCATCGCGTCGGGGAGCCAGACGTGGAGCGGCACCTGGGCGGACTTGCCGACGGCGCCGGCGAACAGCAGCAGCGCGATGGCGGTCACCGCGCCATGGGACACCACAGGACCGATCTGCGGGTAGTAGCCGGGCGACCCTCCCCGCGAGACCAGGACCCGCGAGAAGTCGAGCGTGCCGAACTTCACGACGATGAGCGCGAGTCCGACCATCATCGCGGTGTCGCCGATGCGGGTGGTGATGAACGCCTTCTTCGCCGCGTCGGCGGCAGACTTCCGCTCGAACCAGAACCCGATCAGCAGGTAGGAGCAGAGCCCGACGCCCTCCCACCCCAGGTAAAGGAGCAGGTAGTTCTGGGCCAGCACCAGCATCAACATGAAGAACGCGAACAGGTTCAGGTACGCGAAGAAGCGCCCGAACCTGGGGTCGTGCTCCATGTAGCCGATCGCGTACACGTGGATCAGCGTGCCGACGCCGGTGACGACCAGGATCATCGTGACCGACAGCGGGTCTATCCGAAGGTCGGCGCCCACCTGGAACGACCCGGCCGAGATCCAGTCGAACAGGTGCTGCACGAACAGGCGATCGCCGGCGGCGAGCCCCAGCATCCCCGACAGGATCGCGACCGAGATCGCGAGGGCCGCGGCGAGCAGCGCCGAGGCGAGCCACCCCGCGAGCTTGCCGAGCTTCTTGCCCGCGAACAGGTTCACGGCGGCCCCCGCGAGCGGCAGCGCCGGCACCAGCCAGACCAGATGGAAGGCCGAGGGCGTCATCCGCGCAGCTCCCGCACGTCGTCGACGCTCACCGAGCCGGTCCGCCGGTACACGCTCACGATGATCGCCAGGCCCACCACGACCTCGGCCGCAGCCACCACCATCGAGAAGAACGCCAGCACCTGGCCGTTCAGGCTGCCGTGCATCCGGCTGAAGGCGATCAGCGACAGGTTCACGGCGTTCAGCTGGAGCTCGATCGACATGAAGATCAGGAGCGCGTTCTTCCGGATCAGCACGCCCACGGTGCCGATCGCGAACAGGAGCCCCGACGTGACCAGGAAGTAGGCGATCGGCGTCCTCACGCGACCTCCCCCCGGCCGGCGGCCTCGGCCCCGGCCTGCGTGATGGCCCTGGCCTTGCGCTGCGCCAGCACCATCGCCGCGATCGCCGCCACGATCAGGAGCACCGACGTCGCCTCGAACGGGAAGAAGTAGTCCCGGAACAGCACCCTGGCGAGGGCCTGCGCGTTGCCGCCCGCGTTGACCTTCTCGAACCCGACCGGCGCCTTGGCGGCGAACCCGACCCCCGCGCGCACCGCGAAGAACACCTCTAGCGCCAGAGCGAGGCCCAGGCCGATCGCGGCCGGCCGCTGGCCGACCAGCCGCTCCCTCAGCGTGTCCCCGCGGTCGACGCCGAGCAGCATGATCACGAACAGGAAGAGCACCATGATCGCGCCCGCGTACACGATCACCTGGACCGCGAACAGGAACGGGGCGCCGAGCAGCAGGTAGAAGACCGCGATGCAGAAGAAGTTCACGATCAGGAGCAGCGCGGCGTGCACGGCGTTGCGCTGCACCAGCATCGCGATCGCGCTCGCCACCGCGATCGGAGCGAAGACCCAGAACACGACGTTGTCTAGCGGCACGGCTAGCCCTCCCGGTCCACCGGGTCGGTCCCGAGCGGCGGCGGCGGCTCCAGGAGCTGCTCCTTCGTCCAGATCGCCTCTTCGCGAGACGTGAACGACAGCTCGAAGTAGCTGGTGAGGGTGAGCGCGCGGGTCGGGCACGCCTCCACGCACAGGCCGCACATGATGCAGCGCAGGTAGTTGATCTGATAGTCCTTCGCGTACCGCTCCCCCGGCGACGTGGGGTTCTCGGGGTCGTTGTCTGCCCCCTCGACCCAGATCGCGTCGGCCGGGCACGCGAACGCGCAGAGCTCGCACCCGATGCACTTCTCGAGGCCGTTCTCGTGCTTGTTCAGCAGGTGACGGCCGATGTGCGAACGCTCCGGCGGCGCGACGATCTGCTTCGGCCACTGCTCGGTGTTGTCCTTGCGGAAGGTCTGCTTGAACACGGTCGCCATGCCCTTGGCGATGGCGCCCACCTGCTGGAGGACGTCCGGCTGCGGCGCGGGCTCCCGGCTCACGACCGCACCTGCTCTTTCTTGCCCGCAGTGAAGAGCGCGGGAAGGGACGAAACCAGCAGCACCGTCCCCAGGATCGCGGCGGCGCCGACGAGAACCGCGCGGCGGCCGTAGACCTCGGGCAGCACCACCACGGCGCCGGTGGCGAGCACCCACACGAGCCCGAACGGGATCAGCACCTTCCAGCCGAAGCTCATGAGGCGGTCGTAACGCATCCGCGGGAGCGTGGCGCGGATCAGCACGTACACGTACATCACGAGGACGAGCTTCAGCAGGAACCAAAGGAGCGGCCAGAACCAGTGGATCACGGCCGGGTACGCCGGACCGCGCCAGCCCCCAAGGAAGAGCGTGACCGCGATCGCGGCAACCGTGACCGTGTTCACGTACTCGCCCAGGTAGAACATCGCGAACTTGATGCCCGAGTACTCGGTGTGGAACCCGGCCACGAGCTCGGTCTCGGCCTCCGCCAGGTCGAAGGGCGGCCGGTTCGTCTCGGCCAGCGAGCAGATCAGGTACACGACGAACGCCGGGAACTGCGGTACGAAGTTCCAGCGGGGGAAGGGGAGCCAGCCGAGCCCGAGCAGGTGGAAGACCCCCGCCTGCTGATCCACGATCGCGGTCATCGACAGGTGCCCGCTGTACATCAGCACCGCGACGAGCGACAGGCCCATCCCGACCTCGTAGCTGATCATCTGCGCGCTGGAGCGCACCGACCCCAGCAGCGGGTAGTTCGACCCCGAGGACCAGCCCGCGAGCACGATCCCGTAGACGTTCGGCGACGCCATCGCGAGCACCCACAGGATCCCGATGTTGATGTCGGCGAGCTGGAACGGGACGTCGCGCCCGAACACGTGGACGTGGGTCCCGAACGGGATCACCGCGAACGCCAGGAAGGCCGGGAACATCGCGAGGATCGGCGCGATCGCATAGACCGGCCGGTCGGCGTTCGTGGGCGTGATGCCCTCCTTGAAGAAGAGCTTCACGCCGTCGGCGAGCGTGATCAGCACGCCTCGGGGGCCGGCGCGCATCGGACCCACGCGGGTCTGCATGTCGGCGACGACCTTGCGCTCGAACCAGATCAGGACCATCACCACGATGAGCAGCGCGAAGAAGACGATCACGACTCGCGCCACGAGCAGCACCCAGTCGAGCAGGTCCATCAGGCCGGGACCTCCTCGGGCTGCGCGTCGGCGGGCCCGCCGCTCGGACCGGCCGCTGCGTGAGCCGGCTCGAGGGTGACCGCGGTCGCGAACGTTCCCGACAGCAGCGTGTTAGCCGCGAGGCCGGGCTGGTTGAACGGCACGAACACGGTTCCCCGAGCGATGTGCTCTGTGACGCGCACCGGCAGCTCGGCCTGCCCGGCCTCGGTACGCAAGATCGCCCGGCCCCCCGCGGCCAGGCCTGTCGCGGCGGCATCCTGCGGGTGGACCTCGACGAAGGCCTCCTCCTGGAGCGCGGCCTTCAGCCGGGCGGCGCCCTCGGAGAGCCGACCCTCGTCGACGAGCAGCGGGTAGGTGAAGAGCTCGAGCCCCTGGGCCATCGGCGGGGGCGCCGGAGACGGCGGCCAGTCGGGCACCGACTCCCGCGCCGCGACGAGTCCCCCAAGCTCCTCCTGGAGCTCCTCGAGCGTTTCGAACCCCAGATCGCTGCCGCACGCGAGCGCGAGGCTCGCGAAGATCTCCCATTCGGGCAGCGCGATCCCCGGAGCCGGCCGGAGGGGCTTCAGCCGCTGGCTGCGCCCCTCCCACGTCGTGAAGTGCCCATCCTTCTCCACGAACGCCGCCGCCGGCAGGAAGGCGTCGGCGTAAGGCTCGAGGGAGCCGAGCTCCAGCGACTGCACGACCTTGCGCGGCACGTTCCGCAGGGCCCTCAGCGCGAGCGCCGCGTCGGGGAAGTCGCGGAGCGGATCCACTCCCACTAGGAAGAGCACGTCGATCTCGCGGCGGGCGCACGCCTCCAGGATCTGTCGGGCGTTCCGGCCGGGCCGGTAATTGGGGATCTGCCCCCACACGAGCTCGACCTCGGCGCGATCCTCAGGCACGGCGATCGGACGGCCGCCCGGCAGGAGCCCCGGATGCACCCCCGCGCGCAGCGCCCCGTGGTCGTTCGCCCGACGCGAGACCATCGTGATGCGGGCGCCCGTGGCCGACGCTGCCGCCAGGGAGGCGTCGGCGGCGCCGGGCCGGTCCAGCGCCCCGGCCCCGATCAGCATGACGCCGTCGTTCCCCGCCTCGCGGAGCGCCGCCCCCGCGAGCCCGGCCGGCGCCGCCGACGTTCCCGCTGCCAGCTCGGCCAGCAGTCCCGCGACCTCGTCCGGGCGGCAGAGGATGTGCGTGGCGACGTCGTGCAGCCGCGTCCGGCGGTGGTGGATCACGAACACCTTCGCGCCCCGGCGGGCCGCCTTGCGGATGCGAAGGTGCAGGATCGGCACCTCCTGCTCGGCGTCAAGACCCACGAGCACGATCGCCTTCGCCCGCTCCACGCGCTCGTAGGTAACCCCGGTGAGGCCGGCGGCCCAGAGCAGCTCCAGCTCCCCCCCCTCCAGGTGGCGGCGGTGGTCCAGGTCGTTCGTCGCGAACACGGTCCGAGCCAGCTTCGAGAGCGCGTAGCTCTCCTCGTCGGTCAGTCGCCCCCCGGACAGGAACGCGACCCGCTTGCCCTCGGTCCACTCGGCGATCCGCCCGAACACCTCACCGAACGAGGCCGGCTCCAGGCCGTGGTCGCGGACGAGGGGCGTGGTGATGCGGTCGGGCGAGTCGGGGAAGCCGAACGCGAACCGGCCCTTGTCGCAGGCCCAGCCGTCGTTCACCTCGAGGTTGTCTCGCGCGAGCTGCCGCACGACCTCGCCCCGGCGCATGTCGATCTTCAGGTTGCAGCCGGCGCTGCAGTGCGGGCACACGCTGTCGGCGGTCGACAGGTCGAAGGGCCGAGCCACGAAGCGGTACGGGGTGGCGGTGAGAGCCCCGACCGGGCAGATCTGCACCGTGTTGCCGGAGAAGGGAGAGCGGAAGTCCTCACCGGGCGCGATCGCGACCTGCTGGGACGCGCCGCGCGCGTACAGCTCGATGAACCGGTCCCCGGAGATCTGGTCGCAGAACCTCGTGCAGCGGGCGCACAGTACGCACCGCTCGCGGTCCAGGTTCACGAGCGCGGAGAGATGGAGCGGCTTCTCGTAGACGCGCTTGGCCTCGCGGTAGCGGCTCTCGCCGGGGCCGAACGCGAGCGCCTGGTCCTGAAGCGGGCACTCGCCGCCGCGATCGCAGATCGGGCAGTCGAGCGGGTGGTTGAGCAGGAGGAACTCGAGGTTCGCGACCTGGGCAGTGTGCGCCTCGTCGGAGGTGTTCTGGGTCCGCACCACCATCGCAGGCGCGACGGTCGTCGTGCAGCTCGTGAAGAGCTTCGGCTGGCCCTCTATCTGCACGTAGCACTGGCGGCACGCTCCGACCGGGTCGAGCATCGGGTGGTCGCAGAAGCGCGGGATCTCGATGCCGAGCTGCTCGGCCGCGCGGATGATGAGCGTCCCCGCCGGGACGGTCACCTCCTTGCCGTCGATCGTGAGGGTGACGAGGTCCTCGCTCACGACGAGGCCACCCCCTCGAGCGGCGCCTTCCCCGGGCCGACCCCGGTGACCGGACAGCGGCCCTCGCGCACGTGCGCCTCGTACTCGGCCTGGAAGTGCTTGAGCGTGGACGAGATCGGCGAGACCGCGCCGTCGGCGAGCGCGCAGAACGACCGGAACAAGATGTTCCGTCCCATCTCGCCCATGAGGGGGATGTCCTCCTCGCGGCCGTAGCCCTCCTCGATGCGGCCGAGCACGCGCGTAGCCCACCACGTTCCCTCGCGGCACGGCGTGCACTTGCCGCACGATTCGTGCGCGTAGAACTCGGTCAGCCTCCGGGCGACCTCGACCACGCAGTCGGTCTCGTCGAGCACCATCACGGCGCCGGTGCCGAGCATGGAACCCACCTCGGCGATCGACTCGAAGTCGAGCCCGACGTTCATGTGCTCCGCGGTGAGCATCGGCGTCGAGGAACCCCCAGGCGTCCACGCCTTGAGGCCCTTCCCGCCGAGCACGCCGCCGCCGCACTCCTCCAACAGCACACGGAACGGCGTCCCCATCGGCAGCTCGTAGTTGCCGGGCCGCTCGACCTTGCCCGAGAGCGTGAACATCTTCGTCCCGGGCGACTTCTCCGTGCCGGTCGCGCGGAACGCCTCGGCGCCCTCGCTCAGGATGTGCGGCACGTTGCAGAGGGTCTCGACGTTGTTGATCACGGTCGGGGCGCTGTACAGACCCTCGACCGCAGGGAAGGGCGGGCGGAGCCGCGGCTGCCCGCGGAACCCCTCCAGCGACGAGAGCAGCGCCGTCTCCTCGCCGCATATGTACGAGCCGGCGCCGCGGTGCATCACGACGTCGACGCGCCTCCCGCTTCCCAGCACGTCGGCCCCGAGGTAGCCCGCCCCGTACGCCTCGGCGATGGCCCTCGCCAGCACCGTCCCGGGCCAGAGGAACTCACCCCGGCAGTAGACGAAGACCGTCTCGCAGCGCACCGCGAGGGCCGTGATCACAGCTCCCTCCAGCAGCTGGTGCGGCTCCCGCTCCACCAGCTCGCGGTTGTTCGCGGTGCCCGGCTCGGACTCGTCGAAGTTCACGACCACGTAGGTCGGCTTGCCCGTGTCCTGCGGAACGAACGACCACTTCATTCCCGTGGGGAACCCCGCGCCTCCGCGACCGCGAAGACCCGCGGCCTTGACCAACGCGATGACGTCGTCCGGGGCCATCTCGAGCGCCTTGCGAAGGCCGCGGTGCCCGCCGGCGGCCACGTAGCCATCGAGCGGGATCACGCTCTCGTCGCCCCAGTGCCTCGTGATCACGCGCGGCAACCCCGTCACGCCGGATCCCCCTCCAGCCCGGCCAGCACCCGTGATGCGTGCCGGAAGTCGCGAGGAGCGGTGCCCCGAGAGGGCGCCGGGACCTCTCCGCGCCGCAGGGCCTGGATCAGCTCCGTCACGCGCGCCGGCGAGATCTCGTCGTGGTATGCGAAGTCGATCGCGACGACTGGGGCGCGCTCGCACGCGCCCATGCACTCCTCCTCGTGCAGGGAGATCACGCCGTCCTCGGAGAGCTCCGCCCCGTGCGGGATGTCGCTCGCGCGGTGCGCCGCCTCGTACACGTCCTTCGCGCCGCGAAGGGCGCAGGCCAGGTTCGTGCACACGGTCACGACGTGCGTCCCCGTGGGGCGCAGCCTGATCATCGTGTAGAAGCTCGCCACAGATTCGATCTCGGCGGTCGTGAGCCCGAGCAGCTCCGCCACCTCCCGCAGCGCCTCGCGCGTGACGCGCCCCTCGATCGACTGCCCGAGGTAAAGGAGGGGCATCACGGAAGAGCGCTCGCGCCCGGCCGGGTAGCGCGCGACGATCGCCCGCGCCTCGGCAAGGGTCGCGCCTTCGAACACGGCCATCAGCGGTCCACCCCGCCCATCACCGGGTCCACCGACGCGAGCACAGCGATCGCGTCGGCGATGAGGCCGCCCACCACCATCTTCGGGACGGCCTGAAGGTTCACGAAGGAGGGGTCCCGGATCTTCACCCGGTAGGGGCGGTGCTCGCCGTTCGACACGACGTAGAGCCCGAGCTCGCCGCGGGGCGACTCCACGGTCTGGTAGACCTCGCCCGCGGGAACCCGAACGCCCTGGGTCACCATCTTGAAGTGGTGGATGAGGGCCTCCATCGACTCGCCCATGATGTGGCGGATGTGGTCCAGCGAGTTGCCCTGGCCGTCGCCGCCGATCGAGAGCTGCGCGGGC
>JACQDK010000130.1 GCA_016201135.1 Actinomycetota bacterium
AGGCCTCGATTGGGTCGTCCAGGCCCTTGATCCGCAGCGGCGGCACGAGCTCGGAGCGCACCGCGTCTCCGAGCAGGCGCATCGTCACGCGGCCGAGCAGGATCTCGCCGGAGCCCGCCGACTCCTCGAGCCGTTTGGCGTGCACGACCGGGGCGCCGGTGACGAGGCGCTGGCCGGCGCTCGGGTCGCCGGCGACGACCTCGCCGGTGTCGATGCCCGTCCGGATCTCGATCCTGACCCCCCACTCCCGCTCGAGCTGCTCGTTGAGAAAAGCGAGCGTCTCCCGGAGCTCGAGCGCGGCCCGGGCCGCGCGCAGGGCGTCGTCCTCGTGGAGCACCGGGATCCCGAAGACGGCCATGACCGCATCGCCGATGAACTTCTCCACCGTGCCTCCGTGCCGCTCGCAGGCGGAGCCGGCGGCCTCGAAGTAGCGCGTCATCACGCGGCGCAGCGACTCCGGGTCGAGCCGCTCGGAGATGCGCGTCGAGCCGGCGACGTCGCAGAAGAGGACGGTGACCGTCTTGCGCACCTCGAGCGGGGCGGGCGAGGCTTCGAGCGGGGTCCCGCAGGCGAGGCAGAACCGTGCGCGCTCGGGGTTCTCCTCGCCGCACCGGCTGCAGACGGCCATGGCGCCTGAGTGTAAGACTCCGGAGCGATGCGGAGGACCGCCGTCCTCGCCGCGCTCGCCGCCGGGCTCGCGCTCGTCGCCGGAAACGCCGCCGGCCTGCCCCTCCCGGGAGCGCCCGGCTGCCCCGTCTTCCCGCCCGGCAGCCCCTGGAACCGGCCGGTCGACCGGCTGCCGGTCGCGAAGGGGTCGGCCGCGATCGTCCGCTCGATCGGGCTCGACGGGGGTCTCCACGCCGACTTCGGCTCCGGCCTCTACGACGGCGCGCCGATCGGGATCCCGATCACCGCCGTCCCGGGGACGCAGCCGAAGGTTCGCGTTCGCTTCGAGTACGGCGACGAGAGCGACCCGGGCCCGTACCCGATCCCGCCCGGCGTCAGGATCGAGGGCGGCGGCGACCGGCACGCAGTCGTCGTCGACCGCGACCGCTGCCGGCTCTACGAGCTCTTCTCCCTCCGGCGAACGGCCCTGGGCTGGCAGGCGGGCGCCGGCGCGATCTGGGACCTCCGCTCGAACCGGCTCCGGCCGGCCGGCTGGACGTCGGCCGACGCCGCCGGCCTGCCGATCCTGCCCGGCCTCGCCCGCTACGACGAGGTCGCCCGCGGCGGCATCGACCACGCCCTCCGCTTCACGGTCGAGCGCAGCCGGCGGGCGTACGTCTAC
>JACQDK010000132.1 GCA_016201135.1 Actinomycetota bacterium
CCGCGTGCCGCGCCTCGAAGAACGGCCACTCGTAATGGGCGAAGCGGTCCATCGCCGTGGTTCCTAGTCGCCCTGGAACACCGGCTTCTGCTTGGCCGCGAAAGCTTCGTAGGCGCGGCGAAAGTCCTTCGTCTGCATGCAGATCGCCTGCGCCTGCGCCTCCATCTCGATCGCCTCGTCCAGGCCGACGCTGCATTCCTGGTGCAGCATCTTCTTCGTCATCGCATGCGCGAAGGTCGGTCCCTCTGCCAGCGCCCGCGCCGCCTCGAGCGCGGCGGGAAGCGCCTGCTCCGCGACGCGGTGCACGCCGAGCTCCTGCCGCCGCTGCGGATCAAGGGCCGGGACGACCCGATCGAGGCCCACCGGCTGCTCGGGCTCGCCGGGGAGCCGGGCCGCCTCGGCCGGCTCGGCTCGGCTCTCGTCGGCCGGAGCTTCGAGCTCGAGCAGCTCGAGCGCACCTTCGAGCGGGCGGTCGCCGAGCGCGCGTGCCGCCTCTTCACGGTGCTCGGCCCCGCCGGGATCGGCAAGACCCGGCTCTCGAGCGAGCTGATCGAGGCGCTTGGCGGGCGGGCCCGCGTCGTCCGCGGCCGCTGCCTGCCCTACGGCGAGGGGATCACGTTCTGGCCGCTCGTCGAGGTGGTCGGTCAGCTCGCAGGCCTCGCGCCCGGCGAGCCGGTCGATGAGGCGCCGGCGAGGATCGGCGCTCTGCTCGACGGCGAGGAGGACGCCGAGCGGATCCGGGCGGGCGTCGCGGCGGCGCTCGGCCTCGGCGCCCGCCAGGTCCGGACGGAGGAGACCTTCTGGGCCGTCCGCAAGCTGCTCGAGGCGGCCGCGCGCGACCGTCCCCTGCTCGTCGTTCTCGACGACATCCACTGGGCCGAGCCGACGCTGCTCGACCTGATCGAGTATCTCGCCGGCTGGAGCAGGGAGCAGCCGATCCTGCTCTGCTGCCTCGCCCGTCCCGACCTGCTCGACGTCCGGCCCTCGCTGGGTGCGCCGAGGCCGAACGCGACGACGATCCTGCTCGAACCGCTCGGCGAGGCCGAGAGCGCCGCGCTGATCGAAAACCTCCTCGGCCGCGCGGACGTGGCCGAGGAGGCGCGCGCCCGCATCGCCGAGGCCGCCGAGGGCAACCCGCTCTTCGTCGAGGAGATGCTGCGGATGCTGATCGACGAGGGTCTGCTCAGGGAGGAGGGCGGGCGCTGGGAGCCTGCCGCCGACCTGACGGCGGCGGCCGTGCCGCCGACGATCCACGCGCTCCTCTCCGCCCGGCTCGACCGGCTCGGCGAGGGCGAGCGCGCCGTCGTCCAGCGCGCGGCCGTCGTCGGCCAGGAGTTCTGGTGGGGCGCGGTGGCCGACCTGTCGCCCGACGACCTGCGCGCCGAGGTGGGCACGCACCTCCAGACGCTCGTCCGCAAGGAGCTGATCCGCCCGGGGCCTTCGTCGTTCGCGGGCGAGGACGGGTTCCGCTTCGGGCACGGGCTGATCCGCGAAGCGGCCTACGCCTCGGTGCCAAAGGAGCTGCGCGCCGACCTGCACGAGCGGTTCGCGGCCTGGCTCGAGCGCCGCGCCGCGGAGGACGGGATCGTCGGCTACCACCTCGAGCAGGCGTTCCGGAACCGGGAATCGCTCGGTCATGTGGACGACCGGGCCCGCGGACTCGCCCCCCGCGCGGCGGAGCGGCTCGGAGCCGCCGGCCGGCGGGCGTTCGCGCGCGGCGACATGGCGGCCGCCGTGAACCTGCTCGAGCGTGCATCGGGGTTGCTGCCCGCCGGCGAGCCGGACCGGCTCGAGCTCCTGATCACCCTGGGGACGGCGCTGCGCGAGCGCGGCGCGCTCCAGGAGGCCGGCGAGGTTCTCGCCGGGGCGCTCGCGGCGGCGACCGGGGCCGCCGATTCGAGGCTCGAGCACCGCGCGCGGGTCGAGCGGGCCTTCGTCGGCCTCTACACGAATCCTGACACGGAGGACCTGCGCCGCGTGGCCGAGGCCGCGATCCCCGTCTTCGAGCGCGCGGGCGACGACGTCGGGCTCTCCAAGGCCCACGCTCTGCTCGCGCAGGTGCACTGGATGCACCTGGAGGTCGGCGCGATGGAGGAGGAGCTCGAGCGCGGGCTCCGCCATGCCGAGCGCTCCGGCGACGAGCGGGAGCTGTCCCTGTTCCGCACCGAGCTGAGCCGCGCCGCGCTCGTCGGCCCGCGGCCGATCGAGGAGGCGCTCCGGGTCTGCGAGGAGATCCTCGAGCGGTCCCGCGAGGACCGCTCCCTGCGCGCCGGCGTTCTGACGATGATGGCCGGCATGGAGGCGACGCGCGGCCGTTTCGAGGAGGCGCGCGCGCTCGGCAGGGAGAGTGCGGCGATCTACGAGGAGCTCGGGCTCAGCCTCGCGCTGGCCATGTCGCGGATGTACGTCGGCATCTCCGAGCTGATCGCCGGTGACGCGCCGGCCGCCGAGCGCGTCCTGCGGCACGTCTGCGAGGCGCTCGAGCGTATGGGCGAGCGCGGGCGGCTCTCGACGGCGGCGGCCTTCCTCGCCCGCGCGCTCTGTGCGCAGCGCCGCTTCGACGAGGCCGAGCGCTGGACGGAGATCAGCGAGGAGGCGGCCTCGCACGACGACGTCGTGTCCCAGGCTGTCTGGCGCGGCGCGCGGGCGATCGTGCTCGTGCGGCGCGGCGAGGAGGAGCAGGCTCTGCGTCTCGCCCGCGAGGCGGTCGCCCTCGCCGACCAGACCGACTTCACGAACATGCGGGCGGACGCCCTGATGGAGCTCGCGGACGTCCTTCGCATTGCGGGCGATCCCGCCGAGGCCGC
>JACQDK010000027.1 GCA_016201135.1 Actinomycetota bacterium
CACCGTCGACGACCGCGTCCAGCTCAGCAGCGTCGCCCGGTCCTCGTCGCGGATCTGCACCGAACTAGTAGACAGCGCCATACGTCATCGTGACGCCGTCCGCCTGCTATGTAAAGGAACTAACGAGACAGAACACTAGCTGATCAGCACAGCGATGACGGCGAAGGCAAGGACCGTCACGATCCCAAGCCCGACCCCCGCGATCGCGAGGCGTCTCGCGACGCCGCCAGGTCGTGCCCGGCGCAGTGCGACATAGCCGGCCAACAGGGCGGCGGTGCCGAAGACGAGGCCGAACGCCGGATCCGCGAGCATCGACGGTGCGCCGAACAACCCGAGGATCAGCGACGCCAGGGCGAGACCCCTACGCTCAGCGTGTCGTTCGTACACCACTTCGGCGGACGCTACTACCGTATCCGGCCGCGCGGCCAGAGGTGCCTCAGGACAGCACCACCGTGAAGGGGATCTGCTACCCGGGTAGCATCGCTTCGCGGACACGACAGTGCGTTCGCGCTCGGGGCTCGCTATGTCACCGGATCATCTCCGGCAACGTTCTTCGCACCGGCAACGCCGCCTCTGGCGACTCTCGGCGCTCGCAAGCGACCGATTATCAACGTTTCGACTTCTCCCAGATGGTGAACTCGGTGACCGTTCGGTACCCCATGCGCTCGTAGACGGGCCTGCCCATCGAGCTCGCTTGCAGCGCAGCCGGGAGCGACGAGTCGGAGATCGTGGCGGCCCAGGTGAGCGCCTCGCCGTATCCGCGGCCGCGCGCCTCGGGCATGGTGGCCACGGCGTAGACGCCCACGAAGTCGTCCGAGGCGAAGGCTGCTGACGTGCTCACGGGTCTGCCGTCCACGTAGCCGATCCAGAATCGCCACGCGTCGAGCGCTCGCTCGTCGCACACGGTCCCCGGGACCGCGCCCTCGATCTGAAAGTTCTCGATCCACAGAGCCTCCACGTCTCGCATCCGATCGGCGTCGTCGGCCTCAACGATCCGTATCTCCTTCGGTGCGGGACGGGGTTCCCCTCCAGCGGCCCGGATCATGCATGGCGAAGTGAAGGACTCGAACCCGGACGGGCCGAGGTCGGCCCCGGGCCACAGGCTCCAGAGCTGGTAGCCGCCTCCGGGATTCGGCGAGAAGAAGTCGTGCAGCCTGGCAACCACGTCCTGGGCCCCACTCTCCTCCAGAGGGCGCAGGAGAGTGCCGTTGTTCGGCGGGATAGCAACGGGGAGGCCGAGGTCGGACACCACAGGTCGTCCCACCTTCTCCACGGCCCGCCCTGAGCTCGGGCCAGCGACAGATAGGCTCCGGCGCAGTTGGCCGCAGCACGCGCCAGGATCTCGTCGGCTCGATCGGTCACGTCGCGCTCGATCCTAGCGCGCCTCTTCCGATCGATCGGCGCGACGAGGCGTGGCAACCCGTCGAAAGACCGACTCGGTCGAACGCGTATTCCCGAAGCCTGCCGAGGAACCCTCGTATCAACTTTCTGCTCGCCGAGGAGCGCGCCGAACTCGTGAGGCCGGCCGCTCAGCTGTTGCCGAAGATGCCGCCGATCGCGCCGCCGATCACGCCGCCGGCGCCGCCGGCCGTGACCTCGCCCTGGACCAGGTACGGCTGCAGGGCCTGCGCGAGGTTCGCGATCGGGAGGGTCTGGAGCCACAAGCGGCCGGGCCCCGTGAGCTTGGCCAGGAACAGGCCGTCTCCGCCGAAGAGCTTGTTCTTGATGCCGGGGACGGTCGTGATCTCGAAGGCCATCTGCGCCTGGAACATACCGACGTGGCCCGGGTGCACCCGGAGGAACTCGCCGGGCTGAAGGTCGTAGATCACTACCTCGCCGTCGAGCTCGAGCCACGCGTCGCAAGATCCGCCGAGCTTCTGGAGGACGAAGCCCTCGCCTCCGAAGATGCCGGCTCCGAGCTTCTTCTGGAAGGCCATCGTGAGCTCCACGCCCTCGGTCGCGCACAGGAACCCGTGCCGCTGGATCATGAGCTCGTTCCCGGGCGAGACCTTGATCGGCAGGATCTGGCCGGGGAGCTTCGTGGCGAACGCGACGGTGCCGGGCGAACCCTGGGCCTCGTACTCGGTCATGAAGATGCCGCCGCCACCCACGGCTCGCTTCAGGACCCCCATCATGCCCTTGGCCCCCGCCGTCTGCGTGGTGGTGGTGAGCTGGATCGACTGGGTCATCCAGGACAGCTCGCCTGCCTCGGCGACGAGCTTCTCGCCCGGATTCAGCTGCATCTCCAGGACCGGGAGCGTGGTGCCCTTGATCTGTGCGTCCATGACCCATCTCCTCGCGCTCGAGCGGACCAGGTGAGTATCGGCTCGGGGACAACGCTTCTCCAGCAGCCGGAGCAGGTTTTCGGCGGGCGCGGCCGGGGTCCGTGGCGCAGCCAAGCGCCCCTCGACGCACCGCAACCTCTTCGAAGGTCGACTGAAACCAGGCTTCCGGTCCGTGGCAGGACGGGTGGCACCTCGGCGCAACCCCCCCGACCTACCGTGGCATCGCGGCTCCGGACACGATCGACGCGGTGGCCGCGAGGATGGCCGGGCGCTCGGCCCTCCGGTGGAAGCGTCGATCCGTCTCCATGAGGAGGAGATGCAGGATGAGATCACGGAAGAGTGTGCTTGCGTTCGGCCTCGCCCTGGCGACCGCATCCTTCATGCTCGCGCCTCCGGTGCAGGCCGCCGGCTCGGGCTACCTGGTGTTCAACACCACCGGCCCCTCGGCGAAGATCATGCGCGTCGACCTGGCGACCGGGAATGTGAAGGTCCTCTTGTCGAACTTCCACGCGAACCTCACCCCGGCGGTGAACCCGGTCGACGGCCGAATCGCGTTCTCGAGCAACATCTCGGGTAACAAGGAGATCTGGGTCATGGACGGCAACGGTGCGAACCTGCACCGGCTGACCTCCGACTCGGCATGGGACACCAACCCGGCGTGGTCTCCCGACGGCAGGAAGATCGCCTACGAGAGCAACCGCTCGGGGGACTTCGAGATCTACCGCATGACCGTCGCGACGGGCGACACCGCCCGTGTCGTGACACTGCCGGCGAGCCACGAGGGCAAGCCGACGTGGCAGCCGGGCGGCAACCTGTTGGCGTTCGAGAGCGATCGATCGGGCGCGTACGACGTCTGGACGTACAACCTGACGACGCACGTCCTCAAGCAGTTCACGACGGGGCTCGGGGCGTTCCGTTCCCCCACCTTCTCGCCGGACGGCAAGAGGATCGCGTTCCAGGGAGATCCCCTCGGGAACTGGGAGATCTACTGGAAGGCCCTGGGCAGCACGGCCCTGCATCGAGTTGCAGCGTCTGCGGCCGATGACGAGCACCCGTCGTTCTCCCCGGACGGCAGCGCCGTCTCGTTCTTCAGCGAAAGGGGCACGGGCCACGACAACCTCTACTACGTGACCCTCGCCACCGGCAGGGTCAGGGTGGTCACCGCGCAGTCCGACACCGACTACCGCAACGCCGTGTGGGCCGCTGTCTGAACCAGGGTGACCCGCACGCCGCGGACCTTCGCCCGCGGCGGAAGCGAAGGAGAGGGGAGGCCCGGGAAACCGGGCCTCCCCTCTCGTTCCGTACGGATCGGACCTGGGGGCTAGACCTGGGGGCCCCCTTCGCGCTTCGCGGCGCGCCGACGCAAGGTTCGCTTGCCGACCGACGTCTGCGCGGCGCGGAGGCCGCCGAGCAGCCGAGAGCGAGGGCGTCCGCCGTCGCTCTGGCCCACGCGAGGGCCCGGATCGTCCAGGAGCACCTCTCGCTGGATGTCGCGGGCGACCGCCCCCGGCTCCAGGCGGTGTTCCTCCAGGAGCCGCTCGCGGTGCTCGTTGAACGTTTCCAGCGCACTGACCCGGTTGCCCGCGGCTGCGAGCGCCCGCATCAGCAGGGCCGTCGCCGCGTCGGAGAACGGCTCGACCTCGCGGGCTCGCTCCGCCAGCTCGGTCGCTGTCTCCCAATCCCCGCAGTCGAGGGCCGCCTCGGCACCGCTCTCGAGCACGGAAAGATGCGCCCGTGTGAGCTCTCGCCGAACCGGTTGCGCCCACTCCTCGTACGCGTCCTCGGCGAGTGGATCGCCCCACAGGGCGAGGGCGTCCTCGAAGGCTCGCAGCGCTTCATCGGAGCGGTCGGCGGCAAGCTCGTCCCGGCCCTGCGCAGCCGACGCCGAGAACACGTCGATGTCCACGGCGCACTTCGACGTGTCGACCGAGTACCCGCCCGGCCCCGTCACGATGATGTCGGCATCGCCGAGCGCCCGCCGAAGACGGCTGACGAGCACCTCGACGGCCGCGTCCGGATCCTTCGGCTGGCGTTCGCCCCAGAGGGCCTCCGTCAACACGTCACGCGAGACGAACTCACCGCGACTGCACGCCATGACCCGAAGGAGCTTCGCGAGCTTCCCGCGTCCCAATGCGATCTCCCGGCCGTCTCTTCGGGCGGAGAAACGGCCCAGCAACCGGATATCGACTGTCGGTCGCACAGGGTCCCTCAGGGAATGTCTGCGGACACAAGCCTAGTGGTGAGTCGTGGCGTCGACGGCGGGGCGAGGGTCCCTGCCGAGGGGAGGCGCAAGCCCCTTGACGCTGAACTCGTTCGCATCGTCCTTGAGCGGAAGGATCCTCCAGCAGCCAGTCATGTCTTCAGGGGGCTGCGCGGCCCATGTACAGGGGCGCAGTCAGGCAGAGGTCGTTCAGCGGGCACGACTCGCAGCGCGGCCGGCCGGCCTTGCAGATCTCCCGACCGAGCCTGATCAGGCCCACGTGCAGCTCGATCCGGATCGGGGCCGGGACGAGGTCGTGGAGCAGGCGATCCGCCTTGTCGGCGGAGGTCTTCGGCGGGACGAGCCCGAGGCGCGTCGAGACCCGGTGCACGTGCGTGTCCACCGGGATCGCGTCGCGGCCGAGCGCGAAGGCCAGCACGACCGCCGCCGTCTTCGGGCCGACGCCCGGGAGCGAGACGAGGTACTCGCGGACCCTCTCGTCCCCGGCGTCCCGCGTCCACGAGAGGTCGTAGCGGCCCTCGCGCCGGAAGATCTCGCGCAGTATCGCCTGGATGCGCGGCGCCTTCGTGTTCGCGAGTCCACCCGAGCGGATCGCGTCCGCCAGGGCGGCGGTGCGGGCGCGCGCGACCTTCTCCCACGTGGGGTACCGCGCTCGCAGGGCCCCGTACGCGCGCTCGGCGTTCGCGTCGGAGGTGTGCTGCGACAGCACCGTGAGGATCAGCTCTTCGAGCGGATCGGTGCGGCGCGGCGGTTCGAGTGGGCCGAACCGTGCCCTCAGCCCGCGCAGTATCGAACGCAGGCGCCGCCGCTCGGCGGCGGTCGGGGCCTCGGTCGGCGTCACTGCTCCTGGCCGCGCGCAGCGTTGCGGAACTGGGTGAGCTCGGGCAGGAACGTGAGCGGGACCGTGCCGGTGGGCCCGTTGCGATGCTTCGCGAGGATCAGGTCGGCCTGACCCTTCTTGCCGGGGTCCGTGTCGTCGCGGTGGATGAACATGACGACGTCAGAGTCCTGTTCGAGAGCCCCCGATTCCCTCAGGTCCGAGAGCTGGGGGCGCTTGTCCTGGCGCCGCTCGGGGTCGCGGTTCAGCTGGGAGATCGCGATGACCGGGATCTCGAGCTCCTTTGCCAGGAGCTTGAGGCCGCGGCTGATCTCGGCGATCTCCTGCTGGCGGTTGTCTACCCGGCGGTGGTGGGCCATCAGCTGGAGGTAGTCGACGATGATCAGGGCCAGTCCCTGCTTTCGCGTGCGCATCCGCCGCGCCTTCGCTCGGATGTCGATGAGGGTGACGTTCCCCGAGTCGACGATCGTGAGCGGCGCGTCGTGGAGGACCTCGGCCGCCTGCACGACGCGCGACCAGTCGTCGGGTCCCACGCGCTTGTTGCGGATCTTGTCCCAGGGCACCTTGGCCTCGGAGCAGAGGAGCCGCATCCCGATCTCCCAGCGCGACATCTCCAGCGAGAAGATCGAGACCGGCTGGCCACCCACGGCGATGTTCCTGGCGAGGTTCGTCGCGAACGAGGACTTCCCGATGCCCGGACGCGCCGCGACGATGATGAGGTTCCCCGCCTGAAGGCCCGAGGTGAGCGTGTCGAGGTCGCGGAAGCCGGTGGCCAGGCCCGTGTACGCGGACTCGCGGTTCTGGATCGACTCGAGGTCGAGCATCGCCTGGTCGACAAGGTCGCGAAGGATCGCCACCTCGTTCTTGTCGTCGCGCCGGGCGACCTCGTAGATGCGCTGCTCGGCCTGATCGGCGACGGCCTGGGAATCCTCGGGCTGCGCGTAGGCCATCTCCATGATGTCGGCCGACGCAGAGATCAGCCGCCGGAGCAGCGCGGTCTCGTACACGATCTTCGCGTAATGCCCCGCAGCGGCAGGCGTCGGGACCTGATCGACCAGGTCGCGAAGGTACAGATGCCCGCCCACGTCCTCGAGGATCGACTGCCGCTTCAGAGACTCGACGGTGGTCACGATGTCGACCGGCTCGCCGCGCGCGTAGATCGACCGGAGCGCCTCGAAGATGCGGGCGTTCGCGGACTTGTAGAAGTCCTCGGGCTTCAGGATCTCGACCGCGTCGGCGATCGCCTCGGGCGAGAGCATCATGGAGCCGAGCACCGACTCCTCGGCCTCCAGGTTGTGGGGAGGCACGCGGTGGTCGGCTCGCGGCAGGCGCCGGACGTCCTCAGCCGTGCGCGCCACAGACACTCCCTCTCTCAACAGCCCGGCACGCGAGGCTACGCCTGGAGCAACCCCCGCCCCATTGGAAAACTCCGGTGGATTGCCCAGGTCCAGGTCGCGCCGGGAAGTTTCCTGTCACTCCGACCGCGACCAGCGCCTTCCCCCTGTGGACAACCATGGGGACAAGTGTGAATCACACGTGTGACATTCACCCGGTGGCCAACCGGCCCTCTACACTGCCTGGATGCCGAACCTCGCCGCGGTGGTCTTCGACATGGACGGGACCCTCTTCGATTCCTGGCAGGTGGTCACCGACGCCTTCATCGCCACCGTGCTCAAGGCCGGGGGCGATCCGTACTCGCCCCAGGAGGTCATCGACGCCTTCCGGTTCGGCCCGCCCCGTGCGATCCTGGAGCACCTCATCGGACGGGCCACCGACACCGACCTCGCCGACTACCACTCCCGCATCCGCCGCGACGCCTGGTCGGTTCGCCCGTATCCAGGGATGCTGAAGGCCATCGAGGGCCTGGCCGCGAGCGTGCCCGTCGCGATCTTCAGCGGCGCCGACCTGGAGAGCGTCGACATCCTCCTGGCCGCGACCGACCTGCGCCCGTACTTCAAGGCCGTCGTCGGGGGCGACGAGGTCGCCGAACCGAAGCCGGCGCCCGACGGGTTGCTCCTGGCCTGCTCCCGCCTGGGGGTGAAGCCCGCCGATGCGGCGTACGTTGGAGACAGCGCCCTGGACGTCGGAGCGGCCAGGGCCGCGGGGATGCTCGCGGTGGCCGCGTCCTGGGGCCACCTGGACACTAGCGACGCCGACCTGGTGGTCGACCGCCCCGACGACCTCCTGCGGCTCGTGCCCTAGCAGGACGGCGCGCTGGGGCGGGGACCCGTAGGCGAAACCCGCCGTCGCGCGCGTCGTCGAGGCGGCTCCGTTCGGGAGGGCCCGTCGCGCGCGTCGTCGAGGCGGCTCCGTGCGGGGACCCCTGCTAGCGCCCTCTGCCTGACAAGACGTCCGAGCAGCGCGCGACGGCCCCCGACCCCATCTACTCGACCGCGATGACCTCGACCGCGACCGCCGGGTCCACCTCGTGGAACAGGTGCACGCGCACCTCGTGGGCGCCGAGCGAGCGGATCGGCTCCTCCATGTGGATGTCCTTGCGGTCCACCGTGACGCCGGTCTGCGCCGCGATCGCCTCCGCCAGATCGGCGGCGGTCACCGAGCCGAACAGCTTGCCCTCCTAGCCGGCGCGGGCCGACACGCGGATCGGCCCTGCCGAAGCGAGCCTGGCGGCGAGCTCCTCGAACTCGACCTTCTGCTTCGAGACGCGGACGGAGTGGGCGCGCTGAAGGCTCTCGGCCTGCTTGGCCGCGCCCTTGTGCGCCTTGATCGCGAGGCCACGGGGCACCAGGTAGTTGCGCGCGTAGCCGTCGGCGACATCCACCACGTCCCCGGGAGCCCCGAGGTTGTCGACGGGCTTCTGAAGGATGATCTTCATCGCGCCGAGTACGGGAGCAGGGCCATCTGACGGGCGTTCTTCACGGCCGTGGCCACGTCGCGCTGATGCTGCACGCAGTTGCCGCTGACCCGGCGGGCGCGGATCTTGCCGCGATCGCTCACGAACTTCCGCAGCGTCATGACGTCCTTGTAGTCGACGTAGTCGATCTTGTCCTTGCAGAAGATGCAGATCTTGCGCTTCTGCTTCTTCTGCCAGCCCTTGTCGTCCTTCTCGCGCCTGGGACGCGGCTTGCTTCGCTCTTTCCCCCTACTCGGCATCCAGCGGTGTCTCCTCCTGGTCGGCGCCTCCCGCGGGCACTGTCACCTTCTCGCCCCAGTCCCCGCTCGAGGAACCGGAGCCCGAGCGCGAGGTCTTCTCGACCTTCGCGGTGGCCCACTTGAGGCTGGGGCCGACTTCGTCGGCCTCGATCTCGATCACGGAACTGTGGGCGACCGTGAAGTTCGCGACCGCGGCCCCGTTCGCCGTGTAGCGCAGCTCGGGGTCGTCGGTCAGGTTCCCCACGACCGTGATCTGGTTGTCACTCGCCATCGTGTCGCTTCCTTTCTGTCCGCACTCCCTCAGGCGGGAGCGGGGGAAGCTTCCTTGTCTTCGGCTTCGGGGGCCTCCGGCTGGTCGGCCTCGGCCTCTTCTGCCGCGGGGGCCGCAGCCGCCGGGACCTCGGGTGCGGCCTCGGCGGCAACCGCGGGGGCGGGGGCATGGGTCTTCACGGCCCTGTCGTGCCTCGCCGTGGCTGCCTTGTCGTGCCTGCCCTTCTCGGGGCGGAGCAGAACCTTGAACCTGATCACCTCGTCCGCGAGCGAGAGGGCTCGCTCCAGCTCGACCTGCGTGGAGGGCTCGGCCGTGAACTGCACCACGACGTAGTAGCCCTCGTTCTGGCGATCGATCTCGAAGGCGAATCGGCGGCGGCCCCACCTGTCGGTCTTGGTGACCTCGCCGCCGGCCTCGGAAACGGCCTTGGCGATGCGGTCCACCGCCGTGGCGACGAGCGCCTCGTCTGCCTCGGCGGGCAGGATGAGCATGACCTCGTACTCCCTCAAACCCACCTCCTCTGGTCTGGACGGCCCCCCTGGAGGGGGAGCAGGAGTTACTGGGAGACGTCCAGAGTGTACGTGACCAGGTCCGACCCTAGCACCGGGGTCCGACATGGCCGGCGGGTGTGGACCCGCGCGCATCGGCGGGTAGACTCGCCCGAACGGCCGTGCACTTCGGAAGGGAGGCGCGAGCGATGATCACGATCCATGACCTGTGCGCGTGGAAGGCGGAAGGGCGTCGGTTCCCGATACTCACCGCGTACGACTTCCCCACCGCGCAGATCCTCGACGGGGCCGGCATCCCGGTCCTTCTCGTGGGCGACTCGGTGGGGCGCAACGTCCTCGGCTACGCCAACGAGCTGCCGGTCACGATGGAGGAGATCCTGCACCACACCCGCGCGGTGGCCCGCGGCGCCGAGCGAGCGATGGTGGTGGGCGACATGCCGTTCATGTCGTTCCAGGCCTCGCTGCAAGACGGCGTGCGCAACGCCGGCCGCCTGATCAAGGAGGGCGGAGCGCAGGCGGTCAAGATCGAGGGCCTCCAGCTCGACTTGATCCACCGCCTCGTCGACATCGGCATCCCGGTGATGGCGCACGTCGGCCTCACGCCGCAATCCGTGTACGGGCTCGGCGGCTACAAGGTTCAGGGGCGCGGCGAGGCCGCGCAGAAGGTGCTGGACCAGGCGGTGAGCCTGGAGAAGGCGGGCGCTTTCGCGATAGTCCTGGAGGCGATGCCGGCCGAGCTCGGCCAGGAGATCACCGGCTCCCTTCAGATCCCGACGATCGGGATCGGCGCCGGCCCTCACTGCGACGCGCAGGTCCTCGTGATCAACGACCTCCTCGGGCTGAACGAGAAGCCCCCGAAGCTCGCGAAGGCGTACGCGAACCTGCGCGAGGAGATCGCGCGGGCCGTCACCGCATTCGCGGCCGAAGTCGAGGCCGGCACCTTCCCCGACGAGGAGCACTCCTACTCGTAGGGCTGGCCGAGCCGCCAGCCCGGGCGTTCACCGAAGCGCTCGCCGAAGGCACGCCGGAAATCCCCGGCCGCGGAGTAACTCCCGCCTAGACTCGCCTGCGTGAACCGGTCAGCCGCCGTGCCGCTCGCCGCCGCCGGTGGAGCCGTCGCCCTGGTGCTCATCCTCACCGCGATGGGCCCGTGGGAGGCCCCCGGGCTCGCGACCGCGGTCGCCGCGGCGGCGGGCACGGCGTGCGCCGCCGCCGCGGCGACCTCCTGGGTCCGCTACCGCTCCAGCGGGGATCCGCACGCGCTCATCGTCTCGGTGGGGCTCGGCGTGATCTCGCTCCAGGTCCTCGTCCTCTCGGTCGCGTGGCCGGTCGCACGCGGACTGCGCCCGTCCGACATGGGGATGGGACTTCAGGACGCGTTCCTGCGCAGCCGCTCCGCCGTCGCGCTCGGCGCGTACGCGACGCTGGTCGGGTGGGTCGTCGGCGCCGGGTGCCTCCTGCTCGCCCTCCCCCTGCGGGAGCGGCGCGGCCGCCGGCCGGTCCGGCCCGCCGCGGTCGCGGCCGCCGGGGCCGCAGTCGCGGTGCTCCTCGACCTTGGGACGATCCTGGCCGGCCCGGCCGAGCTCACCTCGAAGGCGCCCGACGGAGTGTTCGGCTCCCACCCGGTGGGCCTCGGCCCGTTCGGCGCGACCCTGGCCGCGATCGCGGTCCTGCTGCTCGCCGCCGCCGCCGTCCGGGAGCTCCTCGCGAACCGAGCGGGCCCATCGGTCCACCCCTGGCTCGCGGTGGCCGAGTTCCTGGCGGCCCTGGGCGTGGTGGGCCACTTCGCCCGGCCGACGCTCGGCGGACCCGCGGCCTCGCCCGTCCAGCTGCTGCTGCTCCTGGCGCCCGCCTTCGCGCTTACCGGGCTGCTCGCCGACCAGCGCGCCGAGGCGTCGCGGATGCGGCGCGCCACCGACCGGGCGGCCGAGATCACCGGAGGCAGGGCAGAGATAGCTCAGATGGTCGCCCACGAGATCCGCGGTCCCGTGACGACGATCCGCGGCCTCGCCCAGACCGCCGAGCGCCACTACGACCGGCTCCCCGACCAGGAGCGGCGGGAGTTCTTCGGGCTGATCGAGCAGGAGTCCGCGCGACTCCTGCGGGTCGCCGACCAGACCTCGACCGCGCTGAAGGTGGACGCGGGCACGCTCACCTTCTCCGCACGCCCCGAGGACCTGGCCGAGGTGGTCCGCGATGGCGTGAACCGCTCCGATACGGGCGAGCACCCCGTGACCCTGGACCTCGAGCCCGGCGTCGAGCTCCCGCTCGACCGCGCCCGCCTCGCCGACGCGGTGCGCCAGCTCGTGGACAACGCGGCGACCTTCTCCCCGCCCGACGCGCCGATACAGGTCCGGGCCCGGCGCGATGGCGCCTCTGGGGTCGTCGAGGTGATCGACCAGGGACCGGGCATCCCGCCCGAGCGCCGCGAGGAGATCTTCGGCAAGTTCCCCGGGTTCCGTCCTCCCGGCTACGAGCAGGCTCCCGGGACCGGGCTCGGCCTCTTCATCTGCCGTGCCCACGTGCGCGAACACGGCGGGGATGTGGTTGTGGTCGAGGACCCCGAGGGGGGTACGATGCTCCGGGTCACGCTGCCCGACGGGGAGGACGACGCGCGTGGAAGATAGCGGCGGCAAGAAGGTTTCCCTGCTGATCTGCGACGATCACAAGATCCTCACCGACGCCCTGGCGATGGTGGTCGACCTCGACGAGTCGCTCGTGATGGTCGCGCCGCCCGCCCACGACGCGGAGTCGGCGGTCCGCATCTGCGAGGAGCACCTGCCCGACGTCGTGCTCATGGACATCGTCTTCAAGGGCGGCATGACCGGCATCGAGGCCACCCGGAAGATCAAGGAGGTCTCGCCCTCCACGAACGTCGTGATCATGACCGCGCACGACGACGAGCGCCTGCTCGTCGAGGCGGTCGAGGCCGGCGCCTCCGGGTTCCTGGGCAAGGACGAGGCCGCGACCGAGGTGCTGCACGCGGCGAAGGCCGCGGCCGAGGGCGAGGTCCTGATCGATCCGCTCGTCCTCACGCGGCTGCTCCACCAGGTGTCCCGCGAACGCGAGGAGCACAGGGACGCGCTCGCGCTCCTTCACGACCTCACCGACAGGGAGCGTGAGATCCTTCAGCTCTTGGCCCAGGGCGTTCGCAACGACGGCATCGCCGAGCGACTGTTCATAAGCCCCCAGACCGTCCAGACCCACGTGAGGAACATCCTCGGCAAGCTGAGGGTGCACTCGAAGCTGGAGGCCGTCGCGTTCGCCGTCAAGCATGGCGCGATCACGGTCTGAGACCCGGCCTTTACCCGGGATCGGGTATCAGCCGGCCCCCCGCTCCCGCCGAATCCATCAGTGAAGCGATCCTGCCGAACCGCCTTCCCCGGCGGCCGGTGGGAGGGGGATGAGAGGGCCGCCACCCCCTCGGCGGCTCGAGCGGTTTCCCCACGAGAAGGGCCCGAGTCCACCCCTCCCGGACTCGGGCCCTTCCACTTACTCGGGCAGGCCTCTCAGACCGGGGGCAGCTCGCCGCGACGGAGCTTCCCGGAAACCGTGCGGGGCAACGACTCCAACAGGACGACGTCACGTGGGGCCTTGAACCGGGCGATCCGATCCGAGGCGAAGTCCCGAAGCTCCTGCACGGTGGGAGGCGGGGCGTCGGGATCGGGAACCACGTAGGCGACCACGCGGGAACCCCATTCGGGATCGGGCCGGCCGGCCACCGCGACGTCGGCGACCCGCGGATGCTCGCGGAGCGCGGCCTCCACCTCCTGCGGCCAGATCTTCTCGGCGCCGGAGAAGATCACGTCGTCCAGCCGCCCGTGCACGCGGAGCTTCCCGTCCTCGCCCATCTCCCCTGCGTCTCCGGTCCGGAGCCACCCGTCCAGAGTGAAGGCGCCTGCCGTGGCCTGACCGTCGAAACGATAGCCCTCCATCACGGTCGGCCCGGCGACCTGGATCTCCTTCTCCGGGCCGAAGCGAACGCCGGTCCCCTCGAAGAGGACGCCGTCGTAGGCGATGCCGCCGCACGTCTCGGTGAGCCCGTACGTCGTGACGACGCGCGCGCCCGCGTCCCGGGCGCGTTCGGTCGTCGAGTCGCCCACGTCGGCGCCTCCCACGAGGATCGCGCGGAAGTGCCGCACGTCCGCTCCGGCGGCGAGCAACCGGTGGAGCATCGTCGGCACGAGCGCCGTGAAGACGTGCGGGCTCTGGGCGACGGTCTCGACGTCGAACCGCCTGGCGATCTCGACGGGCGCCCCGAGGATCACTCCTCGCAGGACGACGAGGATCCCTCCCACGTGCGCGATCGGCAGGCAGCAGAGCCAGGGGTCCTCGGCACGCCCGCCGAGGGCCTCGATCGAGGCCCGGACCGCGGTCGTCACAGCCGCCCGCGAGAGCTCCACGATCTTGGGATCCCCGCCCGTCCCCGACGTGGCGAGGCAAACGCCGATCTCCGGGTCGATGGGGACGCCCTCCGTGCTCACCGTCGGGCCTTCCTGACCGATCACGACCGCCGGCCGCGCCCGGTCCAGGATCGCCCTCGCCTCCCGAGGGCTCAGGCGGTGGTCGACGGGAAGGATCGTGGCCCCGGCCTCCCAGACGTCGCGCACGAGAGGGAGCCACTCGGGACCGGGCGGCAGGGTCACCGCCACCAGGTCGCCCGGCCCCGCGCCGAGGTTCTCGGAGAGGATCACTTCCGGTAGGCTAACCCCGATCGTTCGAGCGCGCGCTCTAGGAGTTGATAGTCACATGGTCGAGTGGGTTCCGAGCGGCGAGTGGGAAGACATCCGGTACGAGACGGCCGGAGGCATCGCGAAGATCACGATCGACCGGCCGGAGGTCCGGAACGCCTTCCGCCCCATCACGGTGAGGGAGATGGCGCGCGCGTTCGAGACCGCGCGCGACGACCCCGCGATCGGCGTGGCGATCCTGACGGGAGAGGGGCCGGAGGCGTTCTGTAGCGGCGGCGATCAGAGGATCCGCGGGGACGACGGGTACGTCGACGATCGGGGGATCGGCCGGCTGAGCGTGCTCGACCTCCAGGTCCAGATCCGGCGGATGCCCAAGCCGGTGGTCGCGATGGTGGCCGGCTACGCGATCGGCGGCGGCCACGTTCTGCACCTTTGCTGCGACCTCACGATCGCCGCCGATAACGCGCGGTTCGGCCAGACGGGACCTCGCGTCGGGTCGTTCGACGCCGGGTACGGGATCGGCCTGCTCGCGCGCCAGATCGGCGAGAAGCGCGCGAAGGAGATCTGGTTCCTCTGCCGGCAGTACGACGCCGAGACCGCGCTGGCCTGGGGCCTCGTGAACGCGGTCGTGCCGCTCGCAGAGCTCGAGGCGACCACGGTGGCCTGGTGCGAGGAGATGCTCGCCTTCTCGCCGCTCGCGCTCCGGCTGCTGAAGGCCGGCGCGAACGCCGGGATCGACGGCCTCGCGGGCGTGCAGCAGCTCGCCGGCGACGCGACGCTCCTCTATTACATGAGCGAGGAGGCCCAGGAGGGCCGCGACGCCTACGTGCAGAAGCGGGACCCCGACTTCTCGAGGTTCCCCCGAAGGCCGTGAGCGCGCGGGTCTGGTGGCAGGGGGCGCGGCCCCGCACGCTCGGCGCGAGCACGGTGCCGGTGCTGGTCGGCACGGCCGCCGCGGGCCAGGTCGTGTGGTGGCGGTTCGCGTTCGCGCTGCTGGTGGCGCTGGGGCTCCAGATCGGAGTGAACCTCGCGAACGACTACTTCGACGGCGTGCGGGGGGTAGACACGAGCCAGCGGCTCGGGCCGCCGCGGATCACGGCGACCGGCGCCGCGACGCCGGCCGCGGTGCTGGTCGCAGCGCTGGTGTCATTCGGGGTGGCGGCCGTGTGCGGACTTGCGCTCGCGCTCGCGACGTCCCCGGTCCTGATCCTGGTCGTCGGCGCGCTCGCGCTGCTCGCGGCCCTCGGGTACAGCGGAGGGCCGAGGCCGTACGCGGGGCTCGGCCTGGGTGAGCTGATGGTGTTCCTGTTCTTCGGGCTGATGGCGACCTGCGGCACGGCGTACGTGATGGTCGAGACGGTGCCGGCCGCGGCGTGGTGGGGGGGCGCGGCGATGGGCCTGCTCGCCGTCGCGATCCTGGTGGCGAACAACCTGCGCGACATCCCGACAGACGCGGCGTCCGGCAAGCGAACGCTCCCGGTGCGGCTCGGCGAGGGACGCACGAGGCTCCTCTACCGCGCCTGTGTCGCCGGAGCGTTCGTCGTGATCGCAGCCGGCGTGCTCGCGTTCATCCCGTGGCCGGCGGCTGGGATCACGCAGTGGTCGCTCTTGGCGCTGCTCGCCTGGCTCCCCGCCATCAAGCCGATGGAGGTCGTGGGTCACGCGGCGGGCCGGGAGCTGATACCGGTGCTCGTGGGGACGGCCGCGACGCACGCCGCGTTCGGGCTGATGCTCTCGCTCGGGCTGATCCTCTCGCACACGACATGAGCCTCGGCGACGTCAACCTCGCGTGCGCGTGGGCCCTCGTCGAGGAGCTCGTGCGCGGCGGGATGGTGCACGCGTGCGTCTCTCCGGGTTCCAGGTCGACGCCGCTCGCGCTCGCGCTGGAACGCCACCCTGCGATCACGACGCACGTGCACCTGGACGAGCGCTCGAGCGCGTTCTTCGCCCTCGGAATCGCGAAGGCGACCGGCCGGCCGGTCGGGGTGGCCTGCACGAGCGGAACGGCTGCGGCGGAGCTCTTCCCGGCGGTCGTGGAGGCGTCGCAGGCGCGCGTGCCGCTGGTGCTGCTCACGGCCGACCGGCCCCCGCGCCTGCGCGGCACCGGCGCGAACCAGACGATCGACCAGGTCGAGCTGTACGGAAGGTACGCGCGAGCGTGGCTGGAGCCGCCGGTGCCCTCATCGCTCGGAGACGCTTCCAGATGGGCCGAGGCCGGTCGAGCGGCGATCGAAGCGGCGAGGGGCTCGCCCGCCGGCCCCGTTCAGGTGAACTGCCCGTTCGAGGAGCCGCTCGTTCCGGAGGGCAAGTGGAAGCCCCAGGTGGAAGCGTCCGCGCCCGGCCCGATCGGAGGGACCGGCGCCGCGTTCCCGGAGATCTCCCTTCCGGACGTGATCGGGGCGCTCACGTCCTCCGATCACGGCCTGGTGGTGGTCGGCTCCATCCCGCGCGCATCGGCAGGCGTGCTCGAGGTCGCGGAGCGGCTCGGGTGGCCCGTGCTCGCCGAGCCCACGTCGAACCTGCGCCTGCCCGGCCGCGCCCTCGCGGCCGGGCAGGCGCTCGTCTCGAGCGCGCCCTGGATGGACACCATGGCTCCCGAGGTCGTCGTGCAGCTCGGGGCCGCCCCGACGACGCGCGCCACCCAGGCCCTGGTCTCGCGCGCGGACCGGCTCGTCGTTGTCGACGACCATCACCCGGAGCCCGACCCCGAGGGCCGCGCGACCGCGCGCGTGCGGCTCGGCCCGATCTTCTTCGCGAACGCCGTGCTTCGGGAGCTTCCTCCCCCGCCGCCGGCCGCGTCCGAGTGGCAGGCCGCGTGGCTCGCGGCGGACGCTCGCGCGCGCGCTGCGGTCGACCGGCTGCTCGACCGGTGGGACGAACCGTACGAGGGACGCATCGCCCGCGATCTCGCTGCCGCGATCCCGGACGGAGGAACGCTCGTGGTCGGGTCCTCGATGCCGATCCGGGACCTGGATCACTACATGTCCCCGAGGGAAGGGCTGCGCGGGCTCGCGAACCGGGGCGCGAGCGGCATCCACGGCGTCGTCTCGACCGCGCTCGGCGTGGC
>JACQDK010000028.1 GCA_016201135.1 Actinomycetota bacterium
GCGGCGCCGGGCGAGGTCGAGACGTCGGCGTTGGCGACGGCAGAGCTGCTCGCGACCCGCGGGGTCCGATCGGCGTTCGTGATCGGCGAGGAGGGCATCCTTGTTGCGCTCGCAGACGCCGGCCTCACGATCCTTGACGGCACTGCCGAGGCCGCCGACGTGGTCGTAGTGGGCTGGGACCGGAAGATGGACTACGCGAAGCTCGCCCGCGCCGCGCTGCTGGTGCAGCGAGGGGCGGCCCTGGTCGCGACGAACGCCGACGCTTCCTATCCCACGGGCGAGGGTAACCTGCCCGGGGCCGGGGCGCTGCTCGCCGCCGTCGTCACGACGACCGGTGCCGTCCCCGAGGTGGTCGGGAAGCCGCACGCGCCCCTGCTCCTGGCGGCCTTGGCGCGGGCAGGAGGGGGCCGTCCGCTGCTGATCGGCGACCGGATCGACACCGACATCGAGGGGGCGACCGCGCTGGGGTGGGATTCGCTGCTGGTGCTCACCGGCGTCTCGACGCGGCGTGACCTGGAGAGCGCTCGGGCGCGCCCGACGTACGTCGGGCAGGACCTGTCGGCGCTCTTCGATCAGTAGGGCGGCGGCGGAGGGAACGCTTGCCGCGGCTGGCGGCGCAGGAACAGCGCCCCTACGAGCAGCCCGAAGACGAAGCCCCCCACGTGCGCCCAGTAGGCGACCCCGGAGTTCACCGCGGTCCCAAGCTCACCCACCCCGCTGAACAGCTGCAGCACGAACCAAAGGCCCAGGACTAGGTAGGCCGGCAGCTCGACCAGCGTGATGAGGAAGAACAGCACGAGCGTGAGGACCCGCGCGCGTGGGTACGCGACGATGTACGCGCCGAGGACGGCGGCGATCGCGCCCGACGCGCCGAGCGTCGGGATCGCCGAGTTCGGCGCGAGCGCTAGCTGGAGCGCGAAAGCGGCCACGCCCCCGGCCAGGTAGAAGAGCAGGAAGGGTGCCGACCCCAGCCGGTCCTCGATGTTGTTGCCGAACACCCACAGGAACAGCATGTTCCCGCCGATGTGCAGCCACCCGGCGTGCAGGAACATCGCCACGAAGATCGATGCCAGCCAGCTCTTGTTCGGGCACCGCCGCTGCAGGTACGGCTGGATTCCGGAGTTCGGGCCGTAGGCCGCGGTGATCGCGCGCCGTGCGGGGTCGCCTCCTTGGGCCAGGCTCGTCGCGTGGCTCGCCTCGAACGGGATCGCCGCGCGACACCAGTAGAAGGTCTGCTGGTCGATCGCGGCACGTTTCCCGCTCTCGAAGGTCGGCTGCCACAGAGCGAAGGCGACGACGTTCACCGCGATGATCGCGACCGTCACGACGGGGAACCGGCGGGTCGGGTTCGCATCTCGCAGGGGGAGCATGAGCTGCAGGGTATCCTGTCGGTGACGGCGCTCACCCAGGAGGGATGCCATGTTCGAGGACTTCCGAAGGTACCTAGAGGCCACCGTTGAGCAGCTCTCCCCGGCGAAGGCCCAGCAGCTCGCGAAGCACCTCCTGGAGCCCGACGCCCGCAAGGAGCAGGTGGCCAAGGCGGCACAGGAGCTGATCGAGTGGTCTCAGCGCAACCGTGACAGGCTGAGGGAGTTCGTGGCCCGCGAGGTACAGCACGAGCTCTCCGCGATGGGCGTGGCTACCCGGGCCGAGGTCGACACCCTGAAGAAGAGGGTACGTGAGCTGGAGCGTGCGGCCGGGATGACGGTTTCGGGGCGGCAGAAGGCCACCGCGACCAAGCCGGCCGGCGGTGCGAAGCGGCCTGCCGCGAAGGCCAGGACCGCGAAGAAGACCGGGACCTCGAAGTAGGACGGGCGTTGACGCGCCGGCGCCTGGACTCGGAGCTGGTCCGGCGCGGCATGGCCTCGAGCCGGGCCGAGGCGCAGGAGGCCGTGCGCGCGGGTCTCGTGACCGTCGGCGGGGCTCCGGCTACGAAGCCCGCCCACCTGGTCGCACCCGGCGAGGCGCTCGACGTGCGAGCCTCGCCCCGGCGGTTCGTCTCCCGGGGAGGAGACAAGCTCCGGTCGGCGCTGGACCGCTTCGGCGTGGACCCGTCGGGCCGCGACTGCCTGGACGCCGGGGCTTCCACCGGCGGCTTCACCGATTGTCTGCTGGGGGCAGGGGCGGCCCGCGTGATCGCGGTCGACGTCGGCTACGGGCAGCTCGCGTGGTCGCTGCGGACGGACCCCCGCGTGATCGTGCTGGAGCGGGCCAACGCCAGGGATCTCTCGCCGGCCGACCTACCCTTCACGCCCACTCTGGTGGTGGCCGATCTCTCGTTCATCTCGCTCCGCCTGGTGGTTCCCGCGCTCGCGAGGGTCGCGGCCCCGTCCGCCGAGGTCGTGCTCCTTGTGAAACCCCAGTTCGAGGCCGGCCCCGACGAGGTGGGGAGGGGCGGTGTGGTTCGCGACCCCAGCGTGTGGCGCCTGGCTATCGAAGGCGTCGCGTCGGCCTGCTCATCGCAGGGTCTGGCCCCGGTCGGAGTGATGGCATCGCCGGTGGTCGGGCCGGCGGGGAACGTGGAGTTCCTGCTGCTCGCACGCGGGGGGGAGATCGGGCGTCCGCTCGATCTGGGGGCCGCGCTGGTGGAGGGGGAGGCACTGCGCCGGTGACGGAGGTCGCGTTCGTGGTGCACCCCGGTCGCGAGGCGGCCGCCGCGGCGGCCGAGGGTTTGTGTCGGGCGCTCGCCGCCGACGGCGCCGGGGTCACGATGCTCGACGAGGAACAGGCGGCCCCGGGGGCGTTCGACCTGGTCGTCTCGGTCGGAGGGGACGGCACGTTCCTGCGCGCGGCGCACGTTGCCTTCTCGACCGGGTGCCCGGTCCTGGGAGTGAAGGTCGGGCGGATGGGCTTCCTCACGGAAGTGGAGCCGGACCAGGCGGAGCCGTTGATCCGGCGCGTGCTCGAGGGGACCGCGCGTATCGAGGACCGTCTCGCGGTGACCGCCGAGCCGGAGGGGAGCGGTTCCTTCCGGTCGCAGTGGGCGCTGAACGAGGTCATGGTCGAGAAGCACGCGCGGCACCGGCTGGTACGGCTGCTCGTCTCGGTCGACGGAGCGTACGTCGCCACCTTCTCGGCCGACGGCGTGATCGTCGCCACGCCCACCGGTTCCACCGCGTACTCGTTCGCGGCCAGAGGCCCGATCGTGACGCCTTCGGTCAACTGCCTGGTGCTCACGCCGATCGCGGCGCACATGGTGTTCGACAGGTCGTTCGTATTGGACGCGGAGCAGCGGGTGACGATCGAGGTCGTCGGGGAGGAGATGGGGATGCTCTCGGCCGACGGACGGGAGAGCATCGAGCTCCCCGTGGGGTCGCGGATAGCGATACGCGCGGCCGACCGACCCGCCCGGCTCGTCCGCCGCGACGACGCTCCGGGGTTCCTGTCGCTCGTGCGTGAGAAGTTCGGTCTGCCGGGCGAGCCAGACGGACCCGGTGTCGGTGGTGACGGGTAGCATCCGCCCGGTGCTCCGGGAGCTGCACATCGGCGGTCTCGGCGTGATCGAGGACCTCGACCTCGAGCTGCACGAAGGCCTGAACGTCCTCACCGGCGAGACCGGCACGGGCAAGACCATGGTGACGGTCGGGCTGTCGCTCGCGCTGGGGGCGCGTGCGAGCGCTTCGCTCGTGCGCAAGGGGGCGGCGGCTGCGCGCGTCCAGGCGCGGTTCGACGCGCCGCCGGGCGCGGACGAGTGGGCCGAGGACGGCGAGATCGTGCTCGCCAGGACCGTCTCCTCCGACGGAAGGGGATCGGCGAGGATCTCCGGGCAGATCGCGACCGCCTCCGCCCTCGCGGAGCTCGGCTCCCAGCTCGTGGAGCTCCACGGCCAGCACCAGACGGAGCGGCTGCTGTCGCCCGCGACGCAGGCTGCCTTCCTCGATCGGTACGCAGGCGACGAGCACGTCGTGGCGGTATCGGCCTTGCGGGAGACGTTCGAGCGCCTGCGAGACGCCCGAGCTGCGCTGGCGGAGCTCGCGGCGGCGGCCCGCGACCGCGAGCGGGAGCTCGACCTCCTCGCGTATCAGGTGCGGGAGATCGAGGCGGTGGGCCCCTCCCCGGGAGAGTCGGATGCGCTCGGCCTGGAGGAGGCCCGTCTCGGTCACGTGGAACGACTCCTCGAGCACGCGCGCGCGGCCGAGGAGGCCCTGGGGAGCGACGGGGGACTTCTCGACGTCCTTGCGTCGGCGGCGGCGGCCATCCACGCGGTCGCCTCGGTGGATGCGGGCGCGACGGAGCTATCGGAGCGCGCCGGGGAATCCTTGGCCGACTTGGGAGAGCTCTCCCGTGACCTGCGCGACTATCGCGAGTCACTCTCGGTGGATCCCGAACGGCTCCAGGAGGTGCGCGAGCGGATCGGCGCGCTCAAAGGCCTGCAGCGCAAGTACGGCGCCACCGACGAGGAAGTGCTCGTGTACCTGTCCGAGGCCTCCGCGCGCCTCGCCTCGCTCTCCGGCGCGGATGCTCGACTGGCGACGCTCGAGGCCCAGGTGGGAGAGCTGAATGCAAGGACCGAGGCGCAGGCGTCGGTGGTCTCGGCTGGTCGCGCAGCGGCCGCCCCAGTGCTCGCGGCCGCGATCGAGTCCGAGCTGCACGAACTGGGGATGCCCGGCGCGCGCGTGCAGGTGGGGCTCGACCCCCTCCCGGAGACTTCCGTTTCGGGAGCCGAGCGGGTCGAGCTGCGGTTCGCCGGGAGCCCGGGACAAGACACCCTTCCCCTCGCGAAGACCGCATCGGGAGGCGAGCTCTCCCGTACGATGCTCGCCTGCAGGAGCGTGCTCGCCGATCTCGACGACGTCCCGACCCTCGTCTTCGACGAGGTGGACGCCGGGATCGGAGGTGAGGCGGGCCTGGCCGTAGGGCGGCGGCTCGCGCGCCTTGCCCTGGGTCGCCAGGTGCTCGTCGTCACCCACCTCCCCCAGATCGCGTGCTTCGCGGACCGGCACATCCGCGTGGAGAAGAGCGGCGGGACCGCATCGGTGGAACCTCTCTCCGACGAGGAGCGGGTCCGGGAGCTCTCGCGGATGCTCGCCGGCCTGCCGGGCAGCGAGCGCGCGCTCTCCCACGCCGAGGAGCTCCTGGCAGAGGCCGGTCGGGAGCGGACGCCCCGCTGAGGCGAGGGCCGCCTCGCGGGGCCGGGTTCGGCTACCCTTGCAGCCGGACGGATCCGCAGGCGGCAGCCTCGCCGCCCACCGCCGGGAGGCCCCTGTTGTCCACGACGAGACCACGGAGCTCCTTGCGCCGACCTCATCGGCGCCGCCGCGAGACGGGGATCGCGCGCGTCGACACACGCACGAAGAACCTCGTGGCGCGCGCGCGACCGGGCGACGTGGCCGTGATCGACCACGAGGACCTGGACCGGGTCGCCGCGGAGGCGCTCGTCGCCGCCGGCGTGGTGGCGGTGGTCAACGCAGCCCCCTCGATCAGCGGCCGCTATCCGAACCTCGGCCCGCTGATCCTGCTCTCGGCCGGGATCCCGCTGATCGACGGCGTCGGCCCCTTGGTCATGCGGAAGGTGCGCGAAGGCGACTCCGTTCGCGTGGACGGCGAACGCGTGCTCGTCCGCGGCCGGCTCGCCGCGATCGGGAGGCGCCAGAGCCGCGACTCGGTGCTCGGCGCGATGGAGGCCGCGAAAGCGGCTCTCGGCGATCGGTTCGAGAGCTTCGCCCGGAACACGGTCGAGTACATGCAGGAGGAGCGAGACTTGCTCTTCGGCGGGTCGGGTCTGCCCGACCTCGACCACGACCTCGCCGGCCGGCCTGTGCTGGTGGTCGTCCGCGGCTACGGCTACAGGGAGGACCTCGCGGCGCTCCGAGCGTACATCCGGGACGTGCGCCCGGTGCTCCTGGGCGTGGACGGGGGCGCCGACGGGCTGCTGGACGAGGGGTACACGCCCGATCTGATCGTCGGTGACATGGACAGCGTGTCCGACAGGGCCCTGGAGCTCGCGCGAGCCGGACGCGGGAGGCGGAGGCCCACCGAGCTCGTCGTGCACGCGTACGCCGACGGGCGAGCGCCGGGGAGGGAGCGCCTCGACCGTCTCGGCGTGCCCTACAAGGTGGCCGAGGCCGCGGGGACGAGCGAGGACGTTGCGTTCCTCCTGGCCCACGAGAGGCTCGCGGAGCTGATCGTCGCGGTCGGCTCGCACGGGAACCTCCGCGAGTTCCTCGACAAGGGGCGCGACGGGATGGCCAGCACCTTCCTCGTCCGCCTCCGCGTTGGTGAGATCCTCATGGACGCCAAGGGGGTGTCGCGCCTGTACGGCGTCGGGAGCCGGCGGTTCGAGACGATGCTGCTCGTGGGGTCGGCGCTCGTAGCCGTCGCGATCATCGTGCTGGTCTCGCCGGCGCTCCGCCTGTACGTCTCGCAGAACGTCCACGCGCTCCTGGAGTGGCTGAGGCGGGCCGTGTGATCTCCTGGCGCTATCACGTCGTCTCGATCGTGGCGGTGATCCTCGCGGTGGCGCTCGGCGTTCTGGCCGGCGCCACCGTGGTCGGCGACAGGTTCGTGAAACAGCTCCAGCAGAACACGACCGACGCCGAGCGACTCGCCGGGCAGTACCGCACGGAAGCCGAGCGGCTCCGCGCGGTGCTGAACGAGGCGGTTCCCATCATCACGTCGAACCAGCTCTCGGGGCGGCAGGTGGTGCTGGTGACCCAAGATCCGGTCGACGAGGCCGTGCGCACCGAGGTGGTGCGCTCCCTCCAGGGGGCCGGTGCGGAGGTCGTCGCGCAGCTGACCGCGACCTCGGCGATCGCGGACCCGTCGGCAGGCAGCGAGATCGAGGCGCTGCTCACGCGCCCGCCCGCCGATCCGTCGCAGCTGCCCGGGGCGCTGGCGGCGGCGGTCGCAGACCGGATGGAGGTTGGCCCGCCGGTGCGCCCCGAAGCTGTGGACATCCTGTCCGAGGCGGGCCGGTTCGTGCGGGTCGAGCCGAGGGGCGTGGACGTCGCCGCCATCGGGGGCCCCGGCACTCTCGTCGTGGCGTTCGCCGGTGGCACCAGCCCTCCGGCGCTGGACCCGACCGCCTTCCTGCTGCCGTTCGTCGAGGATCTCGTGAAGACATCTCGCGACATGCCGGTGGCTGCAGGAGAGGGCCTCACGAGCGACTGGGGGTTCGTGAAGGCGCTCCGCGACGCCGACGGCCGGATCCCGGATGGCTCCATCGTGACCGTGGACGACCTGGATCAGACGTACGGAGGGATCGCCCTCGTGCTCGGGCTGCACGACCTGATGACCACTCCGGCCGGGGGCGGCGACTACGGCGTGAACGGCAGCGCCTTCCTGCCGCCGGTCCCCGGCCCCTCGGGCTGAGATGGCGGAGATGCGCGTGGTGGCCCTCGTCCCTGCCCGGGACGAGGGGGATCGGGTGGGCGACACGGTGGCGGCGCTCGCCGGGATCCCGGGCGTCGCCGAGGTGGTCGTCGTGGACGACGCATCGACGGACGGCACCGCGTCGGCAGCCCTCGCGGCCGGTGCGACGGTGCTGCGCGTTCCGGCGCGCGCCGGCAAGGGGGCAGCGATGGAAGGTGCGCTGCGACGCCTGGCCCCCGCCGACGTGTGGCTCTTCGCCGACGGCGATCTCGGGTCGAGCGCGCGGGGTCTGGGGGTGGTGCTGGACAAGGTGCTGGAGGGCGCAGCCGATATGGCGATCGCGACCTTCCCGGTCCTTTCTGGCGGAGGGCTCGGAACCGTGAAGCGGTTCGCGGCGCGCGCGATAGCGGGGCTCGCTCGCCTAGAGGTCTCAGAGCCGCTCTCCGGCCAGAGGGCGATCTCGTCGCGGTGCCTCGCCGCCGTCCGGCCGCTTGCCGGGGGGTTCGGGCTCGAGACCGCGATGACGATCGATGCCGCCCGCGAGGGCTTCCGCGTGGTGGAGGTGCACGTCGCCGGGCTGACTCACAGACCCACGGGCAGGAGCCTGCGCGGCTTCGCGCACAGGGGCCGGCAGGGACTGGACATCGCACGGGCCGTCGTGGCGAGGGCGGTGCGCCTGCGATGACCGAGGTGCACCTGCCGTGATGGCCAGGCTCAAGGTCCGGAACTACCGGGGTCGCGAGGTGCCGGCGGTGCTCGGCTTCGCGCTACTCTCCGGAGGGATCGGGGCGGCCCTTTCCGTGGCGATCTTGGACCGGGTCGGGACCGCGGGGCTGGTGGCAGGAGGGGCCGCAAGCCTCGTGTTCGCTGCCGGGCTCGCCGACGACCTCCTGCCCGGCGGTCCGCGTGGGCTCCGGGAGCACCTCGCCGCGCTCGTCCACGGCCGGGTCTCGACGGGGGCGGTGAAGCTCCTCGTGATGGTCGCCTCGTCCGTGGTGACGGTCGCCGCCGGTCCGCAGCGGGACGCCCCGACCAGGATGGCCGGCGTCGTGCTGATCGCCGCCGCCGCGAACCTTTGGAACGGCCTGGACGTGCGACCGGGTCGCGCGATCAAGTTCGGGCTCCTCGCGCTGCCGGCTGTCGCTGCGATGTCCTGGCCCGCGGCGCCTTTCGTGCCGGGCGTCTGGCTCGCCTCGCTCCTCGTCCTGCCGTGGGACGCCGGGGAGCGCGCGATGCTCGGAGACTCTGGGGCGAACCTCCTGGGCTTCTCGTTGGGTCTCGCCTGCTACTACTCGCTCTCCGGGAGGCAGCTCCTGGTGGCGGCGGGGCTGGCCGCCGCGCTCAACGTGGCGGCGGACACGGTGACCCTCTCGCGGGTGATAGACGTGGTTCCGCCGCTCCGCTGGTGGGACCGGCTCGGGCGGAAGCCATGAGGAAGTCGAGACTGCCGGCACGATTCCTGCTCTTCCCGAGGCCGCGCGTCACCCTCGTCTGCTACAGTCGATTCCCGTGGTGAGGGGGCAGCCGAAGTTCATCTTCGTCACGGGAGGAGTCGCTTCCGGGCTGGGGAAGGGCATCACCACCGCCTCCCTCGGTCGCCTCTTCAAGTGCCGGGGTCTCAAGGTCGTCCTTCAGAAGCTAGACCCGTACGTCAACGTCGACCCCGGCACGATGAACCCGTTCGAGCACGGTGAGGTGTTCGTGCTGGACGACGGGGCCGAGACCGACCTCGACCTAGGGCACTACGAGCGGTTCACCGACGAGGACCTGCATCGCGGATCCAACTTCACGACCGGCGCGGTGTACAGCGCTGTGATCGCCAAGGAGCGGCGGGGCGACTACCTCGGCAAGACGGTGCAGGTGATCCCGCACATCACCGACGAGATCAAGGGATGCCCTTCATCGGACCGACCGGCGAGCTGAAGACCAAGCCCACGCAGCACTCCGTGAAGGAGCTGCGCTCGCTCGGCCTGCAGCCGGACGTGATCGTGTGCCGCAGCGACCGCCCGATCGGCCGGAACCTGAAGGAGAAGATCTCGCTCCTTTGCGACGTGCCGATAAGCGGCGTGATCACCGCACCCGACGCCGAGTCGATCTACGAGGTGCCGATGATCCTTCGGAAGGAAGGGCTCGACGAGGAGCTGGCGAGGCATCTCGGGATCGATTCCGAGCCCGACCTCACCGAGTGGACGGCGCTCGTCGATCGGATCCGCGAGGCGACCGATCCGGTGAGCATCGCGGTGGTCGGGAAGTACGTGAACCTCCGCGACGCGTACCTGTCGGTGATGGAGGCCCTGAAGCACGGGGGGTTCGCCCACGGGGCGGCCGTGGACATCACGTGGGCCGCCTCCGACGATCTCGGCGGGCACGCGACGGAGGAGGTCCTGGCCGGCGCGGACGGGATCCTGATCCCGGGTGGATTCGGCGTGCGCGGCGTCGAGGGGAAGATCGCGGCCGTGCGGTACGCGCGCGAGCGCGGGGTGCCGTTCCTCGGGATCTGCCTGGGCCTGCAGTGCGCCGTGGTGGAGTTCGCCCGGAACGTCTGCGGGCTGGAGGGCGCGAACAGCTCCGAGTTCGACCCTCTGACGCCGCACCCGGTGATCGACCTCCTGCCGGAGCAGAAGAACGTCACCGACATGGGCGCGACGATGCGCCTGGGGGCGCAGGCATGCCACATCGAGCCCGGTACCCTCGCCGCCATGGCCTACGGCGAGGACGTCGTGTACGAGCGCCACCGGCACCGATTCGAGGTGAACCCCGCGTACCACGAGACCTTGACCGGGTGTGGGCTCGTGATCTCCGGCAGCTCGCAGAAGGGGCGCCTGGCCGAGATCGTCGAGCTCCCGGACCATCCGTTCTTCATCGCGGGGCAGTTCCATCCCGAGCTTCGCTCACGCCCCACGCGACCCCACCCCCTGTTCCGGGAGTTCGTGGGCGCGGCCGTTGCCTTCCGGCGCGCGCGCGCCGCTGGGCGCCCGGTCTCGGTCTCCTAGGCCCCGCGGGCGTGGAGCGCGTGGAGCCTGCGGAGCCCACCGGAGCCCGCACCGTTTTCGAGGGCCACGCGATCCGTCTCGAGGTCGAGGACTGGCCGGGCCTCGGACCGTACGAGGTGGTCCGGCACCTTGGCGCGGCCGCGGTGCTGCCCGTGACGCCCGAAGGCGACGTTCTGCTCGTCAAGCAGTTCCGCCCGGCGGTGCGGCAGACGCTCGCCGAGATCCCCGCGGGACTCCTCGACCGGGAGGGCGAGGACGCGCTCAGCTGCGCGGCCCGGGAGCTCTTCGAGGAGACCGGGTACCGGCACGAGACGATCGAGTTCCTGGGCGGGGTCCACGCCTCTCCGGGCTTCACCGACGAGTACATCCACCTGTTCTGGGCGCGGACGAGGCCCCGGCCCGAGGGAAGGCCCGAGGAGGGGATCGAGGTCCTGAAGACGCCACTCGCGACGATGGTCGCGGCCGCCCGCGCCGGGCGCGTCCGCGACGCGAAGACCGCGCTTGCCCTGTTGCTCGCCGAGGGGCGAGTATCCGAGTCGTGAACGTCCCGGAGACGCGCTACGCCAAGAGCGGCGACGTCCACATCGCCTATCAGGTTGTGGGCGACGGGCCGCTCGACCTCGTCTACGTGCCCGGCTTCGTCTCGAACCTCGAGGAAGCCTGGGAGGACCCTCACTGCGAGCGGTTCCTGCGGCGGCTGGCATCTTTCTCCCGGCTGATCCTGTTCGACAAGCGCGGAACGGGGCTCTCGGACCCCGTGGCCATCGCGGACCTGCCGAACCTCGAGCAGCGGATGGACGATCTTCGAGCGGTCATGGATTCGGCGGGGTCGGCGCGCGCCGCGGTGCTCGGCCACTCGGAGGGAGGGGTCATGAGCCTGCTGTTCGCCGCCACGTACCCGGAGCGGCCCGTGGCGCTGATCACGCTGGGTAGCTTCGCGAAGCGGATCTGGTCGCCCGACTATCCATGGGCGCCGACGCCCGAGGAGCGCGAGCGGGAGTACGAGGAGATCGAGCGGACCTGGGGGCAGGAGGTCGACATCGAGTACTACGCACCGTCGATGGCGGGCGATCGCGCGTTCGCGGCCTGGTTCGCCCGGTACCTCCGCCGGAGCGCGAGTCCGCAAGCAGCGATCGCTCTCCTTCGTATGAACACCCAGGCCGACATCCGCGACGTGCTTCCCGCGGTACGGGTCCCGACGCTCGTGATGAACCGCGTGGACGATCGCGACGTGAACGTCGAGGAGGCTCGCTACATCTCGGCTCGGATCCCCGGCGCAAGGTTCGTGGAGCTACCCGGCGCCGACCATACGGCGTGGGTGGGGGAGACCGAGCCGTTGCTCGACGAGATCGAGGAATTTCTGACTGGCGTGCGCCAAGGGCCCGATCCCGACCGCGTGCTCGCGACGGTGCTCTTCACCGATATCGTCGGGTCGACCCAGCACGCTGCCCGACTGGGAGACAAGGAGTGGACCCGACTGGTGGAACGTCACAACGACACGGTCCGCAAGCAGCTGGAGCGGTTCCGGGGGCGCGAGATAGACACGGCCGGAGACGGGTTCCTCGCGACGTTCGACGGCCCGGCCAGGGGGGTCCGGTGTGCGCTCGAGGCGACGAGGGCGGTGCAGCCCCTGGGGCTGGAGATCCGCGCGGGCGTGCACACCGGCGAGGTCGAGCTGGCCGGCGAGAAGGTGCGCGGGCTCGCGGTGCACATCGGAGCGCGTGTCGCGGCGCTGGCGGGCGCGGGGGAGATCCTCGTCTCGAGCACGGTGAAGGACCTCGTGGCCGGCTCGGGGCTGATCTTCGAGGAGCGGGGAGAGCACGCGCTGAAAGGCGTGCCGGGCGTGTGGCGGGTGTTCGCCGCCGCGGAGGGCTGAGCCCGAGTAGGCTTCCGACGGAGCGTCTGACGAGGAGGGCCCGTAGGTGATCGTCGGCATCCCGAAGGAAGTCAAGGACAACGAGTATCGGGTGGCGGCCACCCCGGAGGGCGTACGCGAGCTCGTCCACGCTGGTCACGCGGTGGTCGTCGAGTCCGGCGCCGGCAACGGCTCCGCGATCACCGACCAGGACTACGGCGCCGCGGGGGCGAGGATCCTCGGCGGAGCCGACGAGGTCTTCGCAGACGCCGACCTGATCGTGAAGGTGAAGGAGCCACAGCCCCAGGAGTACGAGCGGTTCCGCGAAGGCCAGCTGCTCTTCACCTACCTGCACCTAGCGGCCGACGAGGGCCTCACGCGGTTCCTGATGGAGCGGAAGATCGCGAGCGTCGCGTACGAGACCGTGCAGACGCTCGAAGGCCGGCTGCCGCTGCTCGCGCCGATGTCGGAGATCGCCGGCCGCATGTCCCCCCACGTGGGCGCGGCGTACCTCGAGCGTCCACGTGGAGGGCGGGGAGTGCTGATGGGTGGCGCCTCCGGCGTGGCGCCCGCCCGCGTGGTCGTGCTCGGCGCCGGCATGGCCGGCACGAACGCCGCGTGGATCGCGGCCGGGATGGAGGCCGAGGTCGCGATCGTCGACAAGAACGTCGACCGGCTGCGGTTCGTCGACCAGATCTGGCGCGGACGGATCCAGACCGTGGCCTCGTCGGGCCTCGCGATCGAGCGACTGGTCCTCGGCGCGGACCTAGTTATCGGGGCCGTGCTCGTTCCCGGGGCGAAGGCGCCCCACCTGGTCGGCGAGGACCTCGTCGCGAGGATGCAGCCGGGCGCCGTCCTCGTCGACATCTCGATAGACCAGGGGGGGTGCTTCGCCACTTCCCACGTCACGACGCACTCGGATCCCGTGTATGTGGCGCACGGCGTCGTCCACTACTGCGTGGGCAATATGCCGGGCGCCGTGCCGCGCACATCGACGTACGCGCTCACGAACGTCACGCTCCCGTACGTGCTCGCGGTCGCGAACGCGGGGTTGGAGGACGCGATCCGCGCCGACCCCGCCCTGGCGCTGGGCGTCAACGTCTACTCGGGGAACGTTACGAACCGCGGCGTGGCCGAGGCTCACGGCCTCCCCTTCGTCCCGGCGGCCGCGCTCGTGGACGGCCTGGCCTGAGGCCGGCCGGAGGGCGGCCGATGGCGGACCCGATCGCGCGCCAGGCCGAGCGGTTCCTGGACCATCTGGCCGTCGAACGGGGGCTCTCGGCGAACACGCTCTCGGCGTACCGGCGCGACCTCGGGCGGTACCTGGCGTTCCTCGCGACCTGGGGGATCCTGGATGCCCGCGAGGCGGGCGAGGACGCGGTCTCTGCCTTCATCGTGCGGCTCTCGTCGTCGGTGCACGGAGAGGAGGCGCGTCCGTACAAGGCCTCGTCGGTGGCGCGCTGCCTCTCGGCGGTCCGCTCGTTCCACCGGTTCCTGCTCCGGGAGCACGAGGGATCGCGGGACCCGACCGCGGCCATCGTCCGGCCGAAGGTGCCGCGTGGCCTGCCGCGCCCGCTCACGGTCGACGAAGCCCGGCGACTCCTCGAGGCGCCGCCGACCGGCACGGCCGCCGGGCTTCGCGACCGGGCGATCCTCGAGTTGCTGTACGGTTCCGGACTGCGGATCTCAGAGCTCGTGGGTCTGGACGTGGACGAGCTGGAACTCGAGGAGGGCAGCCTGCGCGTGCTCGGCAAGGGAGGGAAGGAACGCGAGGTTCCGCTCGGCCGGTTCGGCCGCGAGGCCGCCGAGGCCTACGTGACCGGGGGCCGGCCACCGCTCGTGGGGGCGCGGAGCCGCGGGGCGCTCTTCCTGAACCAGCGCGGCGGCAGGCTCACGCGACAGGGCTGCGCGAAGGTGCTTGCCAAGCACGTGAAGGCGGCCGGGATCGGCCGGCGCGTGACGCTGCACACGTTGCGGCACTCGTTCGCGACCCACCTGCTGGAAGGCGGGGCCGACGTGCGGGTCGTGCAGGAGCTCCTCGGCCACGCGAGCGTGGCGACCACGCAGGTCTATACGCTCGTCACCCGGGAGCACCTTCGGGAGGTGTACTACACCTCGCACCCGCGGGCCCGCAGGGAGAGCCGGAAGGAGAAGGGGAGGTGACGGCAGGTGCTGGATGAGCGCACGCTGGCCTCGCTCCGCGAAGCGCTCGTTGAGCAGGGCGAAAACCTCCGCCGCGAGATCCCGGAGCTGGGCGCCAACGCCGACTCCGACGACGTGGCCTTCGCCGACGATGCGGGGTTCTCGGACCGGCCCCACAGCAGCGAGGAGCGCTCGCGGCTCATCGCGGTGGCGAAGGCACTCCGCTCGAACCTCCGCGACGTGGAACGGGCTCTGGCGAAGATGGAGCTTGGAACGTACGGCGCCTGCGAAAGGTGCGGGCAGCCGGTCGGCCTCGACCGGCTCGAGGCGATCCCGTGGGCCACGCTCTGCATCGCCTGCAAGCAGAAGGCCCTCGCCGGATGAGCACGCGGGTTCCCCGCGTGCTGCTGCTGGTGTGCGACTCGTGGGGCGTGGGCGACGCGCCGGATGCCGCGGCCTACGGCGACGCGGGCTCCGACACGCTCGGGAACGTCTCCCGAGCCGTAGGAGGGCTGTCGGCGCCGAACCTGGAGGGGCTCGGGCTCGGGTCCCTCACCTCGATCGAGGGGATGTCTCCCGGCGGGGCCCGGCCGGGGACCGCCGCCGGGCGCGCGA
>JACQDK010000029.1 GCA_016201135.1 Actinomycetota bacterium
CTTCAGGACCCGCGTGGCTCCGGAGCGCACGGCCGCGTAGAGGACCGGTGCCGGCACGTCGCCGCCGGCCTGCGGAGGCGTCGCGAGCACGATCTCCTTGACGCCGGCGACCACGGCGGGCACGACGGTCATGCATACGGACGACGGGTAGATCGCGCGCCCGCCGGGGACGTAGCAGCCCACCGCCCTGAGCGGCCGGACGATCTCGCCGAAGCGCACGCCGTCACGCTCGTCCGACCACTCGCGGGGGAGCTGGCGCTCGTGCAGGTCGGTGAGCCTGCCGATCAGTGCGTCGATCGCTTCCTTCAGCGCCTCCGGCGTGTCCACCTGGGCGCGATCGAGCTCGCCGGACGTGACGACGAGACCGCTCTCGCGAAGGTCGACGCCGTCGAGCTCGAGAGCGAGCCGGAACAAGGCCTCGTCGCCCTCGGCGCGCACGCGCGCGAGGATCTCGCGGACGGTCTCGGCGACGGTCGGATCGGGCTCGAGCCTCGTAGGCTCGAGCCGCTCCCCCCGCTCACGCAGGTCGAGGAGCTCGAGCACCTAGGACTCCTCGACGACCTCGTGATGGGGATGGTGGGAGCGCGGGTCGATCTTCGCCAGGGCGCGGTCGCGAAGGAACAGCACCCAGCCGCTCACCGACACGACCAGCGCGGCCGCGATGAGCATGCCCAGGGCGAGCAGGAACGTGGTCTGGCGGTCCACCCGGATAGGTTACCGGAACCGCTCCTAGGCGCCCCGCGAGGGTCTTCGCCGGGCCTCGGCGCGGCGTTCGGCTTCCAGGCGCTCCAGGTCCACGCCCTCGTAGCTGATGAAGCCGAACGCCGCGCCGAGCTCCGTGAGGTGCATCGCCTCGCGAGCGGCCATCTGCATCACGAACCTGATCCGGAACGCCATCGGGACGGCGTACTGCGCGACCTCCTCCAACCCGGCTGCGCAGAGCTCCTGCTCCATCGCACGGCCGGCGTCCATCACGCGCTCCCAGGCCTCGCGCATGCCGGCCTCCTCGATCTGCACGGGAACGTCGTACCCGTGCTGGGTGGTGAGGCGCTGCCACTCGATCGTCAGCGGGCGGTGGCGCTGGAGGTCGCGGAACGCGCCGTAGTCGCAGAGCACGTCGAACCGGTACTGCGTGCGCTCCCAGGCGCGGCCCGGCTTGTGACGCCGGTTCTCCCGCGCGCCCACGCTGGCCGAAAGGATCTCGCCGCGCTGCTCGGGCGTGAGGCTTCGGACGTGGTCGAGCAGCTGGTCGTCGGGGAGGCCGCTCGCCGCGTACAGCACCGCGGCGGTCACCTTCAGCTCGCCCTCCGGGTCGGATTCGACCAGCGTGACCTCGGGCCGCTGCTCCGAGCCGATGCCGAGCAGGGCCTTGCCGGCCACCTCCTCCACCCCCTCGCGGGTATCGCGCCAATACCTCGTCCACGCGAGGCCGCGGTCCGGCGCGTCGACGCGCTTCAGGAACGCGGGTATCACCTTCCGCAGCTCCACCAGCATCAGCTGCCCGTACTCGCGCATCTCGGCGAGCGGGTGCGCCGCCAGACGCATCAGCATCTGCTCGTACGACTGGCCGGTGGCGTAGATCCCGAGGTTGGACCGCGTGCACGCCGGCAGCAGGACCCGCAGCGTATCGCAGGTCTTCGCGGTGATCGTGGAGCGGTACACCGAGTCGCCATCGCCCGGTTCCTTCGGGAATCGCTCGGAGAACCACGCGAACAGCGGGTCGAAGAGCTTCGCGTAGGTCTCGAAGACGCCGTCCAGGTACTCGCGGAACCGCGGCTCGATGTCGGTGCCGGCGATCTCGGGCGGGATCGTGGCGCGCCACCGTCCACCCGGCCTGTCGTCGTAGCGCATGTAACGCGTGGACTGCTCGAGGTACGCGGCCAGACGCCCCCACTCGAGAGCCTTGCAGAGGAGCTGGCTCGACTGCTCGCACGCGAGGTGCACGCCCCCGAGCTGGGCGACCGAGTCGTCGCCGTACTCCCCGAACACGTTCTCGTAGAGCCTCTCCGCGCGCTCGGTGCCGGCCCGCGTGAGCTCGCCGGTCTCGCCCACGTCCTCGGCGAACTCGTCCAGGTACAGCCGCCGGAGCGACTTCGGGGTGCGCGAGTACCGGGCGAAGAGCGCCCCCTTCACCACCTCGGGCAGGTTCACCAGCGCGAAGACCGGCCCGTCCAGGCTCGTGAAGTGGCGCCCCAGGACCTCACGCTCCTGCGGAGTGAACTCCTCGGTGGCGTACCAGGGCGTCATGTCGGGCTTGGGCTCGGCTCCAGGCCGGGGTAGAGGGTGACGGTCGTCCCGGGCGGGACCATCTCGCCCGGCGCCGGGTCCTGCTCCGCGACCTTGTTCCCCTTCGGGCAGAGGGGGTTGGGCGCCACCGAAGTGTCGGAGATGATGGGGTTCAGCCCCTTCTGCTCCAGCTTCTTCTGCGCCGCGCCGAAGCTCTGGCACCTGACCTCGGGCACCTCCACCATCGCCGGAGCCTCGGCCACGGTCAGCGTGACCGTGTCCCCGACCGCGACCGTCGTGCCCCCGGGAGGGCTCACGAGGATCACCGTGCCCGGCGGCTGGTCGCTGGTCTGCTTCTGCACGTTCACTTGCAGCTTCAAGGCCTCGAGCTCGGCGGTCGCGGTCGAGAGGTCCTTGCCGATCAGATCCGACGGGATCGTCAGGGACTTGGGAGCCTTGGCGATGAAGATCGTCACTTGCTCGGAGGCGAGCAGCGTGCCGCCGCCCTGCGGGTCCTGCGCGATGACGGTGCCGATCCTGGGATCGGTGGGATCTGCCACGACCCTCGGCTTGACGACGATGTTCGTGAACCCGGCGAGCGCTTCGCGCGCCGCCTGCTCCGTCTCGCCGATCACGCTGGGGTAGGGGATCGGGGTCGGCGTCGGGCTCGTCGTCGGGGTCGTCGTCGGGCTCGAGCCGAGCAGGCCCTGCGCCAGCAGGTAGAGCCCGCCGCCGAGCACCAGCAGGAGCAGGGCTCCGATCAGGATCCCCAGCCAGACCTTCCTGCCCGAGCCCTCGGGCTCGACGGGCGGCATCGCCTGGGTCGGCGGACGCGAGATCACCTGGGTGGCATCCGCCCCTGCGGGGAGCAGCGGCGTGGCCCGCACCGGGTCGCCGCGGCGCACCCGCTCGAGGTCCTCCCTGAACTCGCCCGCCGTCTGGTAGCGGTTCGCGGGATTCTTCGCCACCGCGCGCATCACGACGGCGTCGAGCGCCGTCGAGACCTCGGGATTCTTCGAGGAGGGCACCGGCGGCGTCTCCTGGACGTGCTTGTACGCGACCGCCACCGCCGTGTCGCCCGTGAACGGCGGCACGCCGGTGAGCATCTCGTAGAGCACGATGCCGAGGGAATAGAGGTCGCTCCGCGCGTCCACCGGCCGGCCCTGCGCCTGCTCGGGGGAAAGGTACGAGGCGGTGCCCAGCACCGCGGCGGTCTGAGTGACGTCGTCGCCCTCGGCGATGCGAGCGATGCCGAAGTCCATCACCTTGACCGCGCCCGATCGGGTGACCATCACGTTGCCCGGCTTCGTGGTTCAGGCGCGCGGCCGCCTGCGCCTCCCTGCGGAACCGGTCGACGAAGCTCGGGTCCTTCGCGAACTGGGGCGCGAGGATCTTGATCGCCACAGGCCGGGAGAGCACCTCGTCGAAGCCGCGGAACACCTCGGCCATGCCGCCCGCGCCGAGCCGGGCCTCGATCCTGTACCGCCCTCCGAGCACCGACTCGCTCACGCGCCTCCCTTCAGATAGATCTCGATGACCTGCTTCGCGATCGGCGCCGCCACCTGACCGCCCGTCGCCTCGCTCCCCAGGTTCCCACCGTCGAGCACGATGACGGCAACCACGATCTGCGGATCCTGGGCAGGAGCGAAGGATACGAACCAGGCGTGAGGCGCGGCTCCCTTGCCGTGCTGGGCCGTCCCCGTCTTTCCCGCCACCTGGATCCCCGGGATCTGCGCGGCGGTGCCGGTCCCATTGTTCACGACGCTCACCATCATCTGAGTCATCGCGGCCGCGGTCTGCGCCGAGATCGGGCTCCCGTACACCTGCGGGTCGAACGTCTTGACGACCCTTCCCGCCGAGTCGCGGATCTCGGTCACCAGGCGGGGCTGCATCTCGACACCGCCGTTCGCGATCGCCTGGGCGACGAGCGCCATCTGCATCGGGTTCGCTAGGACGTTGTCCTGCCCGATCGCCGAGATCGCCACGGCCGGATCGCGCTGCTGGAAGTACCCCGGCACCGGGAACCTACCCGGCTCGAAGAACCCGCTCTGTCCGAAGGGGATCACGGGAAGGGTTGGCTGGAGGCAGTCCGTCTGCACGGGCGGATCCGTCGCGCAGAACCCGAACGCCCTCGCCTGGGCCGCGAGCTTGTCCGGTCCGAGCTGCAGTCCCACCTCCCCGAAGATCACGTTGCACGAGTTGGTGAAGGCCGTAAGAAGGGTCGTGGTCGAGCCGCCGGGGCAGTACTCGCCGCCGAAGTTCTGGATGGTGGCGTTCGTGAGCGGGAGGCCCAGAACGTGCGGGTTCGGGTACTCGGTCGTCAGGGTGTCGCCGTTCTCGAGGGCCGCGGATGCCGTTACGAGCTTGAACGTGGATCCGGGCGGGAAGAGCTCGGCCACCGCGCGGTCCGTCAGGGGGTACGTGGGGTCGGCGTTGAGCTGCGCCCAGGTCTGCCGGATCAGCTCGGGGTCCTGCGACGAGAGCGGATTGGGGTCGTAGTTGGGGTTCGCGTACATCGCGAGGATGTCGCCGGTCTGCGGGTTCAGCGCGACCACCGCTCCGGGCAGACCTCCCAGCGCTCTGGCCGCCGCCTGCTGGAGGGCCGGCACGATCGTGGTCACCACGGTGGCGCCCTTCTTCGGCCGGCCGAGGAGCAGGTCCGAGAACGTCTGCGCCGCCAGCTCAGGGGCATCGCCCGAAAGGTAGTCGTTCGTCGCTGCCTCGAGGCCGGTGCGGCCGTACACCAGCGAGTAGAAGCCGGTGATCCCCGAGTAAAGGCGCCCGTCCGGGTACCGGCGCCGGTACACGAGCTCGCCGCGGCTCGTGCGGCTCGCCGCCAGCACGGTCTTTCCGTCGGCGGCCAGGATCGTCCCGCGGTCCACGCGGTACTCCGCGATCAGCTGGCGCGTCGCGTTCGCGGGGTCGTCGGCTATCCGCGTCGCGGCGAACACCTGGAGGTAGCTCACCTGGCCGACCAGCAGGAGGAAGAGCGCGGTGAGTCCCAGCCCGAGGCGACGGATCTGCCTATCCATGTCGCTCCCAAGGTCCCGCCGAGACTCGGACGAGCAGCGCGAGGATCACGAAGTTCGAGACCAGGCTGGATCCGCCGTAGCTCACGAACGGCAGCGTGACTCCGGTGAGGGGGATCAGCCGCGTGACGCCCCCGACGATCACGAACGTCTGGAGCGCGACGCTCGCCGTGAGCCCCGTGGCGAGCAGCTTGCCGAAGGCGTCGGTGCGTTCGAGAGCGAGGCGCAGCCCTCGCCCGACGAGGCCCAGGTAGAGCATCAGGAGAGCGGCCGTGCCCAGGAACCCGAGCTCCTCGCCGATCACGGCGAAGATGAAGTCCGTTGCCGCGTAGGGGATCAGGCCAGGAGAGCCTCGCCCGAGCCCGGTGCCCACCAGGCCCCCGCTCGCGAGCGCGAACTGTCCCTGCGCGATCTGCCCGTACCCCAGCTCGTACACATGCTGCGGGTCGAGCGCGTGCAGCCAGTACTCGACGCGGAGCTGGACGTGTGAGAAGGCTAGGTACCCGATGTACGCGCCGATCGCGAACAGCACGAGCCCGATCAGCAGGTACGCGGGGCGCCCGGTCGCCACCCAGACCATGACCAGGAAGACGGCGAAGTACAGCAGCGAGGCGCCCATGTCCTTCTCGAGGAAGAGCACGGCGAGGGAGGTTCCCCACGCGAGCAGCAGGGGCCCGAGATCCTTGATGCGGGGCAGGCCGAGGCGCCCAACTCCCTGCGACAGCAGCTCGCGCTTGGCCGCCAGGTACGACGCCAGGAAGACGACGACGAGCACCTTGCCGAACTCCGAGGGCTGGAACGAGAGCGGGCCGAACCGCACCCAGAGGCGCGCGCCGTTGATCGTGACCCCGATGCCCGGCACTACCGGCAGCAGGAGGAGCGCGAGACCGGTCAGCCCTATCGTGTAGGTGAAGGCGTCGAGCTGCCTGTCGTCGCGCACGATCAGCAGCGTGAGCGCGAAAGCACCGAGCCCGACGAGCAGCCAGGTCACCTGCTCCTGCGCCAACTTGGCCTCGGGGGGCAGGCCCGCGTCGAGCCGGAAGATCAGCGCGAAGCCGATGCCGGTGAGCATGCCGGCGATCGGGAGCAGCACGGGATCGGCTCCCGGCGCAACCTTCCGCGCGAGGAGCCAGACGGCCAGGAACCCGCCGGCGATCAGCGGTCCGTAGATGTCGACGTTCCCCGGCACCTTCCCGCGGAGCCCGAGCCCGACGGCAACGTACGCGCCGACGGCGACCGCGATGGTGAGCAGCAGCAGACCTAGACCGGTGCGTAGACGGCGGACGGCGGTCGCGCTCATGGAGACGGCGAGATCCCCGCGGGTTGTCCTTGCGAGCCCGCACGGACATCCCGCCGGATCTGGTCGACGATGGCCTGTGCCTCCTGAAGGTTGTTCGCCGTGATCCCGGAGGCTAGATCCGCATAGAGCGGCAGCGCCTCGGCCTGCGCCGCGTCTATGTCGGTGTCGATCGAGACGTGGCTGAACCGGAACCCTCCGAACGTGGCGGGGATCCCCTGGTAGACGGCGACATGTCCACCGTGCTCCCCCACGTACCACTGCCGGTCGGCGTACACGCGTAACGCCACCAGGAGCGCCGCGACGATCGCGACGACCATTCCCGCGCGGAGCCCGTACCGACGGGCCGCGGAGCCTAGTGCACGCGGAACCCCAGGCCTCGCGTCCCGCGCCGGATCCTCTGACGGGTCGTCCCCGTGAACGTCCAGCAGGACGACCGTGGTGTTGTCGACGCCGCCGGCGCGGTTCGCGGCCTTCACCAGCCGGTGGGCGGCCTGCTGCGGGTCGGGTTCGGACTCGAGGATCGCCCGCAGCTGCTGCTCGGGGACCATGCCCGTGAGCCCGTCCGTGCAGAGCAGGATCCGGTCGCCGTCCAGGAGCGCCACGCGCGACTCGTCGACGTCGACGTCCGGCTCGGTGCCGACCGCGCGGGTGAGGACGTTGCGGTGCGGATGGACCTCGGCCTCGCCCTGCGTGATCTCTCCGGCCTTGACCATCCGGGCCACCAGCGTGTGGTCCTCGGTGAGCCGGCGGAGATCGCCGGCGCGCAGCAGGTACGCCCTGCTGTCGCCGACGTGGGCCAGGTGGAGCTCGTCTCCGGCCACGACGGCCGCGGTGAGCGTCGTGCCCATCCCCGACACGTTGCGGTCGCGCACCGATCGCTCGAACACCGCATCGTTCGCGCGGCGGATCCGCTCGGAGAGGTCCTCGCGGCCCTCCTCCGAGAGCCTCTCGAGGGTCTCGAGAGCAAGGTGCGACGCCACCTCGCCGCCCAGGTGTCCGCCCATCCCGTCGGCCACCGCGTACAGCGGGTGCTCGGCCAGGAACGAATCCTCGTTCCCGTCCCGAACCTTGCCTATGTCGGTGGCGTAGCCGGCCCGGATCCTCATCGGCGGAGCTCCAGCAGGGTCGTCCCGACCCGGATCCGGTCGCCCGGCTCGACCTGGGCGGGAGCGGCAAGGCGCTGGTCGTTCACGAACGTGCCGTTGGTGGAGCCGAGGTCCTCCACGTACCACCGCTCGCCCTTGCCGAAGATCCGGGCATGCTCCTGCGACACGTAGGTGTCGTCTAGCCGGATCTCGCACTCCGGCGCACGGCCGAGAACGGTGCTCGCGGTGAGCTTGAACGTGCGCGGGCGGGCGCCGTCGGGACCGTGCACGACCACCGTGGGGGTCGAGGGCGCGGCGGCTGCGCGCTTGCTCGTGGCGCGCCCCGACCCGCCCGGGGAGGCCACCCGCAGGTCGCGAGTAACGGTCCTCACCGCCCGCCATATGAAGAGGTACACGAGGGCGAGGAGCCCGTACTTCAGCGCGGAGAGCGCGAATGGGGTCACCGGCTACGACCCCGCGCGGAACTCGAGGACCGTCGTGCCGATCGTGATCCGGTCCCCGTCGGCGAGCTCCCGGGACTGCACGGGCTGGCCGTTCAGCTGGGTGCCGTTCGTGGAGCCGAGGTCGGTGATCCGGTGGGCCGCGCCCTCATCGCGGATCTGCGCGTGCCGCCGCGAGGCGCCGGCGTCCTTCAGAACCACGTCGCACTCGGGCAGGCGGCCGATCGTCACGACCCGACCGGCCAGGCGCACCGTCCGCGTGCTCCCTTTCTCGGTGATGACGAGAGAGGCGGCCGAAGCCGGGGCCGGCTCCACCTTCTCCTCCCCCTCCACGAGGGAGGCCTCGCAGTGGAACTCGCCCTTCTTCAGTCCGGGGTCGACGGCGAACTCGACGCGGGGGGGGCCGACCAGGCCCCATCCTCGCTCCGCGGCGTGGTCGCGCACCACCTGCTGGAGCTCGGCGACGAGCGCCTGTTCGGCCTGCTCGAACCGCTCGGCGTCGACCGGCGATAGCGAGAACCCGAAGTCGTTCGGCGCCCAGACGTCGCGGACCCCGACCGTCTTCCGGGCGTCCGTCTCGCGCAGGATCCGCTTGGCGAGCTCGACGGGTTGCAGGCCGCTGCGGAAGGTCTTCGCGAACAGACCTTCGACGAGGCCTCCGAGGCGGCGTTCGAAGTCGTGAAGGATCGGCACGGTAGGCATGCGCGGGGGTCGGTACCCGCGCGTCGGGCCATCCTAGCGCGGGGTACGTGCCGGCTCACCGACCTCGACTCGCGGGCGCCTCGCCGGGTTCCGGGTCGCGAGGGTCCCCTCGCGACCGGCTGCTACCATCGGGTTCCCGCTCGGGCGAGTGGCGGAACTTGGCAGACGCGCAGGATTCAGGTTCCTGTGTCCGCAAGGACGTGGGGGTTCAACTCCCCCCTCGCCCACTTCAGGTGTCATGGCGCGATCGGCGGCTCGACGATTCCCTCTCTTGACTTGTCTGCGCGGAAGCTTGCCTCGGACTTGTGGGTGGTGAAGGGGACGAGTGACGCCGGACCCAGGATCCGAGCGGTTCTACGAGACGGAGGCGCAGGCCGTGTTCCGCGCCGTCTACTTGCTGTGCCGCGATCGGGTCCTTGCGGAGGACGCGACGCAAGAGGCCTTCGCTCGGGCGCTCGAACGATGGGAGCGCCTCGGGACCCAACCCTGGGCCGGGGGGTGGGTGATGACCACGGCGCTGAACGTCACGAGGCGAGGGATGCGGCACCGGCGGGTGCTTCGACCGGTGATCCGCGACGATCCAGATCCGGAGGAGACCATCGACCTGTGGGATCGGGTAAAGGGCCTGCCGCGCCGGCAGCAGGAAGCGGTGGTCCTGTGCTACCGCGTGGGCCTCTCCATCGAGGAAGTGGCCCAGGCCATGGGCTGCAAGGAGGGGACGGTTCGAACTCACCTGTCTCGGGCTCGCAAGGTGCTTCGTGCCGCGCTGAAAGGAGTTTCCGATGGAGACTGACGAGAGACTTCGGGCTTTGCTCCGGGAGACGCCCGGAAGCGTCCCCGCCTTCCGAGGCGACCTTCAGCGCGTCGCCGCCCGGGCCAGGATCCGGCGATGGCGAAGGCGGGCGGCGGTTGGTGGCGTGGCGGCGGTCCTGATGGCCGGCGTGGCCCTTCCGTTGGGCCTGCTGTACGGCCTCCGGGGCTCGAACCACTCGCCCTCGCCGGTTTCGCAGCTCCTCGTCCGTCCCGTCCTTGCCGCGCAGATCCATGTCCCATCCGGTGCGGTGGACGTGGCGACGAGCGACGGCGCCCTATGGGTCTCCGGGTTCGGGGTCGTCAGCCGGCTCGATCCGGTGACGGATCGGGTGGTCGCCAAGATCAGGACTCCCGGCACCGAGGATTACAGCAGCATCGCCGTGGGCGAGGGAAGCGTCTGGGTCTCCGCCGATAACGGCGATGTGTATCGGATCGATCCCTCGACCAACCGCGTTGTTGCGACCGTTCACGTCGGGGGCCCGTTCAGGGGATCGCCGTGGGGGCGGGCAGCGTTTGGGTCACGCGCCCGATGGGAGGACGTGGCGACCTGATTCGTATCGACCCCCGAACGAACGAGGTGGCTGGGCCCACCATCAAGGTTGGCCCCGGACCAACGCAGGCAGCCTACGGACTAGGCGTGGTGTGGGTTCAGAACACCTCCCCGCAATCCGTCATGCGGGTCGATCCGGCGACGGGAGATGTCTCCACGGTGCCCGTCGTTGGCGCGCTAGCCGTGGGATACGGCTCGCTGTGGACGGCTTCGGATGACTCTCTCACCCGGTTCGACCCCGAGACCGGCCGTTCCGTCGCGAGCATCCAGATCCCTCGCGCGGAGGGAGTTGCCGTCGGAGCAGGTGAAGTGTGGGTTCTCGCCTCCCCGAGATCGAGCTCGCCCACGCTCTTCTACCCGATCAAGCACACCGCGACGCTTTGGGAGGTGGACCCGAACACGAACCGGATCGTCGGCAGGCCGATCCGACTCGACGCCTTGCAGCCCATCGCGATCACGGCCGGTGACGGTGGCGTGTGGATCGCCGACTACGATAGCGGGACGGTCACGCGCTTCGATCTCGTCCCGTGTGGCGGCTCCGGATGCGAGTGAATCGAGAGGAATGCGAACGATGAGGGCATGCCCTCGAGTGGCGGAACTTGGCAGACGCGCAGGATTCAGGTTCCTGTGTCCGCAAGGACGTGGGGGTTCAACTCCCCCCTCGCCCAAGAGCGCTCAGCGTCCCTGAGCGTTGTTGGAGGTGGTCCGGTTCACCCTCTGCGCTTCAAGTCTGCGAAGCGAGCTCGGCGGCGAGCTCGGCCGCGGTTCGGATCGGGATGCCGCGCCAGCTCCTCAGTCGCGTGAGATGGCGGTCGCCGGAGACGATCGCGTCGGCGTTCCCGGCCACGGCGGCCTCCAGCACCCGGTCGTCCGCGGGGTCGGCCGCGATCTCGTGGACGCGTTCCGTCGGCTGGACGACGAGGCCGATCCGGATCACCTGGGCGACGACCTCTTCGGCCATGGCCGCCTCCCATCCGAACTTCTCGACCAGCACGCGACCGAGCTCCGCCAAGAGGGGAGCGGAGGTCACGAGGACGGTGCGACCCTCGAGCGCGGCGCGGTAGATGGTTTCCGGGGCTCCTCCGGGGAAGATGAACGCGGAGACGAGGATGTTGGTATCGAAGACGACCCTCAACGGCGGGCCTCATCGATGAGCCGCTCGACGTCCTTCTCGTCCCCGATCCCGAGCCGCCGGGCCTGCGCGGCTCCGTACCTCTGGAGGGACTCGAAGGTGCCGGTCTCCCGGTAGACGCCGTAGACGCGAAGCATCTCCCGGAACAGCTCGCTCCTGTTCCGCCCCTCCTCCTCGGCGATCCGCTCGAATGCCGAGGCCGAGTCCGGCGGAACCGAGACCGCGATCACCTTGGACGACCGCCCCATGTGTGCCTCCTCCCACGGTGGTTCATACAGTGTATGACCAAGGCCGGTGACCGGCAAGAGCCCTCAACCCGCGGTGCGCGCGGCGATCTGGTTCGCGACGATGGCCGCGTCCTTTCCCACTCCGCACAGGAGCGATGACTTCCGTGTGCGGAGGAAGTGGACGCCGACGAAGTACAGACCCTGCGCCGCAGAGCTCGCGCCCTCGACGTGGTTCGGGAACCCGAGCTCGTCGAAGGCCCCCGGCACCTTCACCCACCTGCCGTAGTCGGGCCGGAAGCCGCCGGTGAAGATCACCGCTCCGAAGTCCGACAGATCCAGGTGCTCCGGCGCTCGGGCGTCGAACGGTTCGGGCTCGGGGATGTCCGGCATCGCCAGACCGCGTTCGGCCACCAGCTTGCGAACGAGATCCATGATCTGCAGGTACCGCTCGTCTCCCCAGGCGACGCTCTCGCCGAGGTCGGGGGCGAACAGCGCCCGGCGGCCCTCGGCTTCCAGGAAGTGACCGAGCAGGGTGACGCCGGCGCTGCGCAGGGTTCGAAGGTGAAGGTCGTGGCCGCCGCTGTGCCCGCTGGCCAGGACGTTGGCCGCCAGGCGCGCGGCCGGGGTGGGCAGGGCTGTGACCGGCTGGTCCAGGAACCCCGTCTCCAGCACCCACCAGAAGATGTCGCGGTCGCCGAGGCGGCGTGGTACCCACGGCGCCCGGCCGCACGAGAGGAACACCTCCCGACCGGCCTCGTGCAGTTCCTCCGCGAGCTGGCAGCCCGTCTGGCCGCTGCCGATCACGAGCACCTTGCCGGGGGGAAGCGCCTCGGGGTTCCGGTAGCCCTCGACGTCGATCTGCGGGAGTTCCGCGGGCAGGCTCGATGCGCGCGCGGGCCGATGGGGTAGCTGGTAGGCGCCTGTGCTGACGACGACGGTCCGGGCCTGGATCTCGCCCCCCGAAGTGCGGAGGAGGAAGCGGTCTTCCTCCGCGGGTTCTAGAGAGGTCACCTCGATGTCCTCGCGCACGGGCGCGCCGAGGCCCTCGGCGTAGCGCTCCAGGTACTCGACGATCTGGTCGCGAGGCATGAAGCCGTCCGGATCAACACCGTCGTAGGGACCACCGGGAAGCTGGAGGGACCAGTTGGGCGTGACCAGGCAGAAACTGTCCCAGCGGTTCCGCCACGTCTCACCGATCCGGCCCCAATCCATGACGACGTGCTCGACGCCCGCCCGCGTGAGCTCGTGACTCGTGGCCAGGCCCGCCTGCCCGCCACCGATCACAACGGTGTCGATACGTTCCGCCATGGGTCGGAGCATGCTACCCGGACCGTCGGGGGGTTGTCCGACGGGCGCCGCCGCGCGCAGACTGTCGCTGCCCGCGGAAGGGAGGATGCGCGTGCCGCTGGCTCACCGAGGTTCGTGGCTGGAAACGCGTGGTGCTCATCGCGATCCTGATGGTGCTGGCCGTCGGCATCGGCCTCGCGCTGCGGGCTCTGGGGTTCGGCCCGTCCGACGTCTCCAAGACGTGACTCGGCGAGCGCGTCGGACGCCACCCGGGACGACGTCGATCGCGCGATCGGCCGTTAGGCGCGGCTCCGAGTCTCCGAGGTGATGGGCGGAGCCGTGCTGCTCGAAGTGGCGGACCCCACCAGCTCTTCGGCTTCAGACCCGGGGTCCATCGCCCTCATCTCCGACCTTGAGACGGGGCATCACCCAGATCTGCCAGGTCGGGCACGAGCTCCTCGGGATGGTCACCAAGAAGGTACCGGGCACTCGGACCTCTGGTCGAAGCGATGTCGTCCGGGTTGTAGAGACGGCATCTTTGCAGCGACAGGCATCCACAGCCGATACAGCCCGTCAGGTCGCTACGGAGTGCCTCGAGCGCGGCGATCCGGTCATCTAGCCGCCGACGCCACGATCGCGAGAGCTTGGCCCACTCAGCCTTCGTGGGCGCTCGGTCGGCGGGCAGGATCGCGAGCGCCTCGCCGATCTCCTCGAGCGTCAGTCCCAGCCTCTGTGCGATCCGGATGAGGGCCACGCGGCGGAGAACGTGCCTCGGGTAGGTGCGGCCCCCACCACTGGTCCTGTCGGATCGGATCAAGCCTAGGGACTCGTAGAAGCGCAGGGCTGATGCCGCAAGTCCGCTCCGTTCGGCTACCTCGCCGATCCGGATCACGTCGTCGGCCCGCATCTCCCTCGAACGCTCCTTGACTTGAAGTGGACTTGAAGTCGTAAGGTCCTGACCAGCGACTTGCGATGTGAGGACGCGAGATGGGGACGATACCAAAGACGGAGCGAAGGCCCAGATGAGCGAGACCCTCGACGAAGCGCTCGAGATCTTGCACGACACCGGCCCCGAGTTCAGCGAGGACGACGAAGGCGGTCTCTCCAACCACGGCCCGATGGCTGCCGAGGCTCTGTGCGCCCTTGGACGCGAGGACGAAGTCATCGGGTGGGTCGAGGGCTACATCCCTCGTCTCCAGGAACACCCCAGCGCCGGTGAGCCCGTCGGCGATGCTTGGCACGAAGCGCTGGGGGAGTACGCGAGGCTGCCCGACTGGATCGCCCTGTTCGATGGCGAGCTCGCTGAAGGGGATTGGCAGGAAACACTGAACACGTGGGTCGCTCGTCTTGCTCCGGGTCTTGCAGCGGCCGCTACGCACGGGCTGATCAGAACCGCCCACGCCGCGCGTTCCCTCGGGCAGAGCGACGTACCAGGCCGCCGCCATGAACTCGCGGAAGGGCTCGCCTACTGGGCTGCCCGCTATCAGCAACTTCCCGGGAAGCTCGCCGATTCCCCTTCCCGTCTTGCGCCGTCCGATGCTCTTCGACGCGTCAAACGACTCGAGGTCCGAAGCTCAGGCTTGATCAGCGACGACTTGCGCGGACTCGACGAGCTCCCTGGCTTTGCGGGCGTGGTGAATCTCGTCGACCCTTCCCCAGACCCGGCACGGTTCCTCTCGGAGATGACACTTACGTTTGCCCGCGCGTACCTCGAGACGGTCTCATCGGGACGGATCATCGGAATGATCCACTCCGTGACGGGGCCGAGCGCCTTGCGTCTCCTGATGCCACACATAGAGCTGGACACGGCGGCGACCGCTTCGCGCTTCGCGTGGCAGACGGGGGCCGGGATCTATGCGGCGCTCGCTGGGACGAGCGACGAACCTTTTGAGGTGTCGACTTCGTTGGATATCGAGGATCTCGTGGATCAGGCAGTCGCCACCGGGGACGAGCATGCGATCAAGTTCATGGAAGCGTGTATTCGCGAGCACGCGCTCAACCCCGATCCGATCTACCTGACCGCGGCGTCGGATGCAGCGACGCGTCTCGCCGCCGACTACGACCGTCAGGTTGAAGAGAAGTCGCTGGGCTCGCCTTGCTTCGAAGAATGTGGTGACGTCGTGGTGACGCGCCGACACGCGGTGGGGCGATCGCGTGAGACGGCAAGGGCCGGGGACATGCCCCGGCCTACCGTGGTTCCCTTCGTGCCCTATGCCGTCGCGCAGGTGCAGTGGACGTCGGCCTCGCCGCAGCCCCGACAGAGCAGCGTGCAGTAGCGGTCGGAGCCGCCGTGCAGGTGCCCGGGGTCGTGCTCGTCGGCCTCGGCCCCGCAGATCGCGCACTTCCAACCGGCAGTGACACCCCCGCACTTCACGCAGCGGTCGTCGCTCATCGGACCTCCAGGTCGGTCACGACCGGGGTCGCGTTCGCGATGATGTCTCGCACGGGCGAGGTGTCCTGAACGTACTGACACAGCTCCTCGAGCGTCGCGGCGTCGGCGTTGCTGGCCTTCGCTGTCCCCTTGACGCGGATCTCCGTGAAGCCCGCGCGGGGGCCGCCGCCCAGTCCGACGAAGGTGCGGAGGTCGACATCACCCTCCAGCTCGTAGGAGAGCTCCTCCAGGTCGATCCCGCGCGCGGCCGCGTTGTAGGCGAACCCGACCGCGTAGCAGAACCCCAGCGCCGCAAGCACCAGCTCCACCGCGTTCGCGCCCGCGTCGTCGCCGAGCAGGACCGCGGGCTCGCTTCCCACGAGCGTGTGCGTGTCCGCGTGGGCGGACTCCTGCCCCGCATGGGTGAACGCCGAGATGCGTCCCGTGCTCGTCCCGCCGCCGGTCCAGTCGGTCTTCGCCTTGAACGTGAACCGCCCGATGCCGGGATCCTGCTCGATCGCGCCGATCGTCTGGACCAATCGGTCGACGTCGACCCCGTTCCTTGCCGTGGTCGTTGCCATGTGCTGCCCCCTTCCCTCGATCTTAGTGAGTGAGGACGCGCCGCCGGACGAACCCATTGCATCTCGCGCAGGATGCAATAGGTTCGTCGGCGCGAGCGTCTTTCAGTCTGAGAATCACTCCGAAGTGAGGAAGCGCCGTGGGATGGAGCAGATCGTGGGCGGGACCGCCATCGACCCCGAAGACGAACGCAGATCAGCATTCGAGGCGCTCGCTCGCGAGCAGCTTCCGCGGCTGTACGGCCTCGCCCGCCGCCTCACGAACGACGGAGCGGAGGACCTCGTGCAGGAGTGCCTCTTGAAGGCCTATCGCTCGTTCGGGGCTCTTCAGGCGACCGAGGCGGGACCGGCCTGGCTCCAGCGGATCCTGGTCAACGCGTTCCGAGACCGACTGCGCAAGGAAGCCCGCTCGGTCAAGGAGGTGGACATCGAGGAGATCGACGACTTCTCGCTCTACCGCACGATCGCCGACGAGGATCCGTTCCCTTACTCCGACTCGCTGCACGTCGACGTCCTCCAGGCGTTCGGGCGGGAGGACGTCCACGCGGTTCTCACGCGGATGCCCGAGATCTACCGCGCACCGCTCGTCCTGCGCTACATGCAAGGCTTCGTGACGAAGGAGATCGCCCGGATGATGGACACGCCGCTGGGAACGACGCTCGCGCGGCTGCACCGAGGCCGCAAGCTCTTCGAGCGCGAGATGTGGGTCTACGCCGAAGAGGCCGGCCTGCTGGAACAGGAGGGGGCGCCATGACCGAGCGCGCGATCCCCTGCTCGGACGCGGTCAAGCAGCTCTGGGATTACCTCGACAAGGTGCTCTCGCCCGAGGATCAGGCGCTGGTTGAGGGCCACCTCGCCTTCTGCCGCCGCTGCTGCGGTGAGTTGGAGTTCGCCAAGGAGCTGCGATCGTTCCTCGCTTCCAACGTGGTGGATGAGATCCCGGCCGACGTGAAGGAGCGCCTGGAGCGCTTCATGGAAGAGCTTTGAGGGTCCGAGCGCGATGACCCGGGACCTGCTCTTCCAGGACCAGATCAAGCAGTCTGTGCGCACCGCGTACGCGGGCCTGGACCGCGGGGCGGGCAAGCCGGCTGCCGATCTCCTTTACTTCGAGGACGAGCTGGCCGAGCTGCCGCCCGAGGCGGTCGGTTGGGCGCTCGGCGTCGGCAACCCCGTGCGGCACGCGGACCTACAGCCCGGCGAGATCGTGCTCGACGTGGGCTCCGGAGGCGGCATCGACACGATCCTCGCTGCCAAGAGGGTCGGCCCCTCGGGCGGCCGAGATCCGCCGGGTGCTGAGGCCCGGGGGACGTCTCTGCGTCGCCGACCTGACGGTCGAGGACGAGCTGCCGCCCGAGGTGATGAACAACGAGGCCGCCTGGGCCGGGTGAGTGTCTGGCGCCCTGGCGGAGCGTGCCTTCGCCCTCAAGATCCAGAAGATGGGGTTCGAAGACGTCCGGCTCGGCGAGCGGATCCCCTACGGGGTGGAAGAGGCCGCGCTCTACCCGCTGTTCACACCCGCGCTGATCCAGCTGATGCGCGAGGTCATTCCCCCGGATCGCCAGGACACCGTGGCCGTCAGCGTGATCGCCAAGGCCCGCAAGCCTGCCTGACCTACACACGGTCCCTCACCCGGAGGTCGATCACTCAACCGGTTCGAAGGATCTCCCGGACCGGCGACGACGCGAGCAGGGGGTCGGCGCGTTCTGGCTTCAAGGTCGACGCGAAGCCCCGGATGATCTCGGCGGCCTCCCGGTACGCGGCAGCCGCGCCCTCGTCCTCGCCGACCCCGTAAAGTGCGCGTCCGAGCGCCGCGCGCGCCTGCCAGCGGGTCAGCGGATGCCCGAGCCGGTCGGCCCCCTCGACGGTGGTCCTGAGCTGGGCGACGGCCTCCTGGTCCCTCCCGAGCTCGAGCAGGGCTGTGCCGAGAACCATCCGTGCGGACACGTCGTACTTCAAGCGCCCGATCGGCCGCGCTATCTCGATCGCTTCGAGCGCGCCCTCGACCGCCGCTTCCGGTCTCTTCGCGCGCAGAGCCATCTCGGCGCGCGCCACGGACAGCCGACCCGGTGCGAGCCATCGCTCCCATCCGGTTCCGTGGCGGGCTCGCTCCCAAAGATCGGGCAAGGCGCGCTCGACTCTCGCCACCTCGTCCTCGAGCAGATCCGTGAAGATCAGATCGATCTCGCCCTGCATCACTCCGCTGTCGAACCCAGCTCGGCGATAGAGCTCGATCGCCTCCTCGTTCCGGCGCCTCGACTCGGCGAGGTCGAGCACGTCGCGCAGGGGTGCGGTCGAGCAGTTGAGGGCGTAGGCGATCCCGCCGATCGAGTCGAGCTCTCTGGCTCGCGCGATCGTGGCGTCGAACAGCTCGATCGCCTCCGCGTGGCGACCCAGCGCGGCGAGAGCAAGTCCCTCCGTAGAGCCACCGTCCAGCAGGGCTGCCGGGTTGTGGACGTCGCCGCCGAGCTCTCGCGCATGCCGGCCGAGCTCGGCGGCCCTGGCGTACCCGCCCGCCCAGTAGTGGGTAAGGGCGTGAAGGGATGAGTGTGCCGCGAGGTCGATGGCCCTGGTGCCGGGGGTCCAGGTCTCCAGCGCCCGATCCCCCAGCTCGACGGCCCGGTCGAGGTCGCCCTCCTGCCCCCGTATGCCGTGCGTCTGGCTAAGCAGGGCGAGGGCAGGACCGAGCGCATCGTCGTCGCCGAGCCGCTCCGCCAGCTCGAGCGATCGTTCGGCGAAGGCGTACGCCTGGTCGGTCCGCTCCATCCACATCGAGGCGCGCCCGAGACCGAGCAGCGCCTCGAGCTGTTCGCGCCCTTCGAGGTTCGGGAGGAGCTCGCCGAGCTCCTGCGCTGCGGCCTCGAAGTCCTCCAGCTCGACCAGCGCGAGGCCGCGGAGCAGACGGATGCTTCGCCGGGCGGGCTCGTCGTCGCGGACGAGGTCGAGCGCTTCGGTGTAGAGCTGGGGGGCCGGCTCCTTGTCCCATCCCTCGCGAGCGTGCTCGGCGGCCGCGAGCAGATCCCGTACCGCGGGCGAGAACATCATCGGAAGATAGGGCAGGCCTGGGGCACCGGTCCAGTCCTAGGTCTGCCGGAGCCGTCAGATCCCGGGCGGCGCGGCTCCGTCAGGGAGCCAGGCCTCGACCGACGTGCCCGTCCCCGGCTCGGACTCGATGCGGCACCATCCCTGCGCCATCTCGGCGCGCTCGACCATCGACAGGAGCCCGAGGTGGCCGGGCGCGGGTTCCAGTTTGTCCCCGACGTCGAAGCCTCTGCCGTCGTCGGCCACCCGAACGCTGAACCCCCCGTCTCGCTCCTCGAGAGAGACCGCGATCTCGGAGGCTCCCGAGTGCTTGCGCGCGTTGTTCAGAGCCTCCTGCGCGATGCGGTACAGGATCGTCAGGGCCTCGGGATCTGGCTGGCGCTGGAGCCGGTCGTCGACCCGGAAGACGAAGCGGCCCGTGTGCGCTGCCATCGACATGAACTCGCGGATCGCGGGGGCCAGCCCGCCCGTGTCGAGCGCCGGCGGGTGCAGCTCGAAGAGCAGGAACCGCAGGCGGCCCACGGCGGCCTCGGTCGCCTCCTGGAGGCGGTCGAGCTGCGCGATCTCCTCGGGGTCGTGCAGCAGCTTCCGGAGAACGTGCATCCGCATCCCGACGGCGGTCATCACCTGGACCGAGTCGTCGTGTATGTCGCCCGCGATCCGCCGCCGCTCCTCCTCCTGGGCGTTGATGACCCGCGAGAGCAGGCTCCGTCTCGCTTCGTCGACCCGGCGCAGTTGACGGTAGCTGTCCTCGAGCTCCCCCGTCCGCGCCCGCACGCGCTCCTCCAGCTCCTCCTGGTGGCGCTTGAGGTCGACGTGCAGGAAGCGGGTTCGGAGCAGGTTCCGGATGCGCAGCGCCACCTCGATCGCGTCGAAGGGCTTCGTGAGGAAGTCGTTCGCTCCCGCCGCCAGGGCGCGCTGCTTGGTTCCGGCGGTGGCGTCCGCGGTGAGGACTAGGATCGGCAGGTACTCGTCGGGCTCCAGCCGTTCCGCGACCCGACGCATCAGCTCGAACCCGTCGACGTGTGGCATCAGCAGGTCGAGGGCGAGCAGGTCGGGAGGCTCCTGCTCGAACACGGCCATGACCTCGCGTGGGTCGATCACCGTTCCCACGTTGCGGAACCCGCCCTGATGCAGGATCCGTTCCATCAGACGGACGTTCGCCTCCTCGTCGTCGATCACCAGGATGCGGGCGGAAGCGAGCCGATCGTCGTCGAGGGCAACTCGTGCGTCATCTGGGGCGAGCATCATCTTTCCCCAAGGCGTGGGCAGCGGCCGGCTCCGGGCGTTCATGGGTGGCGGTCCCGGGCACGCCCGGGTTCCCTCTCGATGTGCGGATGCGCATCCCTGTTCATACGCCACCCAAGTCGATGTGGCAACGACCGAGCGGGCCATCTGGGCATCACCCGGGGGGACCCCGGCCGCCCGACAGCAGGTCGCTCGGAGGGCGGGACCCGGCGAGGAGGTGACGGCCCGCGATCCGCGGCTGAACCTCGTGGTTGCCCCCGATAGGCAACGTGACCGTTGCCCTGTGAGGGCACCTCACGGGGTATCGGCCCCTCGGGTCGTGTGAGGGTTGGCCGGGGTAGGGTTGGTCGTGCCCGTGATCGAGCTGGAGGGGCTCCGGAAGGAGTACCGGCGCCTGCGTGGAGGCCGGACCGTCGCCGTCGACGGCCTGGACCTCGCCGTTCCCGAGGGCGGGGTGTTCGGGTTCCTGGGGCCCAACGGCGCGGGCAAGACGACGACCATCCGGTGCCTGCTGGGCCTCGTCGCCGCGAGCGGCGGCCGCGCCAGGCTCCTCGGCGCGGAGGTTCCGCGAGGCCTCCCGGGTGTGATCCGGCGGGTCGGCTCGATCGTCGAGACCCCCGCGCTCTTCCCGCGCTTCAGCGGCCGGCGGAACCTCCAGCTGCTCGGCCGGCTTCAGGGGGTCGGGCCGAAGGCCGTGCAGGTTGTCCTCGAGCGCGTGTCGCTGGCCGAACGCGCCGACGACCTGGTGAAGAACTACTCGCTCGGGATGCGCCAGCGGCTCGGCATCGCGGCGGCCCTTCTGAAGGACCCCTCGGTCCTGATCCTGGACGAGCCCGCGAACGGCCTCGATCCCGCCGGGATCGTGGAGGTGCGGGAGCTCCTTCGCGGGCTCGGCGCCGAGGGCAGGACCGTCTTCGTCTCGAGCCACATCCTTTCCGAGGTGCAGCAGATGGCCGATCGCGTCGCGATCCTGGCCCGCGGGCGGTGCGTGCGGGCGGGGGCGGTGGCCGACGTGCTGGCGAGCGGGCGCGCGGAGGGGATGCTCGTGCGGATCGACGATCCCGAGGCCGGCCGGCGGGCGCTCGCGGATGCCGGCATCGACGCGACCCTCGATCGGGACCTGCTCCGCGTGCCGCTCGGAGCGCCCGATGCGGCCCGGATCACCCGCGCGCTCGCCGAGCGGGGCCTCTACCTCACGGAGCTCCGCCCCGAGGAGGCCGACCTCGAGACGGTGTTCCTGGAGCTCACGCGCGACGAGGGGCTCGCCGGATGATGGCGGCGCTGCTCTCGACGGAGCTCCTGCGGGTCTCGTCGCGCCGTCTCGTGCGCATGGCGGTCCTCGCCGCGCTGCTCGGGATCGCCGTGACCGGCGTTCTCGTCGCGGCGCACTCCCACGGGCCCAGCGCGCAGCAGCTCGCGGCCGCGCGCGACGCCTACCGGGGCAACCTTCGGCAATGCCTGAGCGGCGGGTTCATCCCGGAAGACCAGCTCCCGACGGGCCAGACCCTGGAGGAGTTCTGCGCGCAGAACGTGCAGCTCGAGTTCTACCTGCCGGGGACCAGCTTCAGTCTCGTCAACCTCAAGGGCGCGCTCTCGGGCACGGCGGTGCTCCTTGTCCTCGGCGGCCTCCTGCTGGGGGGATCGCTCGCGGGCGCCGAGTGGAACGCCGGCACGATGGCGACGCTCCTCACATGGGAGCCGGGCCGGTTGCGCGTGCTGCTGGCGAAGGCGATCGCGGCGGCCGCGGTCGTGATGCTGCTTGCGATCGGGGCGGAGACCGTCCTGTCGCTCGTGCTGTGGCTGGTCGCGGCGACGCGCGGGATGACGCAGGGAGCGGACGGGAAGTGGCTCCTGGGCGTCGTCGGGCTCGTCCTGCGTGTCTCCGCCTCCGCGGGCATAGCCTCGCTGATCGGCTTGGCAGTCGCGATGATCGGCCGGAGCACGGTCGCGGCGGTCGCGGTCGGTTTCGCCTACCTCGGGCCGCTCGAAGGCCTGATCCGCGGGCTGAGGCCCTCGTGGCAGCCGTGGCTCCTAGGCGACAACGTCGCGCTGTTCGTGAACGGGAGGTCGCAGCCGCTCGGCGTCTATCCGCACGAGATCGTGCGGACCGTCACCGCCGCGGGGCTCGTCGCCTCGGCCTATGCGGTGGTGCTGCTCGCGTTCGCCGCGCTCTCGTTCCGCTCGCGCGACGTGACGTGACGTGACGTGAAAGATCACTTCACGACGAACGTCCCCGTCATCGTCGTGGGATGGATGTCGCACCTGAAGAAGTACGTGCCGGGGCCGAGCGGTCCCACCTTGTACGTGAAGCTGGCCGGCCCGGTCACGAGCTCGCCTTTGAACAGCGCCGTGGCCCCGCTCTCGTCCGTGTAGATCGAGATGTTGTGCGGTATCCCCGGGTCCTTGTTCTCGAAGGTGATCGTGAAGGGCTTCCCGGCGGGAGCGGCCAGACAGTTGGTGTCGAACATCGTGTTCGCGGCCGTGATGTGCAGCTTCGTGCCGCCGGGCTCGCAAGCGGCAGGAGCGGCTCCGCTGGGACTGGGTGAGAGCGACGGGGCCGGGCCGCCCCCTCCGCCCTTGCCGGTGTAGGCGCTCAGCGGCTTGGCGGGATCCACTCCGGCCGAGAAGGGATCGGCCATCGTCGGGTAGGTCGCCGGCGCGGGCGGCGCCTGCGGATCGACCTTGATCAGCCCGACCGCGCCGAGCGCCGTGTACGCGAAGGAGTGCGTGACGAACGGGTAGAGCCCCGGATCGGGGATCTTCAGCTCGAACATCGCTCCCGCGCCCGGCGCGATCGCGTACGTCTGGAGCCCGTAGAGGGTGTTGGCGGGGTTCCCGTCGGCATGGGTCTGTAGGAACATCGTCCCTATCACGTGGAACGCGTCCGTGAGCGTCGGTCCGGCGTTCAACACCCAGATCCGGAACTGCTCGTCGGGCTTCACCGCGAGCGGGGTGGTCTTGTACTGGTCCGCCTTGCCGTTGAACACGACGTACTGAGGATCGACCGCCTCCATCCGGGTGAGGTCTCCCTCGTACACGCCGTGGATGGGTTTGGCGGTCGGATAGAGCTCGCTCGAGACGAGGACGAACTCGCGCTCCTTGGGAAGGTTGTCGGGCTCCACGATGATCGCGCCGTACATGCCATTCGAGATGTGTTGGAGCACAGGCGGTACTCCGCAGTGATACATGAAGACCCCGGGGAACATCGCGACCCAGTCGAAGGTCTTCGTCTCTCCCGGGTTGACCGGCTGGTAGTTGCCGGTAAGGGTCGTGGCCCCGGCCGCGGGAAGGTCGGCCCAGGGGGTCATCGCCGCGTGGAAGTCGATCGAGTGCTGCATCCCGATCGTGCTGGCGTTCGTGAGGGTGAAGTGGACCGTGTCACCGAGGTGCACGCGGATCACGGGGCCGGGCGCGGTCCCGTCGAACGTCCAGACGTGGTAGCGGATGCCGGGCGCGATCTCCTGGATGGTCTCGGTCGCGGTGAGGTCGATGTTCACGACCGTGCCGTTGGCGGCCTCGACCCGGTAGTCGGGAGCGCCGGACGACGCAGGTCTCAGCGGCTGGGTGGGGCTCGTTCTGCTGGGCCGGATCCACGTGAGGCCGATGATCAGCAGGGCGATCTCCACGAAGACCCCGACGGCGAACACCCTCCTCATCTCGATGCTCCTTCCTCGATGGGTTCGACTCCCGCTTCCGGCGAGCGGTCCTCACCCTATCGTCCGGAGGAAGGATCGCCCGGGATCTCGCCGGCCTCCGCCGGCTTGGTTCTTCTCACTCCGACGACGACGAACCAGCCTATGCCGGCGTGCATCAGCAGGTCTCCGATGCTCACCGCCTGTCCGATCGGCGGTCCGATCGGGATCACGTCCCCGAGCGGCAGCAGCTTGGTTCCGTCACCGGCCAGGCGGTGCTTCTGGCCGGCGGCGCCGGTCCTCAGCTCACCGAGGGTGGAGGCCTGGCCGGAGGCCACGAGCGCGTGCCTGGTCACGGGCATCCCGTGGTTCGCCGCGATGGCGACGAGGTTCAGGGCAAGTCCGAGCAGGATCAGCGCGAACCCGGGCGCGCGGACGTTGGCTCCCGCGAAGACCAGCAGGAGGGCGAAGGACGCGAGCAGCACAGGGAAGGCGAACGAGCCGCGGATCACGAGGAACTGCAGGACCACGCCGGCGAGCGCCACCCACGTCCACCGGACCTTCACCGAGGGGAAGTGGCTGAGGCTCCCGCCGGCGAGAAGGCCGATGCCGAAGGAGAGCGCGAGCGTGAGGAGGATCAGGGGCACGATGGGCCGCTCAGGTGGCGTCCCTGCGGGCGAGCTCGTCGCGCGCGAGGCGGGCGGCCTCCTCGTACACGTCGCGTGCCGGCACGCCCGCCTCGCGCGCAACGGCCGCGCAATCCTCGAACTCCGGCGCCACCGTGACCGGCGCGTCGTCGAGCAGGCCGACCTTGACTCGAACCCGTCCGTACCGAGTGGACACCTCGATCCATTCGCGATCGAGCGCCTGCTTGCTCACCGCGGCCGCGCGGATCCCGAGCGTGCCGGTCTCACGGAAAAGCACGCGGCGCATCGCGTCCTGCTGCTGGGGCGAGCAGAGCACCGAGATCGTGACCGCAGCGCGCCCCTTCTTCATCACGATCGGCGTGAGCCATGCGTCCTGCGCTCCGGCCTCGAACAGGCGCTCCAGGACGTAGCCGTAGAGCTCGGGGTTCAGGTCGTCGACGTTGGTCTCCAGCACGAGCTCTCCTGAGGCCGGCGTTTCGGCCGCGGATCCCCGCCCTGCCGGCACCTCCTCGCCCAGGAGCACCCGAAGAACGTTCGGGAAGTCGGTGCGGTGCGAGCCGGCGCCGTAGCCCACCGCGTCGATGCGCATCGCCGGCATCTCGCCGAAGCCCTCCACCGTCGAGGTGAGGATCGCCGCGCCGGTCGGCGTCACGAGCTCGACCGGCACGCCCCGGGAGTACATCGGGGCGCCGCGCAGCAGCTCCACCACGGCCGGCGCCGGGATCGGCATCGAGCCGTGCTCGGTCCGCACCATCCCGAACCCCGTCGGAACCGCGGACGAGAACGCCCGCTCGACGCCGAGCATGGTGAGCGCCACCGCCACGCCGCAGATGTCGACGATCGAGTCGACCGCGCCCACCTCGTGGAACGTGACCTGCTCGACGTCGCGCCGGTGGACGATCGCCTCGGCCTCGGCGAGCCTGCGGAAGATCCGCTGGGCGAGATCCTTCGCATCGGGCGGAAGGTCCGAGCCCTCCACCAGGGAGCGGATGTTCGCGTAGGTGCGGATCACCCCGCCCGCCGGCGCCTCAACCAGGACCTTCGTGGCACCGATCCCGTGCGCGTCGACCCGCTCCACCTCGACGTCGAACGGCTCCACCGGAAGCGTCGCCAGCACCTTCCGGATGCCGTCGAGGTCCGCGCCGGCATCGATCAGGGCGCCCAGGGCCATGTCTCCGGAGATCCCGGCGATGCAGTCGAAGTACAGGACGCGCACGTCAGGCCTCCGCGCGGCGCAGGGCTCGGACGATGCGCAGGGCGACCTGCGCGGCCCCGAAGCCGTTGTCGATGTTCACGACCGCGACCCCGGGCGCGCATGAGGACAGCATCCCCAGGAGCGCGGCGAGGCCTTCGAAGGAAGCCCCGTACCCGACGGAGGTCGGGACCGCGACGACCGGCGTGGACGTCAGCCCTGCGATCACCGAGGGAAGCGCACCCTCCATGCCGGCGACCACCACCACGCAGTCGACGCGCTCGAAGTCGCCCCGGTGCTCCAGGACTCGGTGCACGCCGGCCACTCCCACGTCGCCGATCCGCAGCGCCGCGCAGCCGCTGGCCTCGATCGTGAGCGCGGCCTCCTCCGCCACCGGCTGGTCCGACGTGCCGGCCGACACGACGGCCACCTCTCCCGGGGGGGCGCCGGCGCCGGCACGTTTGACAAGGACCAGCCCGGACCGCTCGTCGTAGCGAGCTCCCGGAACCGCCTCGAGGACGGCCTCGGCCTGCTCGGGAGCGGCGCGGGTCACCAGCACGGCGCCGGCGGAGCGCGAGGCGAGAGCTCGCGCGACGTCCGCGACCTGCGCGGGCGTCTTGCCCGGTCCGTACACCGCCTCGGGCTGGCCGGTGCGGAGCTCCCTGTGATGGTCGACGCGCGCGCCGGGCACGGACTCGTAGGGAAGGTCCCGCAGGCCCTCCAGCGCCTCGTCCACCGAGGCGCGCCCGGCGGCTACGTCGTCCAGCAATCGCGAGAGGGTTCGTTCGTCCACCAGGAACGTCAGCGTATACTATCGGTCCTCTCGCGAAAACCGCAGGTAGATGGCCTGATTCCGAGGGGCCCCCGACCATGGCCGAGATGACGTTCTCCACGCAGACGCTCAGCCTGATGGCGCTCAGCGCGCTCGGGCTTGCCGCGCTCGCCCTCCTGTTCTCTGTCGCGGGGGGCGCGGGGCGCCGCGGGCGCGAGCCGGGCGGCCCGATCCGCCTGGACGACACCCTCCGAGGCGTGCTCCAGGGCCAGGCGAACCAGATCAAGCGCCTGGAGGAGGCCGTTCGCGCGCTGAACCGCATCGACAAGAAGCAGGACGCGCAGATCCGTGGCAGCATCCGCAACGTGGCGCTGTTGCGGTACGACGCGTTCGAGGACGTCGGCGGGCGACTCTCGTTCTCCTGCGCGCTCCTGGACGACGATGGGTCCGGCGTGGTCCTCACGTCGATCAACGGGCGGCAGGAGACGCGGGTGTACGCGAAGCCGATCACCGAGGGGCGCAGCTCCCACAACCTCTCCGTCGAGGAGGGGGAGGCGGTACGGCAGGCGCTCTCGACGCCGGAGGAGACTGTGAGGGCACGATGATCTGGAAGCGCGAGGATAGCGAGGGGCCCGAGGAGGCCGCCCCCACGAAGCGACGGGAGGAGCCAGCGATGGCGGAGCAGAGCGGTGAGGTCACGATCGTCGGACAGGGCGCGAAGCTCGAGGGCACCATCGTGTCGGTCGGTTCGCTGAGGATCGACGGCCAGGTCAAGGGGCAGGTCAACGCCGACGGCGACGTGTCGCTCTCGCCGCAGAGCCAGGTCGAGGCCGACATCCGCGCCCAGAACGTGACCGTCGCGGGCCGGTTCAAGGGCAACATCATCGTGAAGGGCAAGGCGCACCTTGCCCGCGGCGGGCGCATCGACGGCAACGTCACGTCGAAGACCCTCGTGGTCGAGGAGGGCGGGATCTTCCACGGGCAGAGCATCATGGACGGTGCGCCCGCGGCGCCCCAGGCCGGCCAGCACGCCGCGCAACCCGCCGCCGCTGCCAGCGAGAAGGCCGAGCAGGTGAAGGTCACCTAGATGCTGGACGTCCGGGCGATCCGGGAGAACCCGGAGCCGTTCCGCAAGGGCCTGGCGCGGAGGAACCTCGCCCAGGCCGTGGACGAGCTGCTGGCGGTCGACGAGCGCCGCCGGGGGCTAACCCGGCGCGTCGAGGAGCTCCGCGCCGAGCAGAACCGTGCGTCCAAGGCTATCGGCGGGGCCGACGGCGACGCGAAGCGGAAGCTGATCGACGAGGTGAGCCTGGTGAGCGCCGAGCTGAAGGAGCTGGAGCCCGAGCTCACCGAGGTGGACGCCGCGCTCACCGACCTCCTGGCCAAGACGCCGAACGTGCCGCACGACTCGGCGCCCGACGGCTGGACGGACGAGGACGCCGTCGAGGTGCGCCGGAACCACGACGAGCCTCCGACGTTCGACTTCGCTCCGAAGGATCACGCGGAGCTGGGTGAGCTCCTCGGCGTGCTCGACACCGATCGCGGTGCGCGAACCAGCGGCTCGAGGTTCGTATATCTGCTGGGTGACATCGTGTTCCTTCAGTTCGCGCTGGTGCGCCACGCGATGGACGTCCTACAGGTCAAGGGCTTCACGCCGGTGATCCCGCCCGTGCTGGTCCGCGAGGAGGCGATGTACGGCACGGGGTTCCTTCCGACCGACGCCGTGAACATCTATAGGACCGACGAGGACGAGCTCTATCTGGTCGGAACGTCGGAGGTTCCGCTCGCCGCGTTCCGCATGGGCGAGATCCTCGAAGAGGCCGAGCTGCCTGCTCGGTACGCGGGGTACTCGACGTGCTTCCGGCGCGAGGCCGGCTCGTACGGCAAGGACCTGGGGGGCATGTTCCGCGTGCACCAGTTCGACAAGGTCGAGATGTTCTCGTTCTGCTCGCCGGAGGCGAGCTGGGACGAGCACGAGTACCTGGTTTCGATCGAGGAGGAGATCATCGGGAACCTCGATCTGCCGTACCGCGTGGTGAACATCGCGGCCGGCGACCTGGGCGGCAGCGCCGCGAAGAAGTACGACATAGAGGTGTGGCTGCCCGGCCAGCAGAGGTACCGGGAGCTGACGTCGTGCTCCAACTGCACCGACTACCAGGCGCGACGGATGCGGACGCGCATGCGTCGCGCCGGGGGCTCGGTGGAGGTGCTCCACACGCTGAACGGCACCGCGACCGCGATCGGGCGGACGCTGATCGCGATCCTCGAGAACCACCAGCGCGCCGACGGATCGGTGGAGCTGCCCGAGAAGCTCCACGCGTACCTTCCGGAGTCGCTCCGGGTGCCCGATACACGATGTCCCAGGGCTCGCTGGTCTCGTTGCAGTGGTCGGATAGCGCCATCACGCGCTCACGGTCGTCCGGGTGGATCATCCGCTGGAAGTGCTCCGGCTCTCCGATGAGCTCGTCCGGGAGGTAACCCAGCACGTGCTCGATCTGGGGGCCGACGTAGACGGTGCGGGTGTGGCCCTCCACGTCCGTGACGTCGATCCACGGGATCGCGGGCACGCCCTCAACCAGGCTGCGGTAGCGCTCCTCTGATTCGCGCAGGATCGACTCCGTCTCCTTGCTTGCGGTGATGTCGATGAACGCCCCCTGGAAGGTGAAGCCCCGGCCCCTATCGTCCCGCGTCAGCACGCCGCCGGTGTCGTGCACCCACACGATGCGTCCGTCGCGCGCGATCAATCGGTACTCGATCGACCACGGCTCGACCGTCTCACCGAGCCTGCGGAACATGTCCTGCATCCGGCTCCGGTCGTCGGGATGGATGCTCCGCATCCACAGGTCGGATCCGTCAACCCACTCCTTCGGCGCGTAGCCGAGGATCCGCTCGACCCGCGGGCTGATGTACGTCACCATGCCGGGCGCGTCCGGCTCGGGGCTGCGCTCCAGCGCGTAGGTGATGATCGGCCCGATCTCGGCGAGCTGGCGGTACCGGGCCTCGGCCTCAACGGCCTTGTCCTCGGCGGCCTTGCGCGCCGTGATGTCCAGGAAGACGCCCTGGAACAGCTTCGGTTGCCCGAGCTTGTCGCGCGAGATCATCCGGGCCTGGTCCAGCACCCACACCACGTGTCCGTCTCGCGCGAGGTACCGGTACTCCTCCGAGAACGGCCTGCCGGTGGCCTCGCTCCGAGCGGTGGCCCCGGTGACGCGCTCGAGGTCGTGCGGGTGGATCCGGTCGTACCACATGTACTCCTGGATCCACTCCTCGGGAGCGAAGCCCAGCAGCTGCTCGATCTGGGGGCTGATGTAGTCGCGGGAAGGCTCCCCGTCCTTGCCCGGATCGACCTCCCACATGTAGACGACGGCCGGCAGCTGCTCGATGAGATCGCGGTACCGCTCTTGCGTCTCGCGCAGCTCCCGCTCGACGCGACGGCGCTCACCGATCTCGAGGGACATCATCTCGTTCGCCTCGGCCAGATCGGTCGTGCGCTCGAGCACGCGGAGCTCCAGGTCGTCGTTCGCGCGGCGGAGCTCGTCCTCCAGCTCCTTCTGCGCTGTTATGTCCAGCATCACGCCCTGCCAGATCAGCGGATGACCGAGATCGTCCCGGATCAGGACGGCCTGGTCGCTCACCCACACGGCCCGACCGTCGGAGGCGATCAACCGGTACTCGCGGGCCCAGGGTTCGCCCGTCTCGTTGTGCCGGTCGTACTCGGCGAGCTCGATCTCGCGGTCGTCGGGGTGCAGGAGCTCCACCCAGATGTCAGGCTGGTCCAGCCACTCCCGGCGCGAGTAGCCCAGGACGTCCTCGACTTGGCGGCTCACGTAAAGGGTGCGCCGCTCGTCGTCCGGGCCCATCTCGTAGACCACCGCCGGGATGCCTTCGACAAGCGCGCGGTGCCGCTCCTCGGAGCGGCGGAGCGCCTCCTGGGTCTCCTTCTGGTGGGTGATGTCCAGCAGCACGCCCTGCCAGAAGATAGGTTTGCCGTCCTCGTCGAGGATCGGGATCGAGTTGTCGCTCACCCACACGACCGAGCCGTCGGGTCGGACGAACCGGTATTCCTCGGCGAACGGCTCGCCGGAAGCGCTCGCCGCGTCCAGCGCGGCGATCACCCGCTCGCGGTCGCCGGGGTGGACCGTGCTGGTCCACTGCTCGCCGTGCGCCATGTACCACTCGGGAGGGCGTCCCAGGATCTGCTCGACGCTGGGAGACACGTACAGGCTCGCGGGGGCCGGCTCGTAGGAGTCGATGTAGACGACGGCCGGGAGCTGTTCGACGAGCGCCCGATACTTGGCCTCCGAGGCCCGGAGCCACCGCTCGGCCTCCTTCTCGGCGGTGACGTCGAACATCACGCCCTCCCAGAACAGGGGCGAGCCGTCGCCGCCTCGCACGAGCAGGGCGGCGTCGCGGACCCACACGACCCCGCCGGCGGCCGAGATCGCCCGGTACTCGCAGTGGAAGGACCCGGAGGTGTCCGCCGCGAGCGAGGCTTCCTCCACCGCGGCGCGATCATCGGGGTGCACGACTTCGCCCAGCCAGAGCGCGGGCTCCGATAGCCACCGATCGGTGGCGTGGCCAAGCAGCTTCTGAACCTGGGGGCTCACGTAGAGCATGTGCTGCGGGGTGCCCGTGGACGCGATGTAGGCCACCGCGGGGATGCGCTCGATCAGCGTCCGGAAGTCCGCTTCGATCGGCTGCCCGGGCTCCGCGGGAAGCGGTTGATCGTCCACCGCGACAGATTAGCGAGCCTCGGCGAGGATGGCGAAACGTCACGTGGCTGCGCGTGCTCGAACCGCCCCCAGCGGGATCCGGAGCGGCTCGCCGCTTCCGGTCCTCAGCCGGGAAGCCGGAACGCGACGGCTCCGTCGAGCACGGTCATCCAGATCCTCAGGTCTGCCAGCCCCTCCGTCGCTGCGAACGGATCGCCATCGAGGACGGCGAGGTCCGCCAGCTTCCCGGGCTCCAGCGAGCCGAGGCGATCCTCCATGCCGATGGCGAACGCGGCTTCGATGGTGTGGGCACGGATCGCCTCCTCGACGGCGAGGGCCTGGTCCGTCCCGATCGGCTCCCCCTGAAGCGTCCGCCTGGAGACCGCGGCCGCGATCGTGTCGAGGGGCCTGTAGGAAGCGACATCGGAGTCACTGCTCAGCACCACCCTGATGCCCAGCTCGAGCTCCCTGCGAAGGGGCTGGAGGCCATGAGCGCGCTCGCCCAGGCGGACCAGGAACTCGTCGCCGCTGTCGTGGAGATACCGCGGCTGGCTCACCGCGATGACCCCGAGCCCCCCCATGCGCCCGAGCTGATCCGGGGTCGGGAAGCCCGCGTGCTCGATCCGGAACCTCGGGTCCTCGCGAGGGCGGTCTCGCTGGGCGGCTTCGAAGGCGTCGAGGACGATCCCGATGGCCCGATCGCCCTGGGCGTGCACGCCCACCTGCCAACCGAGCGAGTGGGCGCGAGTGATCATGTCTCGGAGCTCGTCGGGTTCGTGATACAGGGACCCCCCGAACTCCCCCTTCTCCCCGTACGGCTCCGAGAACGCGGCCGTTCCCCCGATCAGAGAGCCGTCCGCGTAGAACTTTCATCGGCCCCAGCCGGAGGAGATCGTCTCCGAACGGGCCGGCGAGCCCGAGCGACGCGTAGTCCTCCAGCTGGTGCGAGAGGGGCATGCAGACGGTCCGGACGTGGAGCTTGCCGAGGCGGCGGGCCTCCCGGTAGGCCTCCAGCTCCCTGCTCGTCACCTGGGCGTCGCAAACGGTGGTCAGCCCGGCCGCCAGGTAGGCCTTGCCCGCTCGCTCAACGTCCGCGACCAGCTGAGCGAGCGGCGCCTCGTTGTGGAAGTTCGGGCCGTGATCGCCGATGTCGACGGCGATGGGCTGCACGAGGCCCATCGCGGCGTCGAGGAAGAGCCCGGTGGGACGACCGCGCCGGTCGCGTTCGAGGCGGCCGCCCTTGGGGTCCGGCGTATCCTCCGAGACGTCGCGGAGCGCGAGGACGGCGCTGTTCACCAGCGCGTAGTGGCCGGAGACGTGCTGGACCACGACGGGGTGCCGATCGCTGGCCGGGTCAAGGTCCCAGCGCGTGGGTTCGCGGTCGTACTTCGCGTGGTCGAACCCGAAAGCGTGGATCCACGCCCCGTCTGGGGTCTCGCGCGCGGCGGCCTCGATGGCGGCGACCAGGTCCTGCACGCTCGCCACCTTCGGATAGCGCACATCGACCGATCCCAGCGACTGGCCGGTCGCCAGGAAGTGGTTGTGGGCGTCGATGAACCCCGGCAGGACCGTCCTGCCGCCGAGGTCGAGCCGGTCCGCGTCGGGGAAGGCGCCGAGCACCTCTTCGTCGCCGACCGCCATGATCCGGCCACGATCCACGGCGACCGCGGAGGCCCACCTGTCTTGCGCGTCGGCCGTGTAGACGCGGCCGCCGAAGAAG
>JACQDK010000032.1 GCA_016201135.1 Actinomycetota bacterium
AGCCGGCTCCTACCGAGCCGGCTCGATCCATCACGAGCACCTCGCCGGCGCCCGCGGCGGCGAGGTGATACGCGGCGCTGCACCCCACCACGCCCGCTCCCACCACGACGACGTCCGCGGTCGTCCTCATCCGGCGTCCGCCGCCGCCCTCGCCACCGCCAGGTCCTCGAAGGCCATCCCCACCGACTTGAAGACCGTGATCTCTTCGGGCGACCGCCTCACCCGAGCGCCCCGGACCAGCTCGGCGAGATCCGCGACGAGGTGGCCGGCGCCGATGGCCCCCTCGCCGATCGGGATCGCCACGTCGCCCGCCTCCGCCATCGCCACCTCGCGCGTCTCGACCACCACGCGGGAACGCCGGACCGTCTCGGTGTCGAGCTCGCGGCGGTCCGCCTCATACGCCCCGACGGCGTTGACATGGGCCCCGGGCGCCAGCGCCGCGCCGTCGAACAGCGGCTGCCCGGCGGTCGTGCAGCAGCAGACGAGGTCCGCCTCCGCCACGGCACCCGGGGATCCCACCGAGGCGCGGACGCCGCGTGCACGTGCCTCCGCGGCGAGAGACTCCGCGCGCTCGGCGGTGCGGGACACGACGACGACGCTCGTCACCGCTCGCTCGGCGAGCATCGCGTCCAGATGCGACCGGGCCTGCACCCCCGCGCCGAACAGGACCAGCCGGCTCGCGTCCTCGCGAGCCAGGTGGCGGGTGGCGAGCCCCGAGACCGCGGCGGTCCGGAGCGCCGTCAGCGCAGCCCCGTCGATCACCGCGAGCGGGACCTGCGTTGAGACGTCGAAGAGCACGTACACCGCGTTCACGAACGGCAGCCCGCGCTCCGGATTGGCGTCGGTCAGGGTGACGAGCTTCACCCCCACTCCCGCCCCTCCGGCCGCCGGCATCAGCAGGAGCTGCCCCGCAGGGGTTCCCAGGCGGGTTCGGAGGGGCCCGCCCGCCGGACCCGTCGCCCGGAACGCGTCCTCCAGCGCGTCGATCGCCGCGCGCATGGGCAGCCGCCGGCCGAGCTCGTCGGCGTCTATGAGCTCCACTCAGAGCTCCCCGAGGTACGCCTCTCGCATCAGCGGGTTGCTCAGAAGGTTCTGGGCGGTGTCGGACAGCACCACCTGTCCGGTCTGGATCACGTACCCGCGGTCGGCGATGGACAAGGCCATGTTGGCGTTCTGCTCCACCACGAACACGGTGCGGCCGAGCTCACGGATCGACGTGATGATCTGGAAGACCTGTTCGACGAGGATCGGGGCGAGGCCCATGGAAGGCTCCTCCATCAGCAGCACCTTCGGGTCGGACATGAGGGCGCGGCCCATCGCCACCATCTGCTGCTCGCCGCCCGAGAGCGTGCCGGCCTTCTGCACCGGCTCAGGCGACCGCGGCGCGCAGGGATCGGACGAGCCCGAGTGAGCCGGCTCTGTCGCCCTCGACGAGCCTCGCCATCAGCGCGCTCCCCACGATGACTCCGTCGGCGAACTCGGTCGCCTCGGCGGCCTGCTCCGGCGTGCCTATGCCCACGCCGACGAGCAACGGGGTGTCGGTGAGGGGCCGGAGCGACTCCACGACCTCCCGGGCCGTGCCGGCCAGCCGCTCCCTCGCGCCCGTGACGCCGTAGGTGGAGACGCAGTACACGAAACCCCGAGAAGCCTCCGCGGTCGCCACGAGCCGGTCCGGCGAAGATCCCGGAGCCGCCAGGAACACCGTCGCCATGTCGCGCCGGCGGCACCGCCCGATCCACTCGCCCGCCTCGTCCACCGGCAGGTCGGGCACGATGAGCCCGGAGACCCCGCCCGAGACCGCGTCGTCCAGGAAAGCATCCTCTCCGAGGCGGAAGACCGGGTTCACATACGTCATGACGGCGACGGGGATGTCGAGCGCCGCCTGGGCGATCGTCGCGAGCACGTCACGCGGGCGCGTCCCCGCCTCCAGGGACACGCGCGAGGCCTCCTGGATCACGCCCCCGTCCATCACCGGGTCCGAGAACGGGATCCCCACCTCGATCGCGTCGGCGCCGGCGTCCTGAAGCTCCCGGAGCAATCCCGCATCCACGCCGGGGAAGCCGCCGGTCACGTAGGGCACCAGGCACCGGCCGCCGGCGGCGAGACGGGCACGCAGCGCGGGTTCCAGGCGAGGCATCAAGCCGGCCCATCGCCCAGCGCATGGCGGACGGTGTCGAGGTCCTTGTCCCCCCGGCCGGAGAGGCACACGAGCACCGTTGAGCCCTCTTCGAGCGGCTTCGCGAGCAGCCAGCCGATCACGTGCGCGGGTTCGAGCGCAGGGATGATCCCCTCCGTTCGCGCCAGCGCCCGGAACCCGGCCAGGGCCTCTTCGTCGGTGGCGCTCACGTACTCCGCCAGCCCCTCGTCGTGCAACCACGCGTGCTCGGGCCCGACGCCCGGGTAGTCCAGACCGGCCGAGATCGAGTGGGTCGAGGCGGTCTGGCCGTCCGGGTCCTGAAGCAGGTAGGTCATCGCGCCGTGCAGGATCCCCGGCTGTCCCAGAGTGATCGAGCGGCAGTGCTCCCCGAGGGTCGACCCCCGGCCCCCCGCCTCCACGCCCACGAGCCGCACGTCCGGCTCGCCGACGAACGCCGTGAACATCCCTATCGAGTTCGAACCGCCGCCGACGCACGCCACGACGACGTCGGGGTCCCGTCCGGTCCGCTCATTCATCTGCTCCCGTGCCTCGTCGCCGATCACGCGCTGCAGGTCGCGTACGAGCCCCGGGAACGGGTGCGGCCCCACGACCGAGCCGATCACGTAGTGGGTGGTCCTGACGGAGCCCGCCCAGTCTCGCAGGGCCTGGTTCACGGCCTCCTTCAGCGTGCGCTGGCCGGCCGTCACCGGGACCACCTGCGCGCCGAGAAGCTCCATCCTTGTGACGTTCGGGGCCTGGCGGCCGATGTCCTCCTCTCCCATGTACACCACGCACGGGAGCCCCAGGAGCGCGCAGGCGGTGGCGGTCGCCACGCCGTGCTGGCCGGCCCCGGTCTCGGCGATGATGCGAGTCTTGCCCAGACGCCGGGCGAGGAGCACCTGGCCGATCGCGTTGTTGATCTTGTGGGCGCCCGTGTGCGCGAGATCCTCCCGCTTCAGCCAGATCCGGCATCCGAGCTCATGCGAGAGCCGCGCGGCCTCGGTGACCGGCGTCGGACGCCCGACGAAGTCGCGCAGCAGCGCGTCGAGCTCGCCGCGGAACCCGGGGTCGTCGCGGAGCTCGGCCCAGGCCGCGGCGAGCTCGTCCAGCGCCGGGATCAGGACCTCCGGGACGTACCGGCCCCCGTACGTGCCGAAGCGGCCGCGCGCGTCGGGCCTTGCCGGCGTGCTCACGTGGACCCCTCCCCCATCAGCTCCCTCAGCTTCGCGCGCGGGTCGGGCGCCCGCATCAGGGCCTCGCCCACCAGGATCGCGGACGCGCCGGCGGCCACCGCCGCCACGACGTGGGCGCGGGTCGAGATCCCGCTCTCCATGACAGCCACGCGGTCGGGCGGGATCCGCCCCAGCCCCCGCAGCGCCCCGTCCACGTCCACGTCCAGCGACTCCAGGTCCCGCGCGTTCACTCCGATCACGTCCGCGCCGGCGGCCAGGGCCTTCTCAAGGTCCGCGTCCGAATGTGTCTCGACGAGTGCGCCCAGGCCGAGGTCCGACGAGGCCGCCAACAGCGCCTCCAGCTCCGTGAGAGAGAGGCACGTCGATATCAGCAGCACCGCGTCGGCGCCGGCCGCCCGCGCCTCGATCAGCTGCGAGGGGTGCACCAGGAAGTCCTTCCGCAGCAGGGGCAAGTCCACCGCGGTGCGGACGGCGCGAAGGTCCGCGAGGGATCCCCCGAAGTCGGGCGCGTCCGTGAGAACCGAGACGGCCGCGGCACCCCCGCCGACGTACGCGCGGGCCTGCCCGACGGGATCTCGCTCCTCGGCGATCGCGCCGGCCGACGGCGACGCGCGCTTCACCTCGGCGATCACGGACGGCGTCCTCGATCGCAGCGCGGCCGCGAAGTCTCGCGCCGGCGGCAGGGCGAGCGCGCGGGCCATGTTCGCGGCATCGTCGAGGGGCGCGCGTTCGAGGGAACGCCGCACGTCAGCGACCTTGTCGGTGAGGAAGCCCATGGGGCCATCGAGTCTATCGACCCCGGCCCGCGCCGAAGACCTGCGAGGGATCCAGGGTCCCGTCGGCGAGCGCCCGCCCGACGACGGCGCCCTCGGCGCCGGTGCCCGCGACCGCGCGGAGGTCGTCCAGCGACCGGACCCCGCCTGAGGCGATCGTCGGCCGCCCTACCTGCAGGACCGCGACCAGCCCGTCGAGGTCCGGGCCCGCCAGCTCTCCCACCCTCCGGACGTTGGTGTGGAGGAACCGGACGGCATCCGTCCCTGCTAGCCAGGCGATCGTCTCGCCCAGATCCAGGTCGAGGTCGAGGCCGAGCCGGCGCGAACGGATCCGACCGGCCTCGGTCTCGATCCCCACCACCAGCCGGTCACCGAACCGGTCGATCAGTTCCTCGGCCTCGTCCCGATCCCTCAGGGCGCTCGAGCCCAGGACCGCCCTCGCCGCCCCAGCCGCCAGGGTCGCGTCGATCTCTCCCGCCGCCGTGATCCCTCCGCTCGCCTGCACGGACGCGCCGAGACCGGCGATCGACCGAAGGACGTCGAGGTTCCGCGCCTCCCCGGTGAACGCGAGATCCACGTCGACGACGTGGAGCCACCTCGCCCCGGCCGCGACGTAGGCGTCGGCGGCCGCGAGGGGATCGCCGCCGAACTCGCTCACCGCGGCGGGTCCGCCGATCGCCATCCGGCAGAGCCTCCCGCCCGAGACGTCGATCGCGGGGATGACCTCGAACGGCATCCGGGAACCTTACCGGCCGGCGCCGCCCTAGCGGGCGGCGCCGGCCAGCTGACGCTCCACTCGGGCGGCGTCGCCGCCCAGGAGCGCCCGGAGCTCCGTCATCAGCGTGCCGGCGGCCTCCACGCGGAACGTTCCGACGTCGAGCGGGGTCACCCCGCTCGACGCGAGGAACCGCACCCTTACCGGCGAAGGCCCCGGGTTCGCCTCGAAGAGCTCCTTCAGCCGCGAGAGCACGGCGGGCGTGCAGGCCGAGGCGGGGAGATCAACGATCAGCGCGTCCGCTGGGCGCGGCGACGACGAGGAGGCCCCCAGGTCCGGCTCCTTCACCTCGTTCGCGCGGATCTGCAGCTCGCGGCCGCGCAGGTCGATGCGGCCCGACACGAGGACGATGCGGTCGATCGAGATCAGGTCCGGGTCGGCCTCGAACACGGAGGGGAACGCGATCACCTCGACGCCGCCGGCCAGACCCTCCAGCCGGAACTGCGCGTACGGCTCCCCTCGCTTCGTGAACTTCCGCGAGACCGCGCCGATGATGCCGCCGATCCGCACGAGGTCACCGTCTCCGAGCATGGCAAGGTCGGCGATCTCGTGGCTCGTAAGGGCGGCGAGCGCGTCCTTCACCCCAAGCAGCGGATGGTCGGTTACGAACTGCCCCAGCATCTCCTTCTCGAACCGCAGTAACGTGCGCTTGTCGAACTCCTCGCCGGCGATCACCGACTCGTCGATGCTCTGCACGCCCGACTCCCCGCCTCCGAAGAGCGAGAACTGCCCGGCCGCCTCGGCCTTCTTCTCGGAGAGGATCGGCGCCGAGACCTTCTCCTGGTTCTCGTAGAGAGGGCGGCGCGCGTAGCCGAGCGAGCCGAACGCCCCCGCCAGCGCCAGCGACTCGAGCACCCTCTTCGTCAGCACCGAGGGCTCGACCTTCCGGCAGAAGTCGGCGAACGAGGTGAACGCGCCCTTCGTCGCCCGAGCGTCCAGGATGTGCTGCACCGCGCCCTCTCCCACGTTGCGGATAGCCGACAGCCCATAGCGGATCGCGCCTTCGACGGTGGGCGTGAAGTCCAGCTCGGAGCCGTTCACGTCCGGCGGCAGAACCTCCAGGCCCATCCCGCGACACGCGTACAAGTAGTACGGCTTGCGGTCCTTGTCGTCCTTCACGCTGGTGAGGATGGCGGACATGTACTCGACCGGATGGTGCGCCTTCAGGTACGCGGTCTGGTAGGCGACGTACGCGTAAGCACAGGCGTGGGACGCGTTGAAGCCGTAGTCGGCGAAGGGCGTGATCAGATCGAAGATCTCCTGGGCGAGCCGGCGATCGTAGCCGCGCTCGACGCACCCCTCCTCGAACTTCCGCTCGTGCGGGATCAGCATCTCGCGGATCTTCTTCCCCATCGCCTTCCGCAGGATGTCCGCCTCGCCCATCGAATAGCCGGCCATGCGAACTGCCACCTGCATGACCTGCTCTTGATAGACGATGATCCCGTAGGTGGGCCGCAGGAAGGGCTCCAGGTCCGGGTGCGGGTACGTCACCTTCTTGCGGCCGTGCTTGCGCTCGGCGTACTCGACGTGCTGGCCCATGGAAAGGAGTCCCGGCCGGTAGAGCGCCACGAGCGCCATCAGGTCCTCGAAGCGGTCCGGAGCGAGGGTCTGGATCAGCTGGCGCATGCCCGGGCTCTCGAGCTGGAACACGCCGGTGGTGTCGGCGCGCCGGAGCATCGCGTAGGTCTCCGGGTCGTCGAGCGCGACGTGATCGATGTCGAGGTCGAACCCCCTGCGGCGAAGATGCGCGAGCGTGTCCTCGATCACCGAGAGGTTCCGAAGCCCCAGGAAGTCCATCTTCAGCAGACCGAGCTCCTCGACCCCGTGCATGTCGAACTGCGTGACGATGCGCTTCGCGTCGTCGCGGGAGTCCTTCGCGAGCTTGAGCGGCAGGTAGTTCACGAGCGGCGCGTCGCCGATCACCACCCCGGCGGCGTGCACGGAGTCCTCGCGCCGCAGACCCTCGAGCGCCCGGGCCGAGTCGATGATCTCCCTGGCCTCGGGCTCCTTCTCGTAGGCCTCGCGCAGATCGGGTGAGATCTCCAGGGCCCGCTCGATCGGCTCGTCGCGTCCCATCACGGCCGGCGGGTACATCTTGCAGAGGCGGTCGCCCACCACCGGAGGGAACCCGAGCACGCGCGCCGCGTCGCGGATGCCCTGCTTCCCCTTGATCGTCTGGAACGTGATGATCTGCGCAACGTGGTCCGACCCGTACTTCTCCGACGCGTAGCGGATCACCTCGTCGCGGCGGCGTTCGTCGAAGTCCATGTCGATGTCGGGCATCTGTCGCCGCTCGGGGTTCAGGAACCGCTCGAAGATCAGGCCGTACCGCAGCGGGTCCAGGTCCGTGATCCGCAGGCAGTACGAGACGACCGAGCCCGCCGCGCTCCCCCGGCCCGGCCCCACCCGGATCCCGCTCTCGCGCGCGAACCGGATCAGGTCCCACACGATCAGGAAGTAGCCGGCGAATCCCATCTGCGTGATGACCTCGAGCTCGTGCTCGATCCGCTCGCGCAGCTCATCCGATGGGTCCCCGTAACGTTCCTTCGCCCCCTCGTATACGAGCGCCCGCAGATGCTCGGGGATCGGCTCTGCATGCGGCGTGTCGAACCTGGGCAGGTGGAAGCGCTGGTCGGCGGGGGCGCGGTCGCCGTAGACGAGATCGAGCTCGCAGCGCTCGGCGATCGCAAGGGTTGCGTCGCAGGCCTCAGGGAATTCGCGGAAGGTGCGGCGCATCTCCTCGGGGCTCTTCAGGTAGAACTCCTCGGAGTCGAACTTCAGCCTGCGGGTGTCCGACTGCACCTTCTGCTGCTGGATGCAGAGGAGCACGTCGTGCGGCTTCGCGTCCTCCCGGAGCGTGTAGTGAAGGTCGTTCGTCGCCACGATCGGGGCTCCCACCACGCGGGCGAGCTCCACCTGCTTGGGCAGCACGCGCCGCTGGTCGTCCAGGCCGTGCTGCTGGAGCTCCACGAAGTAGTCCTTGGCACCGAAGATGTCTCTGTACTCGCCCGCCACCTGGCGCGCCTTCTGGTCCTGGCCGTTCAGCAGCAGCACCGAGACCTCGCTCGAGAGGCAGCCCGACAGGCAGATCAGCCCCTCCGCGTGCTCGGCCAGCAGCTGCTTGTCCATCCGGGGACGGTGGTAGAACCCTTCGAGGTGCGCAGCCGAGACGAGCCTCAGCAGGTTCCGGTAGCCGGTCTCGCTTGCAGCCAGCAACGTCAGGTGGTGGTACTTCTCCTCGTTCTCGCCGGGGTTGCGATCGAAGCGCGACCCGGGCGCGACGTAGGCCTCCACCCCCACGATGGGTTTCACGCCGCGCGCGCGGCCCTCTTCGAAGAAGCGGAGCGTCCCGAACATCGAGCCGTGGTCGGTTACCGCGATCGCCGGCATCCCGTACCGGGCCGCCTCGCTGAAGATCGTGGGGGCCTCCGGGTGGAACTTGGGCGCCTCGATGCGCGCAGCCCCGTCGAGCAGCGAGTACTCGGTGTGGACGTGGAGGTGGACGAACTGGTCCGACATCGCTGCTGCAGGCCTCCGATGTCCACAGCTGTGGAGATCTGTGGACAAGCTTACACGCGTGTGATTCGCGGCTTCCTGACGGTACCCCCGGTCCCGGCGACTTGCAAGGTCGCAGGTAGCGGCCCCCGTTCCGACCGGGTCAATCGGGCCGGCCCCTGCCTCGGGCTCGTCGGAGAGCCTCCGCGAGGTCCGGGGGGAGCGGCTCCTCGAGCTCGATCCGCTCGCCCGTGATCGGGTGGTCGAACACGAGGCGCCACGAATGCAGGAAGGGGCGCCCCAGCCCAAGCGCCCGCGCGTCGTCCCCGGCTCCCCCGTACGCCCGGTCGCCGAGGATCGGGTGCCCGATGGCCGCCAGGTGGACCCGGATCTGGTGCGTGCGACCGGTGTGGGGCGCAGCCTCCAGGAGCGTCGCTCGCGCGAACCGCTCGCGCACCTCGAACGTGGTCGCCGCCTCGCGGCCGCCGGCGGCGCTCACCGTGATCCGTGCCCCTCGCCGCCCCAGCGGGGCATCCACCTGGAACGCGTCGTGCTCCACGAGGCCCCGAACGAGCGCGAGGTAACGGCGATCTACCTCGTGCCGCTTCATCATCCCGGCAAGGGCCTCGTGCGCCGGGATGGTCAGGGCCACGATCATCAGGCCGGACGTTCCGACGTCGAGGCGGTGGACGATCCCGGGTCGGAGCGGGGCGCCCACAGGCGACAGCGGCAGGCCCATACCCTTCAGGCGGTTCACCAGGGTGCCGGTGCGGCGGCCTTCCGTCGGGTGCGTGGGAAGGCCGGCCGGCTTCACCACGACGACGAGGTGCTCGTCCCGCCGACGGATCGGCACGCCGGGTCCCTCCGGCGGGACCTCCAGCTCTCCGGGGAGGGTGACGACCAGCCTTTCCCCGCCCGACAGGCGGAACGACTTCTGGCGGACAGAGCCGTCCACGGTGACCAGGCCCTCGGCGATGGCGCGCTGCACCTCGGCCCGAGGAGCCCCGGTCAGCCTGGCGACCACCGCGTCGAGGCGGCCCGGATCCGCGGCGATCTCCTCACTCCCCATCGCGCCGTTCCCGGAACGCCGCCAGCGCCAGCACGGCGGCTCCGATCACGATCGCGCTGTCGGCGGCGTTGAACACCGGCCACACGTGGAAGTCGATGAAGTCGATCACGTGGCCCGACACGCCCGCGCCGCGCACCACGCGATCGGTCAGGTTGCCCAGGGCGCCGCCCATGACGAGCCCGAGGGCGGCGGCGGTCATGAGGCTCGTGTGCCGGTTCGCCGTGACGGCGATAGCGATCGCGACAGCGAGGGATGCAGCCGCGAACAGCCAGGGCGCGCGCTGTCCGATCGAGAACGCGCCACCGGAGTTCGTCGTGAACCGGAGATCGAGCACGCCGCGGATCACTCGGATCGGCGGGCTCCCCTGCAGTGAATGTTCGGCCCACAGCTTCGTGAGCCGGTCGATCAGGTATGCGGTCGCCGCTGCGGCGTAGAGGGTCGCGGCCGCGCGCCGGCTCCGGGACGCCACGGGGCCTACCGGCGCGACTGCGCCCGAGCGTCCTTGATGCACAGGTCCACGTACGGCAGCGCTTTGATCCTGGCCTTCTCGATCGGCTTGCCGCACCGGTCGCAGATGCCGTAGGTGCCCGCCTCCATCCGCTCGAGGGCCCTGTCGATCTTCTGCATCAGGTCCCGGACGTTGTTCTCTATCGAGAGGTCGCGCTCCCTCTCGAACGTCGCCGTGCCCGCGTCGGCCGTCTCGTCGTCGAAAGCCACCTCGCCCGTCATGTCCGACTGCGATGCCGCGAACGAGTTCTCCTCGATCGTGGCGAGTTGCTTCTCCAGCTGCTCGCGCTCGAAGGACAGGATCTTGCGAAGTTCGTCGCGCTCTTTCTTCGTGAAGGGCGACTTCGGCTTCGCGGACTTGGTCGTGGCCATGGAGACGGGAGGGTAGCACAGCGGGCCTCGGCCGAATCTGAGCCACAGTTCAGAGGGCCTGCACGCGCCGCTCCATCTCGTTCGGAAGCAACCCCTCCAAAGAGAAGACCTTGGTGCGCGAGCGGCCGCCAGCCCGCAGGCGCACGTCGCTCCTGGGCACCCCGAGGGCGGCCGCGAGCGCCCGGCATGCCTCCTCGGTGGCGCGTCCTCCCTCGGGAGCAGCCCTGACCCGAACCGTGATGCTCCCGTCCTCGCGGCGCTCCACCGACGTGCGCGACGCGCGGGGGACGATCCGAACCGTGATGGACGCCATCGGCCCGTGTAGCATGACCGACCAGAGGCGACGACGGGAACCGAGTCGCGAGGATCGCGGAGCCAGAGCGAGCCGGGGACGGTGTGAGCCCGGCGCCGAGCCCTCGCGAACATCCTCCCCGAGCCCCTGCCTGAACCGGCCCGGAGGGTCCGTGGCTGCAGTAGGCGCAGGCGGGTCCCGCCCGTCAGCGCGGGAGGCCGTGAGCGCGGCCGGAGAGCGGCCGCGCGCCGAGAGGCGCGCGGCAAGCGGGGTGGTACCGCGGGGTCTCCTTCGGGGGCGCCTCGTCCTCGCAGAGGGCGAGGCGCGCGCATGAGAAGGAGCAGCGGTACGTGACCCAGCCGTTCGATCCCGTGGATCCCAGGGTGAGCTTCCCCGAGCTCGAGCGCGCCATCCTCGAGTTCTGGCGCGAGACCGACGTCTTCGGCCGGTCGCTCGAGCTCCGGCGGGGCGCTCCCGAGTGGATCTTCTACGAGGGCCCTCCGACCGCCAACGGCAAGCCGGGCATCCACCACGTCGAGCCGCGCACGTTCAAGGACGTCTATCCGCGGTTCAAGACGATGACCGGTCACCTCGTCCGGCGCAAGGGCGGCTGGGACTGCCACGGCCTGCCGGTGGAGCTCGAGGTCGAGAAGGAGATCGGGACCACCGGCAAGAGGGACATCGAGGCGTTCGGCGTCGCGGAGTTCAACCGCTTGTGCCGGGAGTCCGTCACGCGCTACGTCGACGACTTCGAGAGGCTCACCGAGCGGATCGGCTTCTGGATCGACATGTCCGACGCGTACTGGACGATGAGCACCGAGTATGTCGAGTCCGTCTGGTGGTCCCTGAAGCGGCTCCACCAGCGCGGGCTCCTGGCCGAGGCCGACAAGGTCACGGCGTACTGCCCGCGCTGCGGCACCGCGCTCTCGGACGCGGAGGTCGCGATGGGCTACGAGACGGTGCAGGACCCGAGCCTGTACCTCCGTTTCCCGATCGAGCGGTCGCCCGGGGACGGGCTCGACGGCGCCTCGCTGCTCGTCTGGACCACCACCCCCTGGACGCTGCCTTCCAACACAGGTGCAGCCGTCGACCCGGGCGCCGACTACGTCCTGGCCGAGCGCGGCGGCGAGCGGTTCGTGCTCGGAGCCTCACTCCTTGACCGCGTGCTCCCTGGATCTCGGATGCTGCGTACGCTCAGGGGCGACGCGCTCGTCGGCATCAAGTACGCACCGCCATACCCCAACGTAGAGGGAGCTCACACGGTGGTCGCGGCGGACTTCGTCTCGATGGACGAGGGCACGGGCGTGGTCCACATGGCACCGGCGTTCGGCGCCGACGACCTGATCGTGGGCCGCGCGCAGGGCTGGCCGGTTTTCAAGCCCGTGGACGACGCCGGGCGTTTCACCGACCTCGCGCCCGAGTTCATCCGCGGCCTGTTCGTGAAGGACGCGGACCCCAAGATCATGGCCGACCTGCGCGAGCGGGACATCCTGCTGCGCGAGGAGACCTACGAGCACGCCTACCCGTTCTGCTGGCGGTGCAGGACTCCTCTCCTCTACTACGCCCGGACCTCCTGGTACGTAGCCACCACGAAGGTCAAGGATCGGCTGCTCGAGGTGAACGAGTCCGTGAGCTGGTTCCCCGAGCACATCAAGCACGGCCGTTACGGCAACTGGCTCGAGAACAACGTGGACTGGGCACTCTCGCGCGAGCGCTACTGGGGCACGCCGCTACCGATCTGGCGCTGCGCGAACGAGCACCAGACCCCGGTGGGATCGCTCCGGGAGCTCGGGGAGCTCGCCGGTCGCGACGTCGCCGATGTCGACCCGCACAAACCGTACATCGACGAGATCACGTTCGAGTGCCCGTCCTGCGGTGAGACCGCCACGCGCGTCCCGGAGGTGATCGACACCTGGTACGACTCGGGCGCGATGCCGTTCGCGCAGTGGGGCTACCACCCGGAGCTCGGCCGCGGGCTCAAGGAGTTCGAGCGCTCGTTCCCCGCCGACTTCATATCCGAGGCCATCGACCAGACGCGCGGCTGGTTCTACACGCTGATGGCCGAGGGCGTGTTGCACTTCGACTCCACGACCTACCGGAACGTGGTGTGCCTCGGTCACCTCGTCGCCGCGGACGGACGCAAGATGTCGAAGTCGCTCGGCAACCAGTTCGACCCGTGGGAGGCGCTGGACCGGCAGGGCGCCGATGCGCTGCGGTGGTGGATGCTCACCAGCGGCTCCCCCTGGGCGTCGCGGCGGATCGGCCACGATGCGCTCGACGAGATCGTCCGCCAGTTCATGCTCACGCTCTGGAACGTGTACGCGTTCTTCGTCACGTACGCGAACGCCGAGGGCTTCGATCCCGCAAGCGATCCCGCCCCGCCGGTCGCCGCGCGGCCGCTGCTCGACCGGTGGGCGATGTCGCGCCTCGCATCCACCGTGCGGACCGCCCGCGACGGGCTCGAGGCGTACGACGCCACCGGCGCCGGTCGCGCGATCCAGTCGTTCGTGGACGATCTGTCGAACTGGTACGTGCGCCGTTCGCGCCGCCGGTTCTGGAACCCGGGCGGCGGCGCGTCGGAGGACACGCTCTCCGCCTTCCACACCCTGCACGAGTGCCTCGTGGCGCTCGCGACCCTGCTCGCCCCATTCACGCCGTTCGTCGCCGAGGCGCTCTGGCGGAACCTCGCGGCGGGCCGCGGCGGCCGGCCGGACTCGGTCCACCTGGCCGACTACCCGGAACCGGACGTGACCGAGGGGCGGCTCGACGACGCGATGGCCGCGGCGCGAGCGATCGTGGAGCTCGGTCGCCACGTGCGAACGGAGACCAAGACCAGGACGCGCCAGCCGCTGGCCGAGGCGGTGGTGCACTACGCCGGGGACCACGAGGCACTCGCGCCGCTCCTGGACGTGGTGGCCGATGAGCTGAACGTGAAGCGGATCGAGTTCGCCGAGACCGTCCACGAGCTCGGCCTCTGGCGCGCCAAGCCCAACTACCGCGCCCTCGGGCCGAAGCTGGGTGGCCGCGTGAAGGAGGTCGCCTCGGCGCTCGCGGCCGACGACGGCACCGCGGCCGTCGCGCTCGCGAGAGGTGAGACCGTGACGCTCGCCGGCATCTCGATCTCCCCCGCCGACGTCGACCTCGCGCAACAGGTCCGCGAGGGCTGGGGCATCGCGAGCGAGGGCGGTCTCACCGTCGCGCTCGACCTCGAGCTCACGCCCGAGCTGAGGCAGGAGGGACTCGCCAGGGAGCTCGTCCGGCTCGTGCAGGACGCGCGCAGGTCGGCGGGCCTGGACGTGAGCGACCGGATCGCCCTCGCAGTGGACGCTTCAGGCGAGATCGCGGAGGCCCTCCGCGCTCAGGCCGACTACGTGAAGGGAGAGACGCTCGCGGCCGAGCTGATCGAGGCGGCCTCGGCGGAGGGCTTCCGTCAGGAAGCCGAGATCGAAGGCTCCCGCGTCGCGGTCAGCGTCCGGAAGATCTGACCGACCTCGAGACGCCGATCCATATCAACAGCAGCGCACCCGCGCTCGCGACGGCGGCGGCCAGAAGGGCGCCCCGACCGTTCCCGGACGCGAGGCCCACGAAGAGCGAGACCGCGGCGACCAGCACGAGGACGAACGCGGCCCCGAGAACCGCGCCGGCGCCGTGCCTTGCTATTCCTCGCCCCAGAACAGCTCCCGGAGCGAGCGGTCTCCCGGCTCTGACCGGTCGTCCGGCTCGCTCGCCGGAACCGTCGCCGGGGTGGCCTCCTCCACGCGGATCGGCTCCTCGACGGCCGGCTCGGCCTGCGCCATCGCGACATCGACGGCCGGCTCGGGCTGCGCGACGACCTCGGCCGGCGCCGGAACGGCTTCCCCGGCGCGCGCGGCGGGCTTCCCGTACGCCTGGCGTGCCAACCCCTTCACACCCTCCGCGTGCCCCTGCACCAGCGAGGCGAGTGACTGTAGGAACTCTCGCTCCTTCGACAGGAACGCCGACACCGCAGGTCGGTCGGAGCTTCCGCCGGCGCCGATGAGCATGGCGCGCGCCTCGGCCTCGCGGAGGATCTGAGCAGCCTCTTCCCGGGCTCGGGCGATGATCTGGTCGGCCTGCCTGGACACGTCGTCCAGGTCGGGGTCGCCGATCGCGCCCCGGGCTTGCAGTCGCAGACGATCGTTCTCGTCGACCACGGCGCTCCACGCGAGCGTGAGGTCGTCCAGGTACTCGTCCACATCACGTTCCCTGTAGCCCCTGAACCGCGCGATCCGGAACTCCTTGGCCTGGATGTCCTCGGGCGTGATGCGCGGCGCCGGCTTGGGGGCCGAGAACGGCTCGCCCTGTTCCTCCTGCTTCTCCTTCTTCCTCTTCATCGACACCACCTCAGCAGACGGCCTGCCGGATCACGAACAGGATGACGAAAGCCACGGCGACTGAGAGATCGAAGGGTCCGGCCGGGGGGATGATGCGGCGCAGGCGCGCCACCACCGGGCGGACGACGTCCTCGATCAGCTCGTAGGCGGAGCGGCCGAGACCGGTCACCGGCGGCCGCCACCCCGCCAGCTGCACCCAGCTGAGGACCACCCAGGCGAAAAGGATCAGGGAGTAGATGAAGGTCCCGACGCACACGAGGTTCAGGAGCGGGTTCCCGGCGGCGATCATGGCCCGAGAAGGCTAGCAGAGCCCGCCTCCGGCGCGGGCTTAGGATCCGTCGGGCGGCCACGGCTAGAACTGGTTGTAGAAGCCCCCGCCGACGATCCGTTCGCGCTCCTCAGCCGAGACCTCCACGTTGGCCGGCGTGAGCAGGTAGACGCGATTGGCCACCATCTCGATCTTGCCGTCGAGCCCGTATACGAGCCCCGAAGCGAAGTCCACGAGCCGGCGCGCGATGGTGTCGTCGGTGGACTGCAGGTTCATGATCACGGCCGTGCCGGCCTTGAACCGGTCGGCCACCTCGCGAGCCTCGTTGAACCGCTTCGGCTCGGACTTGTGTATGGCCGAAGTAGTTGCCACGGCAGGTCGGACCGTTGAGATGGTGCGCACCACGCCCTCGGTCCCGGAGGGGACCTCCCGGACGGCCTGCGGCCGCATCCGCCGCACCGTGGCGGGCTCGACCTCAGGCATGTCCTCCACGAATTCCTCGTCGTCCTCGACCAGACCGAGGTAGTTGAGCGTCTTCTTCCACACGCCGGCCATCGTTTCCTCCCTACGCAGGCGGCCGTTCACCGAACAGCGCCGTGCCGATGCGCACCATCGTAGCGCCTTCTGCCACCGCGACCTCGTAATCCAACGACATCCCCATGGACAATTCCAGCACGTCCGGGTGGGTTTCCCGCAGCCGGTCGCGGAGACCACGCAGGCCCGAGAAGTACGGGCGGGAGTCCTCGGCTCGCTCCGGGAGCGGCGGCAACGTCATCAGGCCGACGAGGTGGATGCCCTCTAACGAGGCCACGACCTCCGCGAACTCGGCCAGGTCTTCGGGCGTCACGCCGGCACGTTCCCGGGTGAAGTCGACCTCGATCAAGGCATCGAGGGTCCTGCCGGCCTCGGCGGCCCGTCGCGCGAGACGCCGGGTCGCATGCTCGCCCGAGAGCGTCTCCACGACGTCGGCGAGCCCAGCCACGTGATGGGCCGAGCCCACCTGGAGGTTCCCGATGAAGTGCCACCGAACGCCGGGCAGTGCCTGCACCTTGTCGCGGAGCTCCTTCACGTAGTTCTCCCCGAAGTCACCGACCCCGGCCTCGGCTACCCGGCGCATCGCTCCGACCGGAACCGTCTTGCTGGCGGCGACGAGCCTCACCTCGGAGGGGTCCCTGCCCGCGAGTTCGGCCGCGCGCCCGATGGTCTCGCGGACCCTGGCGAGGTTCGCAAGGAGAGGGTCGCCCGAGGCCGTCACGACGACCCCCTCGAGGGGAGCCGCCGGGCGCTCCGGGCCGCGGATCGTTCCAGCCACATACCGGAAGCTTGGCAGGCGTCGCCGGGATGGAACGGGGGCGGGGAGGCTCTCGGCCAGGAGGCGGGGGAAGGTCGCCTCTGCTCCGGTGGCCTCCCCGCCCCAGGACCCGTGGGGCCGCGCGGGGCGGTCGGGTCGATCGTCAGCTCTTCAGGAAATCCGGGATGTCGAGATCCTCCTCGGCGTCGAAGGAGATCGGTTCCGGCGTGCTGCGGAAGACGTCTTCGTCGTCCTCTTCCAGGATCGAGGGCATGGACTCCGATCCCGCCGGGGTGCGGACCGGCTCCTCGAGCAGCCGCGAGAGCCGGCTCTCGAGATGTCCCCCGCCTATCGCGGCCGACAGCTTGTCGAATCCCGCGGCCACCACGGTGACGCGAACCTCATCACCGAGCGCGTCGTCCACGACCGCGCCGAAGATGATGTTCGCATCGGGATGGGCCACGCGGGTGATCGCGTCGGCTGCCTTGTTGACCTCGTGCAGGGTGAGGTCGGTGGGGCCGGCGATCGAGAGCAGCACGCCCTTCGCGCCGTCGATCGAGGACTCCAGGAGCGGGGAGGAGATGGCCGACCTCGCGGCCTCCTCGGCCCGGTCGGCCCCGCTGCCGAAGCCGATCCCCATGAGGGCCGAGCCGGCGCCCGTCATGACGGCCTTCACATCTGCGAAATCGAGATTGATCAGACCGGGGGTGGTGATGAGGGAGGTGATGCCGTCCACGCCTTGGTACAGCACCTGATCGGCCATCCGGAAGGCGTCCACCATCGGCATGTTCGGATCCGACACCTGGAGAAGCCGATCGTTCGGTACGACTATCAGGGTGTCGACCGCCTTCTTCAGCTCGGTGATCCCGACGTCAGCCTGGGTCGCGCGCTTGCGGCCCTCGAAGCCGAACGGCCGGGTCACCACGCCGATCGTCAGGGCGTCGAGCGCCCGCGCGATCTCAGCGACCACGGGCGCGCCGCCCGTCCCCGTCCCGCCGCCCTCGCCGGCGGCGATGAACACCATGTCGGCACCCTTCAGGATCTCCTCGATCTCGTCGGCGTGCTCGTGGGCGGCGTTCCTTCCCACCTCGGGATCGGAGCCGGCGCCCAGGCCTCGCGTGGTCTCCCGCCCGATGTCGAGCTTCACCTCGGCGTCGGACATCAGCAGCGTCTGCGCGTCCGTGTTGACGGCGATGAACTCGACGCCCCGGAGGCCTGCCTCGATCATCCGGTTCACCGCGTTCACGCCACCCCCACCGATCCCGATGACCTTGATCACGGCGAGGTAGTTCTGAGGAGCGTCCATCACCATCGCTGACCTCCGTGCCGGAGTCTCTACCCCCGACCTACCTGGGGAAACGCCATTCCCGTGCTTGCAACTCTAACCATCAACTTCAACGTTATTGTCATATCTACCTCAAGTGAAGCTCGGCTACCCTACTAAGGAACCGCTGGTGCGTCAAGCTTCACAGGGGATCAACGACCCCTAACTTGTCGCATACGGTGACAGTCTCACGGGGTCACGGTGCTGCCGTCAGAGAGCCTCGCGCTCGGTGCCCTAGGGAACCTGAGATCGATAGTAAGGACCCTCGCTCCTTGGTCCCCCGCCCATCCCAGCACCGCCGCGAGCGCGTCTGCCTTCTCCGTCACGGACGTCAGAGGGCCGAAGCGCACCACCGTTCCGGAGCGGAGCCGGAGGAAGACCTCTCCTGTGATCCCCTCGTACGCCAGCATCACCTCCGAGCGCACGTCCGGGGCTAGGGCTCCGACCACGCGCGCCGGCGCCAGGAAGCCTCCCGTCGCGCCGCCCGGAACGGTGTTCGTTGGGATCACGGGCAGGCGGCCAGGGCGCTGGGTCCCGCCGAGCGTGACCCCGTCTGCGGCCACGAGCTCGAAGCCTCCGGCTACCTGCACCGCCGCCACGGGGGTCCTCTCGGTCACCCGGATCGTGACCGTGCCGGGAAGCGATCGAGTTACCACGGCGTTCGCGATCCACGGATCTCGCTCGAGCCTCGCCTCGACCACTCCGGTGTTGAGCGAGAGGACGTTCTCCCCTTGCACACCCGCATCGCGGATCACGCGCGCGTCGGACAGGTGCGATGCGCCGATCACTCGTACCTCGTCTGCGCCGAAGAACGACGACCGCATGAACGCGGTTCCTCCGCCCACCACGGCCAGGATCACCGCGACCGGCGCGGCGCGGCGAGCCCACCTGGGGAGCGGGCGGCGCAAGCCCCGATGAGCGGTCTTGGCCCTTGGGCTCACCGCCGGCTCCGGTTCCTCGACGGGGGACCGCACCTCCTCGATCGCCCCGCCCACGGGGACCGGTTCGGCGGCCGGTTCGGCTTCGAGCCGAACGTGTTCACCCTGGAACAACGTCGAACTCCCCCACGAGATGTACCTCGGGCTCCAAGCGGATGCCCGTCAGCCCCTCGACCCGATCCTGCACCGCTCGGATGAGCGCCACGACGTCAGCGGCGCGAGCGCCGGGCGCCGTCACCACGAAGTTCGCATGCTTCTCGGAGACGCTCGCCCCGCCGATCGAGAATCCTTTGGCGCCCGACTCCTCGATCAGGCGCGCTGCGTGATCGCCCGGCGGGTTCTTGAAGACGCTCCCACAGTTGGGCTCCGCGAGGGGTTGCGTACGGCGCCGCCACTCCCGTGCCTCGTCCATCCGCGCCCTGATCTCCTCCGTCCGCCCGGGCCCCAGGACCACTGTCGCCGAGACCACGACGCTTGATCCCGGGAGCGCGGACGCCCGATACGAGAAGCCGGCGTCGGCGGCCACGACCGAACGGATCTGCCCCTCGTGGAGCAGGAACACCTCGGCGCGCTCCAGGACCTCGGCCATCTCGCTGCCGTGGGCTCCGGCGTTCATGCGGACCGCGCCGCCCACCGTGGCCGGGATCGCCACGCCGAACTCGATCCCCGCGAGGCCGTGGCGCAACGCCACGCCCGAGAGCGCCGGGAGAGGCATCGCGCCGCCCGCCGACAGACGGTCGCCGTCGCGCGCCGCCCACCTGAAGCCCCGGCCCAGCCGCAGCACGATCCCGGGGAACCCGGCGTCTGAGACGAGGACGTTGGAGCCCTTGCCCACCACCATCACAGGCAGACCCGTCTCCTTGGCGGCCCGGCCCGCCACGGCCAGGTCGGCGTCGGATCCCGCCTCGAGATAGATGGCAGCGGGGCCCCCGACCCGAAGCGTGGTCAGGGGGGCCATCGGGAACCCGGTTCGCACGCGGTCCCCGCACACGGCCCGCAGCACGGCCTCGGCGCGAAGGACCGCGTCGGTCATCCGCTCTCCCGGATCCGTTCCAGGGCGGCCTCGCCGAGCATCCAGACGTCCCCGCAGCCCATCGTCACCACCAGGTCCCCCTCGCGAACCTCCTCGGCCAGGAAACGCACCACGTCCGCCCGGTGCGGCAGGTACACCACCGCCTTGCCGGGCGCGGCCAGCCGGATCCCCTCGACGACCATCCCTCCCGTGACGCCCGGGATCGGGTCCTGGTCCGCGCCATACACGTCGGTCACCACCACGAGGTCGGCCTCCACCAGGCTCGCCCCCAGCTCCCGCCAGAGGGCCTGCGTTCGCGAGTACCGGTGGGGCTGGAACACCGCCACGAGCCGGTTGGGACCGGTCCTCCTCGCGACGTCGAGCGTGACCGCGAGCTCGGTGGGGACGTGCCCGTAGTCGTCGTAGAAGTCCGCGCCGCGCGCCGACCCCCGGTGCTCGAAGCGGCGCCGCACGCCCATGAACGAGGCCAGGGCGGCCGCCGCCGTCGCCGCGTCCACCCCTGCGAGCCCCGTCGCGGCGACGGCGGCGGCCGCGTTCAACAGGTTGTGCGCGCCGTCCACACGGAGGCGGATCTCGACTTCCCCGCCATCTAGACGCAGTGTTCCAGCGGCGCCGCCCGGACCGACGGAGGCGACCCTCAGCCGCGCGTCGCTGCCCTCTGCCGTCCCGTACGTCAAGCCCGGCACGCCGGATGCCTCGATCGCGCGCAGTGCGCCCTCGTCGTCGCAACAGACCACCACGTGCCCGCAGCGCCGGGCGAAGGCCGCGAAGGCCGACTCGATCTCCTCCCGGCCGCCGCCGTAGAAGTCCACATGGTCGATCTCGACGTTCGTGACGATCCCCACCGCCGGCCGCATCAGCAGGAAGGACCCATCGCTCTCGTCGGCCTCGGCCACGAACAGATCGCCGGCGCCGGCGCGGGCGCCGCTCCCGATCTCGTTCAGGTCGCCGCCGATCACGAACGTGGGATCGAGGCCCGCTCGTTCCAGGATCACCGCGACCATCGAGGTCGTGGTCGTCTTCCCGTGGGTCCCCGCCACCGCGATCGCTCGATACCCCGTAGCCGCGGCGGCCAGGACCTGCGCGCGCGCCCAGACGGGAAGGCTCCGCCGCCGGGCTTCCCGCAGCTCCACGTTCCGCTCGAGGATCGCGCTCGAGATCACGACGGCGTCGGGGTCCCCCACGTTCTGCGGGGCGTGCCCCACCGCGACCTCAGCCCCTGCATCGCGCAGCTCGCGCACCCCCTTCGAGTCCTTGAGGTCCGAGCCCGACACGGCGATGCCCCGGGCGAGCATCAGCTTGGCGAGGTTGCGCATCCCGGCGCCGCCGATCCCGATCATGTGCACACGGCGCACTCCGGTGAGATCCGGCACCTCCAGGGTTGGGATCGAGCCCGGCGGGGGGGAGTACACGGTCGCGCTCACGCCGCCTCCACGACCACGCGGGCGAGTCGGGAAGCCGCGTCGGGCTTCGCCCACGCGAACGCCGCCTCCCTCATCTGCGCCAGCCGATCGCGGTCGGCCAGCAGGGACTCGACCCTCGCAGCGAACGTTCCGGGCGTGAGCTGCGCGTCGGGCAGCACCTCGGCCCCGCCCGCCCGCTCGAGCTCTCTCGCGTTGGCTTGCTGGTGGTTCTCGGTCGCGAACGGGTAGGGCACGAGCACGGACGGAACCCCGCAGACGGTCAGCTCGGCGATGCTGGTCGCGCCGGCACGCGCGACCGCAAGGCTGGAGATCTGCTCGGCCCGCGAGCAGCGGGACCGCGCCCGCCACGGCGCGATCCAGCGACAGGGCGCCCTGACTCCCGCCGATCACGACGATGGTCGACCGGCCCGGCTCCAGCTCCAGCTCCTCCCACGCCTCCTTCGCCAGCGCGTCCCGGGAGCGGGGAACGTCCAGGATCGCCTCGCGGACCGGATCGCCGGTGACGACCGTCCTCACCTTCGGGAGTCGCGCCGACGCATCGGCAAAGGAAAGCGCCACCGTGCGCGCCCACCGTGCGGCGAGCCGGTTCGCGAGCCCCGGCACCGCGTTCTGCTCGTGGAGCACCAGGGGGATGCGCGTCCACCGCGCCGCGAGCACGGCCGGAAGGCTCGCGTACCCCCCCATGCCGACCACCACGTCGGCGTCCGCCACAAGAGGCCGGCACGCACGCACCGAAGCGAGCGCGGTGAAGGGCGCCCGCAGCACCTTCGCGGACAGCTTGCGCGGCATCTGTTCCGCCGAGACGCCGTGAAACTCGAACCCCGCGGCCGGGACGAGTTGGGCTTCCTGCCCGACGAGCGTTCCCACGAAGGTCACGCGTGCGTCGTGCTCCTCGACGAGGCGCCGAGCCAGCGCGATCGCGGGGAACACGTGCCCGGCGGTTCCCCCGCCGGCGATCACGACCTTCACGTCCGAACCTCCCCGCGACCCTTCACCCGAGCCGACGATCCGGCTCGCGCGATGCTCGCAAGGACCCCCACCGCGGCGAGCGACACGACGAGCGCCGACCCACCGAAGGACACGAAGGGCAGCGGGACTCCCGTGATCGGCACGAGCCCCGTTACCGCGCCCACGTTCACGATCGCCTGCAACCCGATCCAGGAGGTGATGCCCGCCGCGAGCAGCCGTCCGAAAGTGTCCGGCGCGTTGATCGCGATCCGGATCCCCGCGTAGATCAGCAGAACGAACATCGAGAGCGTCACGATCTCTCCGACGAATCCCAGCTCCTCACCGAGGATCGCGAAGATGAAGTCGGTGTGAGCGTTCGGGACGTACTGCCACTTCTGACGGCTCGCGCCCAGCCCCACGCCCCACCAGCCGCCCGAGCCCAGCGCTATGTACCCCTGGATCTGCTGGTATCCGGCCCCGAGCGGATCCTGGAAGGGGTGGAGCGCGGCGATCAGCCGATCCCTGCGGTAGGACTCCCCGAAGATCAGGGCGCCCGCGGCCCCGAGGCCCATGAGCCCGGTGACGGTGAGGTAGCGCAGGCGCACTCCGGCGGCGAACAGCACCATGAACACGCTGCCCGCGAGGATGATCGTCGTGCCCAGGTCGCGCTGCAGGATGACGATCCCCGCCACGATCGCAACCGCCGGCGCGAGAGGGATCGCCAGGTGCGCGGGCTCGTCGAGGTGGTTCCACTTGCGGACCAAGATCGTGGCGGTGAACGCGATCAGCGCGAGCTTCGTCAGCTCCGACGGCTGCAGAGTGATCGGTCCGATGACGATCCACCTCGATGCCCCGTACGCCGAGATCCCCGAAGTCGGATGCAGCGCAAGGAGCATCAGAAGGACCGAGACGGCGAGCAGCGGCACCGACAGCCGCTGCCACGCACGGTGCGGCATCCGCGAGCACAGCACCAGTGCGACCACGCCCACCCCCGCGTAAAGCACCTGCCGGTTGAAGAAGAAGAAGCTCGAGCCCAGCTGCTCGTAGGCGGACACCGAGCTCGCCGAGAGCACCTCCACGATCCCCAGGAGGGTGAGGACGGCCGATGGGATCAGCAGCAGCGCGAGGCTGCGCCGAGCGACCGCCATCGGGTCTCGCCCGGGCTTGCGCGCGGGCCGAACGACCCGCAGCGGCGGACGTCCCCGGCGCGGCCGGGCGCGGCCGGCGGGCGCCGCCTTCGCCCCGGCCCTCTGGGCCGCGGGCCTCCGGAGCGCGCGGCCGGCCGCGCCCTCAGCCACTGGCCCGCACTCCCTCCGCCATCGCCCGCGCCGCGGCGGCGAACCGCTCTCCCCGCTCGGCGTAGTCCCGGAACTGGTCCCAGCTCGCGCACGCAGGAGCCAGGAGCACCGTGGCCACGCCGGCGGCGAGCTCGAACCCCACCCGCACGGCCTCCTCGATCGAGCCCGCGGCGCGGACCGTCGTCAGCCCTTCGAAGATCCGGACGAGGTCGTCGGCCGACTCCCCTATCGCCACCACCGCTCGTAGGCGGTCCCGCGCGGCCGCGAGCGGGGAGAGGTCCACTCCCTTCGCGCGACCGCCCGCGATCAGCACGGCGTCCCGAACGCCCTCCAGCGCGGCAAGGGCCGCGTGCACGTTCGTGGCCTTCGAGTTGTCGACGAAACGGACGCCGCCTGCCACCGCCACGACCTCACCCCGATGGCGGGCGGGCGTGAACGACGCGAGCCCCATGCCGGTCGCCTCCGCCGACGCGCCGAAGGCGATCGAGGCCGCGGCCGCCGCGGCGGCGTCCGCGCGGTAACCCGCGCGCTCGGGATCGATGGGACCCAGGTGCGCGTCCAGCCCGGCCTGGCGAGTGATCAGCTCGTCGCCAACGTAACCGACCTCGCCCTGTGAAGGCTCTCCCAGGCCGAACCACACGATCGGGCAGGGCGCCTCGCGGGAGATCGCGGCGGCGACCTCGTCGTCCCGATTCCCAACATGCAGGTCCCCCTCCCCCTGCGCGCCGTGCACGCGCGCCTTGGCCCGCGTGTACCCCTCCACCGACCCGTGCCAGTCCACGTGGTCCTGTGCGACGTTCAACAGAACGGAGACCTTGGGGTGGAACGACTCCTGGAACCAGAGCTGGAATGACGAAGCCTCCACCACCAGCGCCTCGTGCCCCTCGCGCGCCGCGAGGGGAAAGGGGTGCCCCACGTTGCCGCAGGCGATCGCGTCGATCCCCGCGGCCCGGAGGCACGAGGCAACCATCCCCGTCGTCGTCGTCTTCCCGTTCGTCCCTGTCACGGCGACGTACGGGACCGCCGACAGCCGCGCCCCCAACTCCAGCTCGCCCCACACCGGCAGCCCCCGGGCGAGCGCCCACTCGACCACCGGCGAGTGCGGAGCCACGCCGGGGCTCACGAAGACGAGCGTCGCGGATCCCAGCTGCGAGGGTTCGTGGCCGCCGCCCTCCACCTCGATCCCGAGCTCCTCGAGCTCCGCTGCGAGCGGCAGCTCGTCTCGAGGCCGCTCGTCGGTGACCAGGACGCGAGCTCCCTCCTCCGCGAACACGCGCGCCGCGGCCGAGCCGGACACGCCGGCGCCCACCACGAGCACCCGCTCGCCTCTCACCCCAGGCCTCCGCGCGCGATGAAGTCGTAGTAGAAGAGGCCCAGGCCCACGGCGACACAGAGCCCCGCGATGATCCAGAACCGGACGATGACCGTGAACTCAGGCCATCCGAGCAGCTCGAAGTGATGATGTATCGGCGACATGCGGAAGATCCGGCGGCCGAACCCGCGGAAGGCGATGACCTGGAGGATCACCGAGACGGTTTCGATCACGAACAGCCCACCCAGGATCACGAGCAGGAGCTGCGTGTTCGTGACCATCGCGAGCCCCCCGATCAGCACGCCCAGGGCAAGCGCGCCCGTGTCCCCCATGAAGATCCGCGCCGGGGCCGCGTTCCACCACAGGAAGCCCGTGGCGGCCCCCATCATGCCCGCCGCGACGATCGCGGTGTCGAGCATCGAGCCCGCGTCGACGGCGTAGCAGGCCTCCGCGTCCTGACCGAGGAGCGTGAGCCCCGCGCACGTGTGCCGGAACTGCCAGAACGCGATGAACACGAACGCCGACAGCACCAGGGTCGCCGCGCCGGAAGCGAGCCCGTCCAGCCCGTCGGTGAGGTTCACCCCGTTCGACGAGGACGTGAGCACGACGAAGGTCCACGCGTAGTACGCGATGCCCAGGTGGAGCCCGGTGTCCCGGATGAACGAGAGGTTCGTGGAGGCGCCCGACTTCGCCGCCAGGTGGACCACCAGCACCCCGAACACGACCGAGACCACCGCTGTGCCGAGGAACTTCGCCGACTTCGACAGGCCCAGCGATCGGCGGCGGCGGACCTTCGTGTAGTCGTCCAGGAAGCCCACCACGCCGAACCCGAGGGCCGCGAACAGGAGTGAGAGGCCGGCGCCGGTGAACCCTCCGAAGGTCACCCGCGCCGCCAGGTACGCGGTCACGACGCCGACGAGCATCACGATCCCGCCCATCGTCGGCGTGCCCATCTTCTCCATGTGCGTGTGCGGGCCGTCCTCCCTGATGCGCTGCCCCCAGCCCCAGAGCGAGAAGGCGCGGATCGCGATGGGCGTCACGAGCAGCGTCACCGTGAGACCCACCGCGCCGGCCACGAGGATCGAGATCACCGCAGTGCCTCCGCGAGCCTCTCGAGCCCTGCCACGCGGGAACCCTTGAACAGCAAGACGTCGCCGGGCCGGGCGTGAGCGCGTACGTCGTCGAGCGCCTCCTCGGGGTCGTCGTAGCTCGCGACGTTCTCGGGCTCCACGCCCTCGCGGATCCCAGCCAGGGCGATCCGGCGAGCGCCGGCGCCGACGGTCACGAGCCGGCCCACGCCGATCCTGGCTACGAGCTCTCCGATCCGCTCGTGCTCTTCGTCGGAGATCGCGCCGAGCTCGGCCATCACGCCGAGAACGGCGATCAGGCGGGAATCGCGGGCCATCCACCGCGCCGCCTTAAGCGCCGCCGCCATCGACTCGGGGTTCGCGTTGTACGCGTCGTTCACCACGCGGATCCCATCCGGGCTCGAGAAGGTCTCCATCCTCCAGTGCGAGATGCGCGCTCCCTTCAGGCCGGTCGCGCACTCCGCGGCCGTGAGCCCCATCACGAGCCCGCACGCGGCGGCCGCGAGAGCGTTGGGCACCATGTGCTCGCCCGGCACGGCGAGCTCGACGGGCTCCCGCGCGTCGCCCGACGCGAGAGCGAATCGGCAACGCCCGTCGGCGCCCAGCTCGACGGCCTCGCCGCGAACATCCGCGCGAACGGCCTGCCCGAAGGTGACGACGCGGGCCCCGGTGCGCACGGCCAGTCCGTCCGCGACCGGGTCGTCGGCATTGAGGATGGCCACGCCGTTCGGACCCAGCGCCTCGACCGGCTCAGCCGCCGCCTCGACGATCGCCTCCCACGACCCGAAGATCTCCATGTGCGCGACGCCGACGTTCGTCACGACCACGACGTCGGGGCGGGCGACCTCGCAGAGCAGACGAACGTCGCCGATGCGGCGCGCGCCCATCTCCGCCACGATCAGCTCGACCCCCTCCGGCGCCGTGAGGAGCGTGAGCGGCAGGCCGATCTCGTTGTTGAACGAGGCGGGGGAGGCATGCGTGCGGAACCTCGCGCCGAGGACGGCCGCGGCCAGGTCCTTGGTGGACGTCTTCCCGTTCGCGCCGGTCACGCCGATCACCGGCACGTCGCGGATCCGGGTCGCTCGCTCGTCCGCCGCCAGCCGGACCAGCGCCTCCCCCGGCGAGCCGACCCGCAGGGCCGGACCTGCCGCAGGGACACCGTCCGGGACGACCACCGCGGCCGCGCCGCTCGCGAAGGCGTCCTGCACGTAGCGCGAGCCATCCGTGTGCTCGCCGGGGAGGGCGAAGAAGAGCGCGCCCGAGGCCGCCCGCCGCGAGTCGGTCACGACATGGGTCACCTCGACGTCGGCGCCGAGCATCACGCCATCGACGGCGCTCGCCACCTCCGAGAGAGAGCGCGGCTTCACGCACCCTCCCTGAGCGCGCGCAGCTCTTCGCCCGCCACGTCGCGATCGAGGAACGGGATCGTGCGATCGGCGAACTCCTGCCCCGACTCGTGACCCTTGCCGGCGATCACGACCACGTCGCCCGCCCGCGCCTCCCGCACCGCGAGCCTGATGGCCGCGCGCCGGTCCGGCTCGATGACGTACGCCCCGACCCCCGCCTTCGCCCCGGGCTCGACGTCGGCGATTATCGCGAGGGGGTCCTCCGAGCGCGGGTTGTCGCTCGTGATGACGGTGAGGTCCGCGTTGGCCGTGGCTGCGCGCCCCATCAGGGGACTCTTTGCACGGTCGCGGTCTCCCCCGCAACCGAACACGACGATGAGGCGGCCGGAGGCGAGCGGCCGCGCAGCGCGGAGCACGTTGTCGATGCTATCGGGCGAGTGCGCGTAGTCCACCATCACGAGGAATTCCTGACCCTCGTCCACTGGCTCGACGCGACCCGGCACGCCCGGAAGCGCCGCGACGCCCTCGACGATCGCCCGATCGTCGACGCCGAGCGCGCGTGCTGCGGCCAGCGCCGCCACGCAGTTCCACACGTTGAACAGACCTCGCAGGGCCGAGCGGATCCGAACGCCGTCCGCCGTGAACGAGATCCCCGCCGCGTCGGCCGCCGCGTCGGCGACGCGAACGTCGGCCCTCTCCTGGCTCCCGAAGGTCACCACCGGGATCTCGCACGCACGTGTGAGCTCCCACCCGTACGGATCGTCGACGTTCACGACCCCTCGCTCGGAGTAGGCCCGATCGAACAGGAGACCCTTCGCGGCGAAGTACGCGGCCATGTCTGGGTGGTAGTCGAGGTGGTCCTGCGACAGGTTGGTGAAGACGGCGACGTCGTAGCGCACGCCGCCGACGCGGTGCTGATCCAGCGCGTGAGAGGAGACCTCCATCGCGACCGCGTCCACGCCTCGATCCAGCATCCGCACCAGCAGCCGGTGAAGGTCCGGGGCCTCCGGCGTCGTTCGCGCCAGCGGCAGCGGATCACCGGCCACGCGCGCGCCCGTCGTGCCGATCACGCCCGGCACCCACCCGTTCGCACGGAAGATCGACTCGAGCAGGTACGTCGTCGTCGTCTTGCCGTTCGTTCCCGTGACGCCCACCATCCTCATCGTCTCGGCCGGTCTCCCGAACACCACGGCCGACATGGGCCCCATCGCTTCCCGAACCGACGGCACCCTCACCTGCGGAGCGTCGAGCTCTTCCAGCCACCGCTCCACCACGAGGGCCGCGGCGCCGCGAGCCACGGCATCGGCGGCGAAGCGGTGACCGTCGGTCTTCGAGCCGGGCACGCAGAAGAACAGGGTCCCCGGAGCGACCTCTCCGGAGGCGTATCTCGCGTCGGCGATCGGCACGCCGGCTTCGCCGCGGACCTCGGACCGGTCGATCGCGGCCGCGACCTCGAACAGCGGGACGTGGGGAGTGGGGACCAACGGTTCCGAGCTTACCCGCGCCCCCGGCCGCGGGTCGGTCGCGGTCATCCCCTGTTCAGGAGGTGTGGGGGGAGGCCGACGGGAGGGGCGGGCGCGATCCCAAGGCGCTGGATGGCGTAGCGCGCCACCTTCTGGAAGAGCGGCGCGGCGGCGATGCCCCCGTAGATCGTGGTCGGCTCGTCGATCACCGCGGCGACCACCACCCGCGGCTGCGAGGCGGGCAGGAACCCGATGAAGGAGGCCATGTAGCGGTTCGGATAGTAGCCGCCGGTCTTCGGATCCGGCTTGAGCGCCGTGCCGGTCTTGCCGGCCACCTGGTATCCGGGGATCTGCGCCGCGAGGCCGGTGCCGTCCTGCACCACGTAGGCGAGCATCTCGGTGACGGTCGAAGCCGTCGCGGCCGAGACCACGCGGTACGTCCGCGCCGGCGGCGCGGCGTGGAAGACGCCCGCCGCGTCCACGGTGCCGCGCACGAGTCTCGGCTCGATGTACACGCCCCCGTTCGCGATCGTCGTGTACACGGAGGCCATCTGAAGCGGGGTCACGGACACGCCTTGCCCGTACGCAACGGTCGCCAGGGTCGCGGCGGACCAGTCGGCGAGAGGCGGCACGATGCCCCCGGTCTCGCCTGGGAACCCGAGCCCCGTCGGGCGGCCGAAGCCGAACCGCTGGACGTACGAGGAGAGCCGCTGCGCCCCGAGGAGATCCGCCACCTTCACGGCGCCGACGTTGCTCGACTCGGCGATGATGTCGCCCAGCGTCATGGACTCCATCGGGTGCGGATGCGAGTCGTGGATCGTGTAGTTGTCCACCTGGATGTGATCGGGGACCTCGAACCCCTTGTCCAGAGGGAACACGCCCTCCTGCACGGCGGCCGCCGCAGTGATCACCTTGTTGACGGACCCGGGCTCGAAGGAGTCCGTAACGGCGCGGTTGCGGTAGCTGGCCTCCGAGTAGGACGTGAACGAGTTAGGGTCGAACCACGGGTAGCTCGCCATCGCGAGGATGTCTCCCGTCGCGGGGTCGATCACCATGATGGTTCCGCCCTTCGCGTGATTCGCCTTCACGGCGGCCTCGAGCTGCAGCTGCGCGTAGTACTGGAGGTCTCGGTCCAGAGTGGTCACCACGTCCTCTCCGGGTCGTGCCGCGGTCACGGTGTCGAGCCCCTGAGCGATCGGCGTGCCGTCGGCCCCGAGCTCTGCCGTGCGCTGCCCCGCCGTGCCGGCCAAGACCCCCTGGTACTGGAGCTCCAACCCGGACAGCCCCGTGCCGTCGGTCCCGACGAACCCGAGCACCTGGGACGCCAAGCTCCCCGCGGGGTAGTACCGCTTGGTGGTCGGAAGGGTCCCGATCCCGGCCAGATGCAGCGCGTCCACCCGATCGGCCACGGCCGGATCAACCTGCCGGGCCAGGTACACGAAAGTGCCTGAGGAGGAGAGGAGGTGCCGGACCGGCGCCAGCCTCGAGCCGAGCACCGCAGCGACCTTCCCGGCGTCGCCCTCCGGGTCGGTGACGAGTTGAGGATCCGCGTAGACATCGCGAGCCTGGAGGGTCAGGGCCAGGGGCTCGCGGTCGCGGTCGAGGATGTCGCCGCGATCCGCCGGGAGCGTTACGGTCCTCACCCGCTGGTCGAACCCGAGCTGCACGAAGGTCGCCCGATCGCGGGTCTGGAGGACGGCGAGGCGCCCGAGGACCCCGCCGAATCCCACGATCATGGCGAGCAGGAGCGCCACCAGCCGCCCCGCGGGCGGACGGCTCACCCTGCGCTCCCCAGGATCGGCTTCACCAGCGCCGCGTCCTGCCCGGGACCGCCCTTCCCGGAACCGGGGGCTCCGTCCAGGGCCTTCACCGGGACGATCACCGTGTGCGCGGGGTCGGCCTGCTGCATCCCGTTCGCCCTGGCCCACGCCGCGATCCGATCCGGCGCCGAGAGCCGGGCCGCCTCGCTCGTCAGCACGTCGTACCGGTCGGCGAGGGCACCGATCTCCGAGCGAAGCTGCACCGTGTGGAAGGAGGTCTGCGCGAGCATCGCCTGCAGGGAAACGATCCCGACCAGCAAGGTCCCGACGAGCAGACCTGCGAAGACCACGAACCC